>JBBRPC010000153.1:0-9008 GCA_038228615.1 Acidimicrobiia bacterium | reverse complement strand
AACGTCAGTTTGATGACATTCGATCGGCATTCTCCCGGCTTGAGGCGACGCTGGCTCGCGCCGCGTTGAGCGCGAGACAGCTGATCGTCGATAACAGCAGGCGCGTCGTGATCGTGTTGATCTCTGCGGTCGCAATGTTGGTGGCTGGCTCCTTTATTGTTCTGTTTGCGCTGCGGAAGTTTGTCGTGGGTCCTATTGCCGCGCTCGGCGATCAGGCGAAAGTAGTGACGTCTCGCGCGCTCCTGCAACCATTCGACGTGGATGGCCCGGCGGAGATTCTGGCATTGCGCGACGCTTTGGAAACGATGCGGACGGCCGTGCTCGAACAACTCGTTGCGCTGGAAGCTGCACGGGTCTCTGCCGCGGATGAGGCTGGGAAACTCGAGCGTTCAAATGCCGAACTCGAGCAGTTCGCGTACGTCGCGTCGCATGACTTGCAAGAACCGCTGCGTAAGATTTCGAGTTTCTGTCAGCTGCTCGATCGTCGCTATCGGGGACAACTTGACGACCGGGCGGACGAGTATCTGGAGTTCATTACCGACGGCGCCACACGGATGCAGCGACTTATCAATGATCTTCTTGAGTTTTCGCGAATCGGTCGTGCGACGGAAAGTTTCACGGCTGTGGAACTCGATGACGTGGTTGCATCGTCGCTTCGCTCGCTTTCGCTTCAGGTCGCGGAGTCGGGAGCGCTCATTGATATCGAACCACTTCCCGTCGTTCACGGTGACGCATCACTGCTCGCGGCGGTGTTTCAGAATCTGTTCGCAAACGCGATCAAATTCCGAGGCTCTGAGTCACCGCGTATACGAGTCTCGGCCCAAGCCTCAGAGCATGGCGTTGTAATCACTGTCCGCGACAATGGGATTGGGATTGCGCCTGAGTACACCGAGCGGGTGTTTGTCATCTTTCAGCGGCTGCATTCCCGTGAGTCGTACGAAGGCACCGGTATCGGACTCGCGCTCGCGAAAAAAATCATTGAGTTTCATGGAGGCCGAATTTGGATAGGTGCTAACGAAAGTGGAACTGGTTCGTCCGTCCACGTCGAGTTGTCGAACATGATTGGGTGTGAGCACGATGCCGAGAGCTAAGGAAAAACTTATCGACATCTTGTTAATTGAAGATGACAGCGGCGATGTGCTCATGATCCGCGAGGCGCTGGCCGAAACCGGCATCGCCCATAGAATTTCGCACGTCGAAAATGGTGAAGACGGAATCACATATTTGGAACGCAGGACGCCGTTCGAAACCGCGCGCCGACCCGACTTGATATTGCTAGATCTCAATTTGCCGCGTGTCGGCGGCCATGAGGTGTTGGCCTACATCAAAAGCGAGCCGCATCTGCGGTGCATTCCTGTTGTCGTCTTGTCGACGTCGTCTGCGGACAAGGATGTCGCAATGTGCTACGACCTGCATGCCAATGCGTTTGTGACGAAACCTGCTGATTACGAAAAATTTGTGAAAGCCGTCTCTGATATTGATCATTTCTTCTCGGCAGTTACGACGCTCGCGAATCGTTAGCTTGACCGTGAGCCTTGATCCCGAGGCACGGCGCGCCAACGGGGCGGTCATCGGCCGTGAATCCGCCCGTGCCACTAGTTTGTCGAGATGGCCGAAGGTGTAACTGTCGAAACCTCGAAAGTCGACGACCACGTCGTTGTGCTCCTCTTAGGTGAGGTCGACATGGCGAATGTCGACACCACCAGGAGCCAGGTCCTTTCTGCTGCCGCCGATGATCCCGGTGGAGTGATTGTCGATCTTTCACGCACGACGTACCTCGACAGCTCGGGAATCCGCATGTTGTTCGAGATCGAAGAAGAACTTACGGCGCTCAGAATCACGTTCGACCTCGTCGTGCCTTCAGCTTCGATGGTGCATCGAGTCCTGGAACTCACCGGCGTGCTTACCCACATGCGATGCCGCACAACGGTGAACGATGCGCTGAACGCTGAACGCTGAACGCTGAACGGTCAGTGTGCTTCGATGCCGGCGACCCTCGAGGGTTTTCCCGTCAACTCGACGCGACTGAGATCTTCGATGACGTAGTCGGCTCCGGCGTTGATCAGCGCAGGAGCTGCCGATGGACCACCGATCCCCACCACGAGTCCGAAATGCCCAGCGCGTCCGGCGGCGACTCCGGCGATCGCATCCTCAAACACGGCGCAATGCTGCGGCATCTGATTGAACTGTTCGGCTGCGTGTATGAACGTCGCCGGAGACGGCTTTCCGGCTAGGTGCTGTGCTGTCGCCACTGTGCCATCAACGACGATTTCCACATTCCGGTCGAGCCCAGTTGCGCGGAGGACCTCAACTGCGTGTTCGCTGGCCGATACGACGCCGATACGCATGCCGGAATCGTGGAGCCGTTGTAGCGCGCCCAGAGAGGTCGCAAACGCAGTGAGCTTTCCCTGGTGGAGGGCCGCGATGAACAGTGCGTTCTTTTGTTCGGCGATGCTGGTCACTGTGTGCGCGGCGGACGGGTCGGCCGTGGCCTTGACTGGCAGTTCGATTGATCGGGAAGTGAAAAAGGTTCGCACTCCGTCGTTGCGCGCCCGACCGTCGACAAACCGCAAGTAATCATCATGTGAAAACGGAACGTAGGCGAGGGCATCGTGCTGGATACCGGCACTGGAATGTTCAGCGTCTTTGAGTACTTCGTCGAAGACCCGTTTCCATGCGGCTTCGTGCACCGAAGCCGTCGACGTCAGCACTCCGTCCAGATCAAAGAGGCAACACGAAATATGCGAAGGTAATTTGCAAATTACGCCGCGTTGGTCGTTCATGAGTTGCGCTCGGGCGACCGGCAGCCGCGGTGCTGCCAACGCTCGTCCAAATTGTCGAGAAGTTCGGCAAGGTCACTGGGGGTATTCACCACGATGTCGGCGGCGTTGCGCAGAGACTCCGGCAGTTCGGTCGAACCCACTGCGACGCCGAGTACCTCGGCGACGGACCCCTCGGCCAGCGCCGCGCGCAGCCAGTGCAGGGGTGGGACGTCGGCTGCGTCGTCGCCTGCGTAGAGCACTCGCGTGAAGTTCCTCGCAATGTCTGCGAGTGCAAGAGACTTGCTTACCTGGATCGGTGCAACAAGCTCAATCGCTTTTCGGGCCCGCTGGGTTTGCAGCCCCGTGTCCGCCGCAATATCGACGAACGCGCGAGTTGCCTTGACCTCGTCCCGTTCTTGAGTACGCCAGTGCGCGGTAATCGCAAGCCCGTCTTTATCTTCGATCAGGACGCCGGGCAGCTCTTGACGGGCGCGTTTGAGCGCATATTGAAGCGTGGGACGGAAGGGATCCACTAGAGGATTTTCGATGACTATGCCATCGCGGACCTGTTGGAGTCCGTAAATCCCGACGATGACGTCGACGGTTGCAGGGAGACGCGATTGCAAAAAGGATACGGGTCGCCCACTCACGAACGCGACACAGGTTTGCGTGCCGTGTAAACGGCGGACCGCCTCGGCGACATCGGGATGCAGTTGCGCGTCGGCGGGGTCGTCGACAATGTTTGCGGCCGTGCCGTCAAAGTCGAGCACGACGATGGAATGTGTCGTGCGTACTGGTGGCCGCGGAAGGGCGCTATGTGCGGTGCTCGGCGGCGTCGACTCCTCCGCTCGCGGTGTGGAATCGAGTGCTGTTTGGCGGATGGCCTCGTACCTCATCTGTCGCCCGTTCCGGTCATTGTTCATTCTGTTCGCAACTCGGAGTGCATCTGCAAACGCTGTTCTTCAAGTGCGACCAACTCATGGTTCGACGAAGCCTCGATATGTACGATGCGATTATCGGCCTCTGGGAGCGCCCGAATGAGTTCGTCCAGTTTCAATTGCGTCGCCATTTGGGCCCGCCGTTGTGTGTGTTGGAGCACAAACACCATCGAGACCGTAATCCCGGAGGAGATTGTCGCAAATCCGGTTTGCAGACGGGTATCGAATCCGCCTAGGGCGATTCCGATAAATGCGACAAGGACGGAAAACATTGCGAACGCGGCGACACCGGACAGCGACAGAACCTCATCGAGATGGTGGAACCCGCGGCTGATCGCAGGCAGTGTCATCGTTCTGCGCTTACGAATCTCAGACGTCGTCAGCGCGATACCGCTTGCTGCCGAGCCGGTAGCGGGTTCAGATTGCAACTCGTTCTCGAACTCGCTTCACGGCGACACTTCCAACGGCCTTTAGGCGGTCCACAATTGCTGCGCCTTCACTCGCGGCGATCTCCAACGGTGCTTCGAGCGCTGCGAGGAGCGGCTGCGCCGAAACTGCCTGCTTGGCGGTAGCGAGCTGTTCTCCAAGCTCCGTGAGTTCGTCCTTGGAATACGCGTTGCGAACCTGCGGGAGGTACTCGCGCTCCTCTTCGCGGACATGATGGCGAACTAGCTCGATCACGACTTTGCATCGGGCCGGGAGCCGTTCATCGTTTGGACCGGTGGCTGCGAGCGTCGCAAGCGCCACCTTGAGGATGTGGTGTTCTTCGATTGCCTCGAGCGTCTGGTCCTCAAGACCGTCGAGTTCAGTGCGGACCCGCGAATAGAGGACAGTTTCCTCAATCGCTGCGTGCACGACGAGTTCGTGGATAACGCGGTCTGCGAGTTCCTTGCGCGCTTTGTGGGCACGCGGTCCAAGCTCTTCGAGTTTCCGAAACATTGCTTCGACGGTCTGGTGGTCTTTTTTGATGAGGGTGATTGCGTCCATGCAGCAGTCATACCCAGGAGCGCGCGTCACCAAACTGTCGCAACGCAAGGTTTTCGTTCCGTACCGCGTGGGTAATAAACGTGCTATGACCTTGAACGCTGAGTCCCCATTGCACGACAGCAACTCGGGTGCAGTCCGCCCGACCGATGGCACCGATACTCACGACGCGCAGACGATCACCGACGTCTTGGATGGCCTGGATGGTGAGGGTTTTGAAGGCCAATTTCGTGCGATCGAAGGAGGGCGGGTCGAGTGTTTTACCTGCCGTCAAGTCACGCCGGCAACTGAGATGGCCATTGAGCAAATGTCCCGGCTAGAAGGCGCGTCTGATCCGGCAGACATGGTGACGATTCTTGCGGTGACCTGTCCGAAATGTTCAACGCACGGAACCCTGCTTTTGGGGTACGGACCCGACTCGACGATTGAAGACTCCGAGGTGCTCCGCCAACTCGGAGACGAGCGCAGCGGAAGCGGCGTCCCGCAAAGTGATGTGTGAGGAACGCAATGTTGACGTCGATATTGCTCGCGCTCGTGTTATTAGTCGTCTTCGGAGCCCGCGGGGCGCGACGCGAACGGCGTAAGGCAGGACAGGGACAAGAGGGATCCCACCAACGAATCAGGCCTTAAATATTGCCCTCACGCGATGCGGCCCTCTCCTTGCTGGTGGGCGCCGCGTTCAAGCATTTCTTCATAGTGCTTCGCGACTTCGTCGTCGACTGACCTCGGAGCGACGTCTTCAATATCGGTATTCTCGGGGCGTTCGTCGGCCCCGGGCGCCGCGGTCTCATCGTGGGCTTCGGACGCTTTGGTTGCTGCGCTCGGCTCGGTTCGGCTGTTATCAGACATTCGGTACCGCCTTCGGTTGGAGTTTCAGTGCTTCACTGAAGAGGGGAGAGGATTGCTACGGCTGCCTCGGGGTTCAGGTTGATGAACGCAATGGTTTCATCGATCCGGAACGTGACCGAATCTTCGTCGTGCACGACGTACGAGACCGAGAAATCGTTGCCGACGACAAGTTCGAAGTCCTCGCCGCGCATCGACATCACGAGCGCACCCTCGAGCGCGTCAGCCCGCAACACAACCCCGTCTCGAACCAACGCGGTCACGTGCTTCAACACCGGGTATCCACCGTGCTCCAGCGACTCCGTGACAGCCGTGTAGCAGGTCGGCCCCAAAAGAAGTGCGTACGGACCGCCGACTGCGGCAGTCTCAAGCAGCGCGATTGCCTCAGCCACGCGCAGCGGGTATTCCTCGGGACTTGTAGGTATCGACAGCACCGGGTGCGATGACCCGCCGGCGATGCCGAGAGTATGCGGCTGTCCAGAGCCGTGAAAGACGATGAGGTCTTCTGCGCGAGCAATCGAACGAGCAGCGGACACGAGCGGAGCGAGGTCCGGATCTCGTGCCCCATTGTCGATGGCTTCCAGTTCCTCTCGGCGGAGCGAAAAATCCGCGCGGAGCTCGATCAGGGGGATCGAGGTTCGCAGCGTGCACTGCACGTCATTCGACACTCCCGCGATCGTGCTGATGGCCTCGCTACGACCCGTTGAGACGCAGCTCATTGTTGGCCCGTGGGGACCGTTGAAATCCACGATCGCTCTTGCGGTGAGGGCCTGTCGAATGGTCCGGGCGGCTTCTGTATCGATGGCCTCCCATGCAGCATCGGAAAGCGGAGCCAGGTTGCGGAAACGCGCGGGCATGGGTTACGCCTTTCGGTTGCGCATCGAACCGATGGCGAGGTCTTGAATGGACGATTGCCCCGACGCGGATTCGGCCGCCGACTCGCGGGCAGTGATTGACCCATCGCTAAACAGGTAGGTGCGAAGGTGGCGATCCAACATGGGGTCGTGACGGCGCAACCACTCGAGTGTCATCACGGCATGTTCTTTTTCTTCGTCGCGGTTATGTTCTAGGACTGCTCGCAACTCGGGGTCCGTTGTGGCGGCTGCGCGTTGGTCGTACCAGTCGACGGCCTCTAGCTCCTCTGTGATCGACACGATGGCTCGGTGGCGATCAATGAGGTCAGGCCCGAGCGTGCTTTCAGATTCGTGCAGCGTGGTACTTGACGGTGGCATCGTGACGGTCTCCTTCAAGACGAGCGGCCGAGGACGGCGCGCACCTCCGCCACTACCCATCCCGAGTCGCAGCCAAACCGCGGCACCGAGAACCTCGTACTCGGGAAATTTGGTGGCTATAAATGGCGAGGATTCGGGCTGACTTGCACGACATCGGGGTGGCCAAGTGGCGATTGTCGCTTTGTCGGGTTCGGGCTCGTCGCGATGCTCCCCGCTGCTACGCACGCAACGCCAAGAAGCGCACCCGCAACTACGTCCGTCGGATGATGCATTCCGAGGTACACACGACTCGCTGCGACAAACACGACGGCGGCAATCGTCAAAACAAAAGCCCCGGCCCGTAACCAACGAGTCCCGCGGAGGCGGATAATTGCGTATAGCAAAGTCACGCCAACCACTGTGGTCGCGGCAGTATGACCCGACGGGTAACTGCCGGTGGTCGGGGTGCTCCCGATATGCACCACGAGGGGACGGGGCCGATTTATGAAATAATTCGTCGAGGAAAACACCGTTATTTCGAGCAGCATCGCAAACACAAGCGCAAGCGCCCATGGCGGGTGCCCGGCGAACCAGAGCGCGCAGAACGCGATGACGGCAACGAGAATGATCGGGGTGGTGTTGCCGCCAGCACTGAGATTTCGCGCGAGCGCCGTCGCCCACGCGGTTCGGTTATTCGCAATTGCGGAGTTTGCCGATTCATCCCACCGATCAAGTGATCGCAACCTCGAAAGCAAAAAGCCGGTGACCAGCATCACTGCGGTCAGGATCGCATAAGCGGCTGCGAAGCGTGTCGCAACTTTGCGCGGTTTCACGAATTTTCCTGCCTTTCTCGCTGTTTCGCCAGGTTCCGCGCTGGGCATACCCTCAGAACCGCGTTTGAAACCGCGGCCGCGCGTGAGCAGCATTCTCTGGCTGGTGCGCATGATCGGATCAACGTCAAGTGAGAAGTGAGCGAGGTTCGTTGATGGTTCTCATCGTGATCGGTGCCTTGGGCTTTGTCCTGGGTACGTGCGCTGCCGGCATCGTTTGGACACTCCCGCGTTCGGTCGTGGCCGCACCCCAACTTGACGCGCCGACGATCGCGACCGCACTTCGTGGCCATGTTCGCGTCCGTGCTTGGCTCCAAGGCCGGGCCAACCCAGAAACGATTACCGGCCTGCTCCTGACGATCGCCGTCGCAATCTTTGTGTTGGGAGTCGTCGGAAGCGGCGTCCTCTTGATGTTCATCGACCACAACGCGATGCTTGCGCGCTGGGACCTTGCCGCTGCTCGGTTCGGTGCCGATCATGCAACAAACAGCGACGCGCGTTGGATGCGGATCATCAGTTTGGTCGGAGGGACCCCCTTCATGATTGTTGCGGGTATGTCGTCGCTCGTCTGGATGGGGATCAAACGCCGTAAGCCTGGGGCGACCGCTGCATTTTTGATGACGGTTATCGTTGGACAGCTCATCATTGTGAACCTCACGAAGGTGGTCGTTGGACGAGAACGCCCCAACATCCGTCGCCTTACTGGATTCTCCGGTTACTCATTTCCGTCGGGTCACGCGGCGACGGCCGCAGTCACCTGCGCAGCCGTAGCGCTCCTGCTTGGGCGAGGAGTGCCCCGTCGCCGCCAGGTACTGCTGGTTGGACTTTCCGTTGGTGTGACATCATCCGTAGCGATGACGCGCATTTTTCTTGGCGTCCATTGGATGAGTGACGTCGTCGCGGGTGTGGCGATCGGCTGGTCCTGGTTTGCGCTGACGTCCATTGCGTTTGGTGGGCGCTTGTTGCAGTTTGGACAGCCAATTAAGACCGCTGAACGTATCGCCGACGCGATGCCGCCCGAAACGGTCGACACAATTTCAGGAACGCGAAGGCCGGCGTGACAAACGCGACTGTGGGGCCGCGGAACGCACTGCGAGGTCCGCCAAAAATGGCAGATGGTCACTACCTGACGACTCAAGATTTTCCGCATCTAAGGGAAAGACATCTTCGCTGACCAACGCATGATCAAGGCGGGCCACCGCACCGATTGCGCTGAAGGCTCCGTCGGCGCTCAGTTTCAGGGACTTGTTCAGCCCTTGCCCTAGGGCGTCGTGAACATCGGTGAGTCCGAGGTTCAGCAGACACTGGAATTCCGGACGAAATTGCGAACTATTGAAATCGCCTGCGATCACGAATGGATTTTTACACTGAGTGAGATAGGCCTCGAGATCCGCGGTTTGTGTGCGCCACTGTTGATAGCCACCTTTGTCGATCGTT
>JBBRPC010000152.1:0-9024 GCA_038228615.1 Acidimicrobiia bacterium | reverse complement strand
TGATAGCCCGTCTTTTCTGCAGCACGACGGTCGAGTGCGATTTCGGTAGTGCCGGTTGGTTTACGTCCTGCCGCCAGATGCAAGCTCGAAAGGGTGTCGCTGTTGATCCACGAGACTCCGAGCGTCGGGCCTCCTTGAGGAAGCTTGGCCTTGCCATCTTTGCCGATGATCGTCACTCCGGGAACGGTGAGACCGCCTTGTACGTCGGCGACGCCCGGTACCGCCCGCACGGTTGCGATGAGTGAAGCCGGTACGGGATTGCCTGACGATGCATCACCGAACGCGACCTTGGTGCGCACCTGGACATCGATGCCCTTGTTGATTTCACTCGTCAAGTCGCTGAACACGTTCTTGAGCGAATCGCGCAGCATGAAGCTGCCGCTGACGAAGCCGACGCCGAGCATCACGGCGATGGCTGTGAGTAACAAACGCCATTTGTTTGCAAGCAGCCCCCGACGAACGAGCGTGGTGGTGATACTCATTCGCCGAACCGTTTCATTCGATCGAGCACTTTCGCTGCGGTCGGTTCGCTCATCTCGTCGACGATGCGGCCATCGGCGAGGAAGAGCACGTTGTCGGCATAACTCGCGGCGTTGGGATCATGGGTGACCATGACGATCGTTTGGCCGAGGTCGCGCACGACTCGCCGCAAGAAGTCGAGTATTTCTGCCCCTGATCGCGAGTCGAGGTTTCCCGTTGGTTCGTCGGCAAAGATGATGTCGGGGCGAGATGCGAGCGCTCGCGCGATCGCGACTCGCTGTTGTTGACCACCCGACAGCTCCGACGGTCGATGGGAAAGACGTGAATCCAACCCGGTGATCTTGACAACTTCGTCGACCCACACTTGATCTGGTTTGCGACCGGCGAGTGCGATGGGAAGCGTGATGTTTTCGATCGCTGTGAGTGTGGGAACGAGATTGAATGCTTGGAACACGAAACCGACTTTGTCGCGGCGCAACGCGGTGAGTTCTTTGTCTTTGAGTTGGGAGAGGTTCACTTCGCCGATGAATGCTTCACCAATTGTGAGTTCATCGAGTCCGGCAGCGCAGTGCATCAAGGTGCTCTTGCCCGAACCGGAAGGTCCCATGATCGCGGTGAATTGTCCACGTGCGAATGCAACTGTCACGTCATTCAGCGCGTAGACGCTGTGGTCGTCACGACCGTAAATCTTCGATGCACCTACGACTCGCGCCGCCGCGGTCTCGGGATCCGCTTGGGGTGCCGAAGTGGTAACCGGCGTGTTCTGGGGTACTGGGAGCGAGGGGTCGGTTGTTGACATGCCTTCAGTGTGGCACGGATTAAATTTCTGATCGGAGTCAGTTGATCAACGCGCTGCTGGGAATTTCTGTGCGGCGGCACTTCGGCTCGTGCGGATTCTGGGGCGCACACGGAGTTTGCGTTGGATCTGCTGATCCTCTGGTGTCGCGATCACCTGTCCGGCGAGGTATGCGTCGAGCGCAGGAGCACACAGGTCGTACGCGCAGTTGATGAGATGGTTTGCGCCGGAAAAATCGAACAGTTCGCGGGGATCCAGCGGCCGCGGGAGTTCGACGATCTCCACTTGATCCGAGGCGTAGCGTCTATCGAGTTCGTAACGCATATTGCGCGAATGTGCGAATGAGGTCATAACGACATCAAGTGGGGATCTCATGGGGCGGTCGCTGACGCCATTGGAGACGTTTAACACGAAGACTCGATCAACAGGCCCGCACAAAGCGTGCCATAACGGTACAGAATCCACCACGCCTCCGTCGACGAGTCGGCGCCCATCGTGTCGGATCACGGGGAACACTCCCGGCAGTGCTGACGAGGCCAGTAGGGCTGGCGCAAGTGGGCCCCGACAAAAGACCACTTCTTCGCCAGTGTCGAGGTCAGCAGCGATGACACGAAGTGGAATCGCGAGGTCTCCAAACGAGCGCGCCGGAGTCGCGCGCTCGATCACCTGTGCCAAGCCGTCATTCGGGAACAAATGCGTACCTCGGCGCACGACGTTCCACGCCCTCGCGAGCTTGCCACCAGGGAAGACGTCGTCGCTTGTGAGTTCGTTCCATACCACGCCAAGTCGTGCGATGCCGGTGAGATTGGGTGCGTAACACAACGCAGCCCCGTTGAGTGCACCTGCCGAACAGCCCACCACGACGTCGGGAATGATGTCGCGTTCGATCAGCGCCCGGAGCATTCCGATTTGGGCGACCCCTTGATTGCCACCTCCGGACAACACAAACGCCGTCCGCATGCGATCTGAGCTTCGCGCTGGTGCTGCCGCGACAGCGTCGATACGCCGGAGGTGCATCATTGCGTGACGAACCGTTTCACTTCTCATATCTCGGCGCATCAAGCGTTCCAACTAACCAGTTCTTGCGTTGCTGGCGGAAAGGTGCGCGGTGCGTGCAGTGGGTCGCACGGCCCACCATTCGTCGCTGGGAAAAGCAAGCCGCGTATACTCCGCGGACACGTCCATCACAAGGCGCCAGGCCCAGTTTCTCAGGGTTTGGGCGCCAATGAGCCGGGGGCAACGAGCCACTCGTGATTGCGCTTTTCAGCGACCAAATTGCGTCAAGTGAGCTGACCGAGTACTACCGGCAATACCTGTCGGTAGGTGTGTTCGTGTTGGCAGCCATCGTGATGGTGAGCGCCATGCTGGGCGTCGCGGTTCTGTTGCGACCGACGCGCCCACAGCCTGAGAAATACATCACCTACGAATCGGGTTCGGATCCGTTCGGAACGTTTGGGCAACAAAATGTTCGCTATTACGTCTATGCGTTGATGTTCGTCATTTTCGACGTCGAAGCCGTGTTCGTGTTCCCTTGGGCGCTCAATGCCGACGGTGCAAGCCATGGCGGGCTCGGCTGGTTCGGTTTCGTCGAGATCTTCGTATTCGTTGCCATCTTGGTGGCCGGTCTCGCCTATTTGTGGCGCAAAAGGTTGCTCAAATGGGCTTGATGACCAGTGGAGCCCTCCGCAAAGGAATGTTGAAGCCCGTCGGTGAATTGTTGAACTACAGCCGGAAATATTCACTCTGGATGTTCCAGTGGGGCCTTGCATGCTGCGCGATCGAGATGGGTGCAGCCCTCGCCGGGCCGCGTTACGACGTCATGCGTCTTGGTGTCATTCCGTTTCCGGCCAGTCCGAGGCAGGCAGATCTCATTGTGATCTCCGGCACCGTCACCGACAAGATGGCGCCAGCGATCAAGCGCCTCTACGAACAAATGCCCGATCCGAAGTACGTGATTTCCATGGGATCGTGTGCGAATTGCGGCGGACCGTACTGGGATAGTTATTCGGTGACGAAAGGCGTGGATCAAATAATCCCAGTCGATGTGTACGTTCCAGGCTGTCCTCCGCGTCCGGAAGCGTTCATCCAAGCCATCGTGATGTTGCAAGAGCGGATCCAAAAAGAAGACCCGGCCGATCGTTGGCAGGGCAAAGGCTGGGAACCGATCATCGTTGGCGGATGACGAAGCCACCTCGGCTGCCAATCCTGCCGACGGCGTCGACGAATCCGCACCCGCAGCGGCCGTCGCGACGATCGACCCGCCCGCGCCGTCGCCAGAGAACGCCGATCTACTGGCGCGCCTCGCGGCTGAAATCGGCGCCGAAGCGGTACTTGAGTCGGCCGAAGCATGCGGCGATCTTGTGGTGCGCGTCGCACTCGATGCGTGGGCAAACGCGGCGGCAGCGTGTCGCCGGACACTCGGGTTCGACTACCTCTGTTTCATCAGCGGGATCGACTGGATGCCGATGCCAGCGGTTGGCGGCGACGACGCCACCACCGACACGAGTGCGCCGACGCAGCCCACAGAGACGACCTATGGCGTGGCCGGAAGCGCAGGCCGCTTCCAGGCCTTTGCTCGCGTGCTGTCCACCCGTGTCGCGCGGTCCGGGCTCACGTTGAAAGTCGACGTTCCCACCGCGAATCCACATTTGCCATCGTGGTGCGCCACCTTTCCCGGTGCCGACTGGCACGAGCGCGAATGTTGGGAGATGTACGGCTTCATATTCGACGGGCACCCGAGTTTGCGGCACCTGTACTTGCCCCACGAATTCGAAGGCTTTCCGTTGCGCAAAGATTTCCCGCTGCTCGCACGTGAAGTGAAACCATGGCCAGGGTTGGTCAACGTCGAGGGCATGCCAGGCGAAGCCGACGACGAGGCGGAAGGGGGCGAATCATGAGTCCGACCAAGGCGCGCGGCGAAACACCGGGATTTCAGGTCGATCCGAAGCTGTACACGCCGCTCGCCGATTCCAAGATGAATGTCGAACTCGACACCGGCGACATGATTTTGAACCTCGGCCCGCAGCATCCGGCAACGCATGGCACGCTGCGTTTGGTAGTCCGCCTTGACGGCGAACGCGTGATCAAGGCGGATCCTGTCATTGGTTACATGCACCGCGGCTACGAAAAACTCACCGAATACCGCACGTATCCACAGATTACGACGCTCATCAACCGCATCGACTGGCTGTCGAGTTTCGCCAACGAAGTGCCATTCATCGCCGCTGCTGAGCGTCTCATGGACATCGAAGCAACGCCTCGTGCGTTGTACATTCGCACGATCCTCACGGAGTTGGCGCGCATTTCGACCTTCCTGTTGTTTCTCGGCGATATGGCGCTGCAGGTTGGTGCCATTACTCCTGCTTTCTTCGGATTCCGCGACCGCGAATACGCGCTGAACCTCATCGAAAGTGCGACGGGCGGTCGGTTCCATCCGAACTACAACCGCATTGGCGGCATCAAAGAAGATCTACCGTGGGGATGGATCGCCGAGTGCCGCAACACGATGCGCAAGATGTTGGAGAGCTGCGACGAATTCGAAGATCTCGTACTCGGCAATCCGATCTTTCAACAACGCACTCGCGGCGTCGGAATCATTCCTCCAGAACTCGGTGCCAGCTATGGCGTGAGCGGTTCGAACTTGCGCGCAAGTGGTGTTGATTGGGATCTACGGCGCGATGGCCGACCGGATCTTCCGTATAACGAGATCGATTGGAAGGTGTGGACGCATCCCGACGGCGACAGCTTTTCGCGATACTGGGTCCGGCTCCAAGAAACGCGCGAATCGGCTCGCATGATTTTGCAACTGCTCGACCAAATTCCGAGTGGGCCGATCATGTCGAAGGTGCCGAGGATCATCAAGGTGCCAGAGGGCGAGATTTACGTTAACGCCGAAAACCCGCTTGGCGAAATGGGTTACTACGTCATTTCCAAAGGTGCGACCGGGCCATTTCGAGTGAAAATTCGCACTGCGTCGTTTTCGAACGTCTCGATCCTGCCGTGGCTGGTCCAGGGCATCTACGTTCCCGACATCATCACGGTGCTGGCAAGTTTGTACTTCATCCTCGGAGATATCGACCGATGACCCACCTCCTCGCGCTCAATATGCCCGGCGGATGGGGCACCACGCTCGCGATCAAGACGCTGCTCGTGATGGGTCTCATTCCGGTCGGTGCGTTGTTGCTCGGTTACACGTTCTTGCTCAAGATGATGAGCCACATGCAAAGCCGCGTTGGCCCAATGGATCCCGGTGGCTTTCACGGTTGGTTCCAACTCATCGGTGATGGCATCAAGTTCATTCAAAAAGAAGACATCATTCCGGCCGGCGCCGACCGTCGCGTCTTTAAGATGGCGCCAGCGATCGTGGTGATGAGCACGTTCTTGATGTTCGTTGTGCTCCCGGCCGGCCCGAACGCCGTCGTTGCGGGTGCGCTGCACGGCGGAACGAAAGCGTCCAACGGTATCGGCGGCATCGACGTCGGCATTTTTTATGCGCTTGCGGTGTCGAGTCTTTCAGTCATCGGGGTACTGATGGCCGGATGGGCATCGAGCAACAAATATGCGCTCATCGGAGCGCTACGCGCCGCGGCCCAACTCATCGCGTACGAACTTCCGCTTGTGCTCGCAGTGGTTGGCGTTGTAGTGCAATCGGGAACGATGAATCTGCAGGGCATCGTGTACGCGCAAAAGAACGGATCGATTTTCGGATGGAGCGGTCTCGGTTCGCCCTTCATCCTCACGCAGTTCGTGGGGTTCGCGCTCTTTATGGTCGCGGCCCAAGCCGAACTGACGCAACCGCCGTTCGACATGCCTGTTGCGGAATCCGAACTTGTAGCCGGGTACATGGTCGAGTACACAGGATTTCGATTCCTGTTCTTTTTCATTGGCGAGTTCGGAACGGCGTTCGTATATGCCGGCTTGGCCGCGACGCTGTTCCTTGGTGGATGGGCACTCCCTGGTGTGAACGGTCAAATTGCCAACTGGATCGGACCGCTCGTTCTGTTCGCCAAGATCATGGTCGTTGCTTTTCTCATGTTCTGGGCACGGTTTACATATCCACGACTTCGTGAAGATCAAC
Source organism: Acidimicrobiia bacterium (assembly GCA_038228615.1). Classification (GTDB taxonomy): domain Bacteria; phylum Actinomycetota; class Acidimicrobiia; order IMCC26256; family PALSA-610; genus F1-120-MAGs023. The sequence goes on along the minus strand of JBBRPC010000152.1, from coordinate 2,671 downwards.
TCCAGTCGCTGGCGTGGAAATGGCTCATTCCAATCTCGCTGGTCAACATTCTTTTGACCGGCGCATTCAAGGTGGCCTTCTAAATGGCGACATTCGGTAAACATGTCAAAGGCATGACAACGGGATTGGGCGTCACGCTCAGAACGATGCTCAAGCCTGCAGTCACGGTGCAGTATCCACATGAAAAAGAAGAGGTTGCGCCCCGCTCCCGTGGCGTGATCGCGCTCAAGGAAGAAAACTGCACCGTCTGCATGCTGTGCGCGCGTAGCTGTCCCGACTGGTGCATCTACATCGAAGGCCACAAAGAAAAACGTCCCGCGCGTCGTGAGGGCGGCCGCGAACGCACGGTCTCGGTGCTCGACCGGTTCGACATCGACTACGCGTTGTGCATGTATTGCGGCATCTGCGTTGAAGTGTGCCCGTTCGACGCGCTGCACTGGAGCCCTGAGTACGAGTATTCGGAGTTCTCGATCGCGAGCCTGTTGCACGACATGGAAAAGCTTGGCGAGTGGGAGGCGACCGTCCCTGAGGCTGAACCCCTCGAACTGGGAGCGGAAGTGAAGAAGGCCAAGAAGTAGTGGTCGCTCAGAACGTTGCCTTTTGGATGTTTGCGGCGTTCATGGCCGCGGGCGCGATCCGTGTTGTCACGACAGACAACATTGTTCATGCCGCGCTGTGGTTGATCCTCGTGCTTGCTGGTGGTGCTGCACAGTTCATTCTGCTCGGCCAGGAGTTCGTGGCGTGGGTGCAGGTGATCGTCTACATCGGTGCGGTGATCGTGTTATTCCTGTTTGGCATCATGCTCACTCGTGCACCAATGGAGGCTGACGAAAAACTGAGCAACGATCTGCGCTGGCCAGGACTCGCTGCGGCGGCGCTGTTCGCTGGAACTGTCGGTTGGGCGTTCATCGACCAGTTCGGCAACGACAAGATCAAATTGAAGGCGCCGGTTCGCACTCAAGAGATCGGCAATCTTGTATTTCGTGGCTACCTCGTGCCATTCGAGGTCGTCGGGGTATTGCTGCTCGCCGCGTTGATCGGCGCCGTCGTGATGGCACGAAAGGACTGATGTTGCGATGATGCTCAATCAGTTCCTCTTGTTGTCTGCATTTCTGTTCGGAACGGGAATCTTTGGCGTGGTGACTCGAAAGCACACGGTGCTCGTGCTGGCGAGCGTTGAGTTGATGCTGGTCGGTGTCAATATCAATATGGTCGCATTCGGCGCGACACTCAACAACGCGGTTGGCCAAGTGTTCGCGTTGTTCGTCTTGACGATTGCTGCCGCCGAAGTCGGTGTCGGTCTCGCCATCGTGTTACTGATTTATCGCAACCTGCGCAGCGCCAACCCCGACGACGTAGATGTGTTGAAGGGATAGCGGACGCGATGAAACACTTCTGGTTCCTTGATCACGCCTGGCTCATCCCGCTCATCCCGGCGCTTTCCTACATCGTCATCTTGTTGATCGGGAAACGGTTCAGCGAACGAGCTGCCTGGATTGGGCTTGGCTCGATCGGGTCAGCATGGGTGCTTGCAGTCGGCGCTGTCGTTCAGTGGATCTCGCATGTCAACGACAGCGAACATGTCAGCGGCGGTGTGCTGCAAGCGATGGGATCGCTTGGGCGCAGTATTCGCCTCGCCGCCGAAAACGGTGGGGCGAGTCACGAAAAGATCGTGACGCCGATTATCCATTCCACCACGTGGTTCCAAAACAATGGATTCAAACTCAACGTAGGAATACAGGTCGACGGCCTCGCCGTGATGATGCTCTTCGTCGTCACCACCATCTCGCTGCTTGTGCACTTCTACAGCACGGAATATCTCAAAGGCGACCTTCGGTTCAACCACTATTTCGCAGCGCTGTCGCTGTTCAGCGCCTCGATGTTGTTCTTGGTGGTTGCGAGCAGCACGTTGCAACTCCTTGCAGGTTGGGAACTCGTCGGCTTGTGTTCGTTCATGCTCATCGGTCATTGGTGGGAAGACAAGGCCAACAGCAATGCAGCGCTCAAGGCCTTCCTGACAACCCGAACGGGCGACATTGGGTTGCTCACCGGGGTCATCATGACGTTCTTCGTCGTGCAGCGTTGGACTGGTACCGGCAGTTTCGATATCACCAAGGTCAACCAGGCCGCCATCGGACTCGGTGCTCAAGGCGGCTCGAAGTCGCTGTTGTTCTGGTGCGCCGCCGCGTTGTTGCTCGCGATCATGGGCAAGTCCGGACAGTTTCCGTTGCACACCTGGCTTCCCGACGCAATGGCAGGACCAACGCCAGTGTCGGCGTTGATCCACGCTGCAACGATGGTTGTTGCTGGGGTGTATCTCGGAGGGCGGGTCTACCCGATTTTCTACGAAGGTTTCCAGATCGGCGGTGGCGGCGTGAACCCGATGGCGCTCATCGGTGGCGTGACCGTGATCATCGGTGCAGGGCTTGCATTCGTCCAAAACGACATCAAGAAGGTGTTGGCCTATTCCACCATCAGCCAGCTCGGCTACATGGTGATGGGTTTGGGTGTCGGGGCGTGGACGGCGGCGATCTTCCATCTCTTTACCCACGCGTTCTTCAAAGCGAACCTCTTCCTTGGAGCTGGTTCGGTCAGCCACTCGGGCGCGCACCACAGCTTCGATATGAAAAAAGACATGGGCGGCCTGCGCAAGTACATGCCGAAGACATTC
>JBBRPC010000151.1:0-9088 GCA_038228615.1 Acidimicrobiia bacterium | reverse complement strand
GTTTGCCTTGTCGTTACTGGGCGGAGTTTTCACAGCGATCCAGACCCCTGCATGGCAGTCGTTGCCTGCCGAGCTCGTAGCTCGCGATCATCTGATCAACGCGATCACGCTCAACAGCACCCAATTCAACATCGCACGTGCACTCGGTCCGCTGTGCGCCGGGCTTGCGATCGACAACTTCGGCGCTGGTTCGGCCTTCGGAATCAATGCGCTGAGCTACATCGCGGTCATCGTGGCGTTGCTCATGATGGGACCGGCGCCAGCCGTGCATGCACCGAACGATGGGCTTTCAAACTTTCAAAGGTGGCGACTCGGACTGCAGCACATCATCGACATACCGGTATTGCGCCTGGTCATCGGCGTACACATGGTGTTCGCGTTTGTGATCCCGCCGGTGATCTATCTCATTCCGAAACTGTCTCAGGACGAACTCAACATCGGTGCCAGCAGTTACGGTGTGCTGCTCGGCGTCTTCGGTATCGGTGCTATCGGCGCGGCGATCTCGCTCGGCGGCAGCGAGGACCGAGTCCGCAAATCACGCGCGCTCACGTTGGGAATTATGAGCGGCGCGATTTCGATGCTCGGCCTGGCGATCGCTGGCAACTACCTCGCCGCGATACTTGCGATGGTCGTCCTCGGCGCCGCATACCTCATCGTGGTGTCGATCGACCATGGGGCAATCCAAACCTTTACGACCGACGAATTCCGCGGTCGCGTCACCAGCGTGTGGCTCATGACGTTCGGATTGTGCATGCCGTGCGGCCTGCTCGGGCAAGGTGCACTTACCGACGCGATCGGCGTGCGCAGCGTCTTCGCGATCGACGCCGTCATCCTCACAGCCATGCTCGCATTACTCATCGTCCGAGGGGTACTCGTCCGGCTGGATATGGCCGTATCGTCGAGCTATTCGAACAACTTGGCGTAGTTCGCACCTCGTCGAAGGTGGTGACCACCGTCGACGGGAAGTGTGACGCCAGTGATCCACGATGATTCTGGCCCAGCCAGGAAACGCACAGCGGCCGCAATATCCTCGACCTGACCGACACGCGAGATCGGCATCTGTTCGAGATAGTCATCGAGCAGCTTGCCGCCGGCGGTGATCGGTGCCATCAGTTCATCTGCGACGATTCCAGGCTGCACCGTATTGACGCGCACGCCATGCACACCCCACTCTTCCGCCGCGTACTTGCACAGCATGTCGATGCCAGCTTTCGCGGCGCCGTACGCGGGAAGAAATCGGTGCGGGAAATGCCCAGCACCCGACGACATTCCGATAATCGAACCGCCGCTCGGCAGCTGCGCAGCCATTTGTTTCGCGGCGTGTTTGATGGTGAGAAACGTGCCGGTGAGATTCAGATCAACCGTCGCTCGGAACGCAGCAAGATCTGCATCGGCGATGCCGCCCATATGCAACGAGCCGCCAGCGTTCGCGAACACGACATCGAGCCGGCCTGTCGGTTCGGCAGCGAACGCGATTGCGCCGGCGATCGCCGATTCCTCGGTGATATCAGCGACGATGTAGCGCGCACCTTCACCCAAGATCGCGACAGCATCAATCAGCTTCGACTCCGTTCGTCCACAAATCGTCACGATCGCGCCGTCGCTTGCGAGCATCGCGGCCGCACCGAACCCGATACCTGATCCGCCGCCCGTCACCAAGGCAGTACGTCCCGCGAGTGTGCTCATCACTTCTCGTTCCCGGCGAGGCCCATATGGCCGCGCAGAAAGACACCGATCTTGTCGAGAGCTCCGTCGGCTTCAGGAACCATGCCGACGAACGCTTGGAACACGTGAATCATCTCGGGGAAGATTTCGAGTTCGCATGCAACGCCAGCCGCGATTGCCGCGCGCTCAACGCGAACAGCGTCGTCGCGCAACGTCTCGATTTCGCCGACCTGAATGAGCAGCGGTGGAAGCCCCACAAAATCACCGAACACTGGCGAAGCATACGGATCGCTGGCGTCGCCATCGCCGACAAACCACTTGGCCATCCGCCCGAGGCCTTCGGCGTTGCACAGTGGATCCTGCCCAGCCATCGTGCGCATGGTCGCGCCACTCAACGTCATGTCAGTCCATGGAGAAATTGGCACGGCCGCGGCAGGTAGCGCAATGCCGTCGTCGCGCAACTTCATGAGGGCTGCGAGCGTGAGGCCGCCGCCGGCGCTGTCGCCAGCGATCGCCAAACGACTGGCGCTAAATCCGTGACCAAGCAGCCACCGATACGCCGCAACCGCATCATTGACCGCAGCGGGGTGGGGGCGTTCGGGGGCGAGTCCGTAGTCGAGACTCAACACCGCGCAACCCAATCGTTGAGCGAGGTGCGCAGTGATGTTGCGATGCGTGTCGGGTGACCCGATCACGTAACCGCCACCGTGAAGATATAGCAACGCAGCGTCGGTAGCACCTCCCGAGGGCCGGACCCACAACGCGGGAATGCCCGCAATCGTTGCTGGCTCAAAATCAATCCCGGCTGGCGCAGTCATACCGCCTGCCATCGCGGTCATATTGTCGCGTAATTGTTGCGGGCTTAACCCCGCTTCGTCGAGATGAACGTTATTTCGCAGGTATTCGATGATGGAGTTCGAAGCTTCGCTCGCCATCGGCTGCGTCCCTACTCTGCGATCGAAATTGCTTGCTTCGGACAGAGCCGCACCGCTTCTTCAACCTTGGCGCGAAGTTCCTCACCAGGTTCGTCTTGGAGTATGTAGAGAAAATCATCGTCGCGCACCTCGAATACCTCGGGCGCAATACCCATGCACACGGCGTTGCTTTCACACCGGTCGAAATCGACAACAACCTTCATGACGGCTCCTTCAAGCTTCACGTCGAAACATGACGACAGGACCGTAGCAAGGACGCGCCATCTAATGTCGGTGGCCGCCAGCGGAATAATTCCGCGCACAGCACTTTCGGGAACTTAGGAGCCGACATGAACAGCAACGATCTTCGAACCGCAGGGCTCGTCGCGCTCATGGGCGGTGCGGGAGTCGCCCATTTCGTCAAGCCCGAGTTTTTCGATCCGCTCGTGCCAGCTCCACTTGGTTCGGCTCGGGCCTGGGTATTCGGCTCAGGGGTCGTCGAGTTGGCGTGCGCAGGATTGCTGGCCCGCACACATACCCGAAAACTCGGCGCCTATCTCACGACAGCCACCCTCATCGGCGTATTTCCCGGCAACCTCAAGGCCTGTGCCGACGGAGGTACCGCCACCGCCAAGCCACCATTCAACACGGCACTGGCAGCCTGGCTGCGCCTTCCGCTCCAGATCCCAATGGTCCGAACCGCATGGAGGGTCGCGCGCGCAACACCATGACGTGACGACGTGGCACATGCCATAGTCGCTCGCCAGTCGCTCGCCTCCTCAACATCGCGTTCGTACAATCCGGCATCCTTCGCACGATCCACAATTGCAGGTCGGCACCACGATCAGCATTGGGCAACCGACACGTTGGGGTGAAGCTATGCAACACATCGCGCTACGGAGATTGATTGCCGGAACGGCGCTGATTGCAGGTTGCGCGACTCCTACGAGCGCGAACGGTCGCACCGCGCAACCTGTCGGATCTGGCCCCCGAGCTCGTATGCTGCGCACCGAGCTACTCGCTCGCGCTGATCCGTCGACGACGACCACCACAGCTACAGCTACATCTCGAACGAGCAATTCTGCACAGTCGTGTACCGCGACTCCCTCTCCTACGCTCGCGCATCGCGGTGAATCCGTACGTTCCGCATTCTTTCGCTTGATCGCGTACAGCGATTGGTTGTACTCCTGCAACCCTGATCCGCGCCTCGTCGAGAAGGCGTACCTCCGAGGACTGCAATCATGGCGTGTATGCCGACATCGTCTGGCTCCACAGACATCATGCGCACAGGTACGACGTCGGCACGACGTACCGCGTGACCAAGATTGAACTCCGCACTTGGGGCCCGCGCGTATTCGTGCAGAGCCCCACCGGCGAATCGCGCATCGTCGACGCGCACGGCAACGTCATCGCTGTCTGGCACACGCCGCGCGGTAAGCAATTCATCGCGCAGCTCACCGATTTCAATGGCGTTTGGCAGTTCGACGATGTCGCGACGTTCGGCTCGCTCCCCGCCACGAAGGCGCCAACGTTGCGCGGCGCAGGGGTCATCGGTGGCGGACCTGGCGGCGGAACACTCACGGTTGGCCTGACGGTCTCGATCGACGGTTCGCCTGGAATCCCAGCGGCCAGCGATCAGGCGCCGCGGCCATATCGAGTCGTTGCAGTTCCGGCACACGATCCGACCAATCCGCTGGCAGGGATCTGTCCGAGCGCGACCGGGTTCGCTGGATTTGGCTGGATCTTCACCGTGACGACATCCGACAACACGAACGGAGCAATCATCGCGATCGACACGCGATGCGTACCGTTGACAGGACCATTGGCCAATGGGTTGCCGCCGGGGCCTGCACAGCCACCCACTATTGGAGAGATTTGGCGGACTGCGGTGATACCGCTCCCAACGCTCGGTCTCTCACCGCCGGATGTAGGAGTCACTGGCTTGGCGACATGGATGTGGTCAACCAGCGCCAAGACGGTGGTGATCAACGCGACTATCGATGGCTGGACTGTCGTCGGCATTGCCGTCCGTAGCGGTTTTGTGTTTGATTCCGGTGAAGGTTCGAACCAGAACTCCGATGACGGAGGATCACCGACCACGCCCGCACTTGTGCACACATTCGAGACAAAAGGCGTTGAAACTGTTGAGGTCGGTACGGTGTGGATCGCAAACGTCACCATGACGGGCCCTGGCGTTCCGGTTCGCGACACCAACATTGGATCCGCGACCTTGAGTGTCTCGGCCGACTATCCCGTCGTTGAAATTCGCAGCAGGCTGATCGGTTGATCGGAGGAGGGAACGCTCGGCGACAATGACAACGTCAGGAGATTTGTGAACGGCCGCGATCCACGATCGCTTGACGTTTCGCTTCGATCAGCGCGGGATCGAAACCGGCGCCCTCCCATTCCTTCGACACGCGCGCCTCGATACCCCAGCCATTCTCGACGGTGGTATCAGTGACTTCTCGATAGGTCGCGAGCATCTGGCGCACGGCACGTTGGTCAATCGACAGGCAGTCCGCGGCGAGCTGACGACAGCGGGGAAGGAGTTCGTTGTGGGGTACTACCTCGTTGACGAGTCCCCATTCGTATGCTCGTTGCGCGTCGAGGAAGTTGCCGGTGACACTCATCTGGCGCGCCCGGGCAACCCCAATTCGCTGCGCCAGCAACACTGTCAACCCCCACCCAGGCATAATGCCAACCCGAGCGTGGGTGTCAGCGAAACGAGCACGTTCGCTTGCGATCAAGAAGTCGCAATTCAATGCAATCTCAAACCCGCCGGTGACGGCAACGCCATTGATCGCCCCGATCAACAGTTTGGTGCGCGGTGGTAAAGCTCCCCGACGCGCGACGCGCCCGGGTCGAGCATCGTCAACCCCTCCAAAGCGTTCGTCGGTGTTGGCCCCAGAGCCGAACTCCTTCAGGTCGATCCCAGCCGTAAACGCAGGGTCGGCACCGGTAAGAATCATCACATCGACATCGTCACGCGATTCACATTCGGCAATCGTCGCTGGAAGCGCTTTGCGCACTGCCCTATTCAGGGCGTTGCGCGCTTCCGGACGGTTGATCGTCACGACAGCCACACGGTCTGTGACCTCAAGCAATACTTCGTCGGCCATTGGCGTATCCCTCGCACTATTCGAGATAGGAAATTTCGCCATCGCAAGCATCGATGACAGCCTGTACTGCGACGTGCAGCAACGCGTGCAGTTCTTCAAAACGTGTTGTTTCCGGGTCGTCGTCATCGACAGCGAGCGGCGCAGCATCGCTAGTGTCGAGCGTATCGTTCGAATCCAGTTCTGCGAATGCCGCATCCCAATCCATTGACTCAGCTTGCACTCGAAGCCGCATCGTGGGCGCTTGCAACAGCGCGCGCGTGAGGTCTTGCACCATGGTCACCACGACGTCGGTGCTCGTGCGTACTCCTGGCGTTGCGAGCAGGTGCAAGGCTTGCAACTTGCGCATCGCGAAACCCGCAATCATGATGGGATCGCCGAGCTCTCGAATCGCACCATCGGCATCGACAGCCGACACATCGATGGCAATCGATGGCGGCACACTGAACCATCGTTGCAACGTTGCGAAGAGTTCTGCGGTCACGCCATGCAGCGCGAGGAGTTCAGCGGGTTTCGAGACAACTTCCATGTACGCCCTGTCTAGCGGAAATCGAACGCGACCTTGATCGCGCCGCTATCGCCCTGGCATGCCAGGGCTTCGAAGGCGCTCCGCCAGTCGTCAAGATCGAAGGTATGTGTGAGCATTCCGATGAGGTCTATCGTGCCGTCGGACGCAAGGTCGAGATAGTGCTGGATGCCATGTTGGCGCAATCCATTCACTTCTTCGAAGCCAAATGCGTTCGAGCCAACCATCTTGATTTCCTTGAAATATAAGGGTGTGTCTTCCCACATAGTCGGGCCGTGAACTCCAGCTTTCACCAGCGTTCCGCGCGCTTTCAACACACGAACGCCCACCTCGAAGGTCTCACGTTTACCAACCGTGTCGTACACGACATCGATCGCACCCGGAAACGCCATCGGCAGCCCATCGCTTGGAGCGAGCACGCCGCCCGACCACGCGACCGCCTGTTCAATCACAGCCAACGCCGGTTCATGGGAGATCACCGTTGCGCCCAGCTTTCGCGCCATATCGGATTGGGCACCAAACCGCGCGACCACCAACACCTCGACATCTGGATACAACGCACCGAGAATCGCAGTCGCACACGTTCCGAGCGCACCAGCTCCGTACACCATGACCTTGCCGCCCGCAGGCGGTGGGTTGCGGGTGATGCCATGCAACATCACCGCGAATGGATCTGCAAACACCGCAACTTCGTCCGGCATCGTTGCGGGCACCTTGAACAGCATCGAATCGTGCGCAGGCATCAGATCGGCATACCCACCACTCGCGTCTTTCGACGTCCCCGTGTGGATACCTGGCGAGATCGGCCCGACACCAAACGACGCACAGAGCGAATAGTCGCCGACGGCACAGGCAGCGCATGGAGGCGTCACGCCGCGCGGTCCACACGACAACCAGGGGTTGAGCACCACACGATCTCCGACTGCCAACCCTTGCGCGTCTGGCCCAAGTTCGGTCACCTCCGCGACGACCTCATGACCCAACACTTGCGGAAGCGAAAAGAATCCTTTCATGGGATTGTCGGGGGAACGGGTTTCGTCACCCCAATCCATAAAGACCTGCTTCGAATCCGATCCGCAGATCCCAGTCAGCCGGGTTCGGGTCACTACCCAATCGCTGCGCAATGGACGGGCATCGGGGTAGTGGGTATCGAGCCGCATCGGGGTGACTGCCAGGCTCCGTAACAGCGGATTTTCGGTATCGGGGACGGGAATCGCGTCGGGTTTGACACCGAAAACAAGTGCTCGCATGATGCTCCTTCGAGGTGATTCCGTCCAGCGTATTGACTCACGGCGTGGTCCGGCCAGGCGACGTCCATCTCATACGATTCGCCAGTCCGCGATTCCGACCTCAGGATCCCTGTTGGCAACAGATACCGACAGCACCGCTCATAACGTTTCTCCAGGCGTTGCTCCGGTCGTGTCTCCGGAGCCCGTCGTCCCCCAGGCGCGGTCGCGCGCTCGCGGATTGGCGATCATCGTCTACTTCATCTGCGTCGTTGCAATCATCGGCGGCAACATCCCGTTCGACCGTTTCGTCGTAATCCTCGTCATCGTTGGTGCACTGTTCGTCACGAACGTTGGACGCAGCAAACGAGAAATCGCCAGGGTGCTGTTCGACTGGATTCCGTTCACATTTGTCTTGCTCGCCTACGACCTCAGCCGCGGGCTCGCACATCGCCTCGCCCGTCCGGTCGCGTACACACCCCAAATCACCGCCGAAAAATTCTTCTTCTTCGGCCACATTCCAAGCGTCGTGTTGCAGCAACACTTTTGGCACCAGCACGCCCAGTGGTGGGACGTGGCGACGTCGCTCATCTATGTCTCGCACTTCATCGTGCCCTTTGCGATCGCCGGGTTGATGTGGCGACGCGATTGGAAGGCATGGCGGGCATACACAACGCGCTTCGTGGCGATTTCCTTCGCCGCGGTCGTATTCTTTGCAGCATTCCCGACCGCGCCGCCATGGGCGGCCGCCAAAGAACGTCACCTGTTCCATCTCGAATTGGAAAAGACGTGTGTTCCCATCGCGGTACCGCACCAGAGCAAGAAGGTGCCGGACTGCGGCCGTACGCACAGCACGCGGGGACTCGCAGTCATCGGCCTCAAAGGCGGATACGCCCTTGTCGACAACGGCAAGGCGAGCGCCAACCCGTACGCGGCAATTCCCTCCTTGCACAGCGCCTTTGCGTTATTGGTCGCGATGACGATGTGGCCGAGGGTCAAGCGACGGTGGATCCGCGGCGTGCTGTTCATCTACCCAATCGCGATGATCATCACCCTCGTCTATAGCGGCGAGCACTACGCGGTCGATGCCCTTGTGGGGTATGCACTCGTCGTGGCCGTGGTACGGGTGGAGAGCCGCACACGGGCAAGTCGCGAAGCCTGGTGGAACCGCGTCGGCCAGCGCTATTGGCCGCGAGCACTCGCCTATCTCCGACCGGGCACGGCGCCCACGCTGCCGTAGCTCCCAGCGGACCTGGCGAGACTTTGACCACACGACCACAACGCGCGAAGCTGTGCGATATGCGCAAATTACTCATCGCGTCCACCGTCGCAGCCGTTGTTGTCGCGAGCGCCGGCATGTTGCAGCAACCTCCGGCAGCCGGCGCTCGAAGCCGAACTACCGCACCTGCCTGCAACAACGTTGATTGCCTGCGCATCAACCAGTTGCAGTCGATCGGTACCCACAACAGCTACCACATACGCGGCGACGACGATGTGTTCAATCTGCTGAAGGCATTCGACGCTGGCCTCGCGGCGTCGCTCGAATATTCGCATCCGCCGCTCGCAACCCAACTCTCATCACAGCACGTGCGCCAGATAGAACTCGACGTCTTTGCCGATCCGAATGGCGGCCTCTACAAG
>JBBRPC010000150.1:0-9122 GCA_038228615.1 Acidimicrobiia bacterium | reverse complement strand
CTTCGATACGCCATCGAAGAAAAGCCGCTCGGGACTGCTGGCGGGATTCGCTATGCAGCCGAAGGAATCGATGAGCGGGTCGTTGTCTGTAACGGCGACGTGCTCACGGCGCTAGATCTTGGCGCCATGGTGCGATTTCATGAGGCACGTGGTGCGCAAGCATCGATTTATTTGTGTCGCGTCGAGGATCCTTCGATGTTCGGTGTGGTCCCCACTCGCGACGACGGCGAGGTAGTTGGTTTCATCGAAAAACCACCGCGAGCCCAAGCTCCAACGAACTGGATCAACGCAGGCACCTACGTACTTGAGCCCGAAGTCTTCGATCGCATTCCGCCGCGCGTGAACGTGTCGATTGAGCGTGAGACATTCCCTCGGATGGTGGAGACCCGCGGCGCGCTCTATGGGTTCCACGACGACGGGTACTGGCTCGATATCGGAACGCCGGAGAAATATTTGCAGGCGCACGCCGACATCTTGCATGGCGAACTCGGTCCGTTGCCGGCCGACAATGCGCGCGAGCAATCGCCTGGTGTTTGGGTACAAGGCGAGGTCTCTATCGATCCGTCGGCACGGATCGTCGCGCCCGTATTGCTCGGTGATGGCGTCCGTATCGACGCTGGAGCACGGATCGAGGGTGCTGTGTTGGGAGCGAACGCGAGCGTCGGTGAGCACGCAACGATCCGACGATCAGTCCTGCATGTTGGTGCCGACGTCCAGCACCACGGCGACGTGGCCGATTCTGTGATCGGCGCCGATGCGATCGTTGGCGCCTCTGCAGGGTGTGCAGATATGACTATCGTGGGTCAGGGGGCGTTGGTCGCAGCCGGGACGCGTGTATCGGCAGGCCGCGTTGCGGCCGAGGAGCTGTCGGGGTCAGCTTGAGTCCGATGCGCACATTGGTCACCGGCGGTGCCGGTTTTATCGGGTCGGCGCTCGTCGACCGGCTCCTCGCCGAAGGTTGTCAGGTCGATGTGGTCGATGACTTATCGACTGGATCGCTCGCGAACCTCGCCGAGGCGCGCAAGGTTCCCGGACGTCGTTTTTCGTTTCAGCGGGTCGACGTCGCCAATCTTGAAATCGCCGATTACATCGCCCGCAAAAAACCTGAAGTTGTCTTCCATCTTGCAGCCCAAGCCGACGTCCGTGTCTCGGTAAAAAAACCGGCCTTCGACGCTGCGGTCAACATTGGTGGCACCCTCAACGTGCTGGAGGGCTGCTTGGCCGCGGGGACCGCGAAGGTGTGTTTTGCTGCGTCTGGTGGGACGCTCTATGGCAGGCCCGACGAGATCCCGACGCGCGAGGCTGTGCCATGGAGGCCGGAATCGCCCTACGGCGTCTCCAAGAAGGCAGCGGTCGACTACATGCACTATTACCGTGAGGTCCGCGGCCTCGAGTACACCGCGCTGGCGTTGGCGAATGTGTACGGGCCGCGCCAAAATCCGCACGGCGAAGCTGGAGTTGTTGCCATCTTCACCGGACGTTTTCTCGACCGAGCGCGAGTCACCATCTTTGGCGACGGACAGCAGACCCGCGATTTTGTGTTTGTTGACGACGTCGTCGATGCGTTCTGGCGTTCAGCAGATCGCGCTGGGGGCTTGCTCCTCAACATCGGCACAGGTGTGGAGACGAGCGTCCAAGAGTTGCACGACACGATGGCATTGTTGACTGGTTATCAACAACCCGCGCATTACGAGCCGCCACGTGTTGGCGAACTCTCGAGGAGTGCCCTCGATCCTGGGCGTGCCGCGATGCATCTTGGATGGCAGCCATTCACAACCCTGCACGACGGAATTGCGCGAACGCTCGAGTACTACAAGGCAAACCGAACGCAGCGCTAGCGGAGGCGTCGCGCTACTGGAAGTATTGGGTCAGGTCGTCGAGTGCGATCGGTGGGCGTGGTCGTCCGACGTAGTCGGAGTCGGGGACACCAATGAACACCATGGCGTGGGGGCGCCAGTCATGCGGGAGTCGGAGCGCATCGCGTGCCGCGTCGGGACAAAAGATTGGCGCCGCGACCCAACACGATGCGTAGCCCTGATCCGCCGCGCAGAGCATCAGGTTTTCGACAGCAGCTCCGAGTGACAGCAATGCCATACCAAATTCGGCATGTTGGCGTTGTGCGTCGGGATATGAATCAAGCCCGTTCCAGGTAAGACACCCCAGCACGATGGCTGGGGCTGCGTGAATTTTTGCGGCCGACGCCTCGAGTAGCGCGTCGATGCGTTCTGGCTCGACGCCGTCGCTTGCAAGATCAATGCGCCATTGATCGCCCATCGCCTGCGCCAGCGATGCTTTGGCGGCAGCGTTGGTGATCGCGACCCAACGCCATGGCCGTGAATGATGTGGAGCGGGAGCGATACACGCCGACTCCAACATTGTCGTGAGCGCAGCGCGGGGCACCGAATCTGGCCGGAATGCGCGAATTGATCGTCGGGCTTCGAGAAATGCTGGGATGCTCATCGAAAGAGATCATCTGCGGCCGGCCGGATCAGTTCGCGTGCTGTGCTCTCCCGAAACCAACTCGGTTCGAGTCCGCGCACGATCGCTGCGGGGACGCCGTCGGCTTTGCCCATCACGAGCTCAGCTGCGCTTGCCACCTCATCCGCAATCGCAACCTCAGTCACGTGCAATATCCGTCCTTGCGCGTCGGGTGTGTCGCGGAGGTCGAGGACCGCGGCGATGCCGCTCACTCCGATTGCGACGTCGGTGAGTCCGTGGCGCCACGGCCGCCCGAACGTGTCGCTGATAATGATCGCGCACTCGAGATGGAAACGCGCCCGCAATGCATCGCGAATATGTTTTGCCGATCGATCAGAATCGATTGGCAGGAGTGCCGCGAAACCGTCGTCGACGTTCGATAGGTCGATGCCAGCGTTTGCGCAGATGAAACCGTGGCGAGTTTCGGCAATGATGAGATCGCCACGGCGACGCACAATGCGTACCGACTCGGCTTCGACGAGAGCGTGTTTTGCAGCAAGATCGTTCGGGTCGAGAGGCACGAGACGACCCTCCGCCTTCGACACGACCTTCTGGGTCACCACCACACAATCACCGTCGCGCAGTGGCGAACCGCCTGTCGCTGCGGCATTCGCGATGTGCTCTGCCAACTCGTCGCCGGGGCGAATTTCGCCGATGCCGCGGATTGGGATCACGCTGAGCGCTTCGGCCACTTACGCCACCGCGCCAAGAACTTGGCTCGCGAGCCGGGCAGCGATCTCGGGGCTGAGCATCATCGTGTCGGCAACGACCGCTCGAACTCCGAGCGCCTCGACCTCGGGGACGTGGTGTGCATCGATCGCGTCGAGTACCAGCGTCGAACACCACGGTGCGTAGAGGCGGGCGATGCCGACAGGGGATACCTCAATGCCAAGCGGTGCCATCAAACGATCGGCTGGCCCTTTCACTGGCGCACCACCGACGATAGGACTTACAGCAATCACAGATGCGCGGCGCCGGGTCAGCGCGTCGAGCACGGTGGGAACTGCAAGAATCGGACCGATCGAAATCACCGGGTTCGATGGGCAGACAATGATTGCCGCGGCGGTGTCGATGGCGTCAACAACGCCGGGCGCTGGTAGCGCGGTCTCGGCGCCTTCGAACCGTACCGATTGAACAGCTGGAGCGGATCGTTCTCGCACGAACCATTCTTGCATCGCGAGTTCGTGATCCGGTCGTTCTGAGACGGTGATCTTCGTGCGTATCGGGTCGTCGCTCATCGGGATGAGGTTGATGGCGAGGCCCCACGAACGCCGCAGTTCGGCTGTGACGGTCGTGAGCGATGCGCCCTCGTTGAGACGTTTCGTCCGATACAAGTGTGTAGCGATATCGAGGTCGCCGAGTCGGAACCAGGTGGGTTCTCCAAAACGTGACGCGGCCTCGATCGTACGAAACGATTCGCCCGCGAGTCCCCAACCCTGTTGGAGATCCGAAGCGCCAGCCAGCGTATAGATGATCGAGTCGATATCAGGCGAGACGTGAAGACCTAAGAATGTGTCGTCGTCGGCAGTGTTGACAATCGCCGTGATCTCCAACGGATCGACGATGCGCATCAGGCCGTTGAGAAAGCGGGCCGCGCCAACGCCGCCAGCGAGTGCAGTGATCATCGTTGACAACGTAGCGACCGAAGTCGCATCACCGCGCAAGGATGACGTTGGCGCGGGCTCCTTCGTCGGTTACGCGGTTGCTCCGACGACGGATTTTGCGAGCTTCACTGCTGGAGTGACGGCTTTGGGCAACGGCGCAGGGAGTGATTCGGCGCGCGTCGCGACATCGATCACGATCGGCTTGGCGCTGGCTGCCACCTGCGTACCGAAACCTTGCGCGGCTTCGGTGGCACGGTCGAGGCCAGCTTTGACCTTGAGGCGCAGATCGTTGGTCTGATCGCCGATCACGTGGAGCGGCGAACCGGCGCCGACCATCTTGGCCTGAATCTCACGACGGCGGGTTTGGACCTGCTGGAAACCGAGCACGCCAACGCCCACGGCGATGTAGCCAGCGTCGGTGAGGGTCTTGCGAACGTCAACGGACATTTGGATCTCCTACTAACTGTTTGCGGTAACTGTTTGCGAGTGTGGTGCTTGCACAATACCACGCTTTGCTAACTATTGCAAGCATTCGGGGGGGGAGTTCGTTATCTCGGCGTGGCCCGAACCGCGGTGGTCGAACGAGCCAGACGAGCGATAGCGAAGGAGTCGGACGTAGACCACTCGCAGCGCCGGGCGAAGCAGGCGCCGTATATCCCGATATCCTCGCTCCCTCATGTTCGATAGTGAAGCGGTTGCGACGGCGCTGCCTGCCGTCGTTGCGATCGTCGCGACCCATGGTGCCCCGTCGCTTGAGGGTTGCCTGCGTTCGCTGCTGCACCAGGAATACCCGGAACTCACGGTGCTTGTGGTCGATGATGGGCCGGAGTCGGGGGTCGTAGCGCGGTTGGCAGCCCTCGATCCGACGTTGCTCGTGATGCATCGAGATGCCGCCGCGCAGGCGGCTGGCTCGAGCGCTGGGAGCGTCTTCAACGAAGTGTTGGGCAAGGTCAGTGGCGCTCCGTTCTTGCTGTTGGTGCGCGACGATGTTGCGCTGGATGCCAGTGCGACTCGGGTCATGGTCGAAGAAGCATTCCGTTCGAACGCCGCCATCGTGGGTCCAAAGCTCGTCGCGGCAGACGACCCGACGCTGCTCCTCGACGTGGGGAGCGCCATCGACCACTACGGGACGCCATTTAGCCCGATTGAGCCAGGTGAACGGGATCAGGAACAACACGACGGCGTGCGAGATGTGTTTTTCGTTTCGGACTCCGTGATGTTGGTCCGCGCCGATATCTTTGCGACGCTCGCGGGTTTCGATCCAGCGTGTTCCAGCTCGGCGGCCATCGATTTCTCGTGGCGCGCGCGTCTCGCCGGCGGTCGCGTCATCGTCGCACCTGATGCTCGAGGGCGGGTAGCGAGACAACACACCGCGACGGCATGGCCGCTCCCGGACGCTCGGGCTTCCTCGTTCGGACGAATCCGAACTTGCGTGAAGTCGGCGTCGACGTTGGCGTTGGTGTGGTCGATCCCGATGTCCTTCCTGTTCACTTTGGCTGAATCGCTTGTGAGCTTGGCAACCGGTCGGGCCGAAGCGGCACAAGGAATGCTGTTGAGTTGGTTCGATGCGACGCGCAGCGTCGCGAATCTCGGCAGCGCGCGTACCGCGACTCAGGCGCTGCGCGCCGTCGACGACGCGGAGTACCGGGTGTTCATGATCCGCGGCAATGCGAGATTGCGAAACCTGGTGACGCGGCGCCTCCACGTCGACGATCGTCTGGCCGACGCGAGCATTCGGACCCGTGAAGTTCTTGACGAAGCCTCGGGACGATTCCGACACGTCGAGCTCGCGCTCGTGGGATTCATGGTGTTGATCGCGTTGGTTGCGACCCGAGGTTTCGTCACGGGTTCGCTGCCGAACGTCGGTGGGTTCGCCCAATGGGGAACGACGGGCCATCTGTTCGGCTTGTTCAGTTCAGCGCACCGGAGCGCGAATTTTGGTGCGGATGCGGTTGCGCCACCATTGTTCGGTGTCGCGGGTCTCTGGACGCTGTTGTTCTTCGGTAAAGCCGAATTGGCGCACACGGCACTTGTGGTGCTCGCCGCACCTATCGGCATCGTGTCGAGCTACCGATTGGTCCGACGTATGAGCGCGGCGTCGTGGCCAGCGGTCGCGGCCGCCGTTGCATACGGATCGAACCCCGTCTTGCGCAACGCGATCGCGAATGCCGAGCTGGGATCGATTGTTGCGTTTGCGGTACTCCCTGGCCTCGTGAGCCTCCTTTTGACGTTTCCTGGCGAGCCGCAGAAAGGTCCAGAGGGTGTCGATGGGGGAGCGGTGCCGGCCAAGCGCCGAGGCCGTGCCGTCGTAGGAGTTCGTCGTCGCCGCCGAGCGACCGTCGCCATCGCAATTGTTACCGCAGCTGCAGCAGCGTTCGCGCCAATCTTGGTGCTCGCTCCTTTCGTCATCGGGATCGCGAGCGTGTTGGGCGCGTTGTGCGTCGGAGTCGATATTCGGTTGGCGATGCGGCAACTCGCTACGGCAGCGTCCGCCTCGTGCCTCGCGTTCGTGCTGTTGTTGCCGTGGAGTTTGAATGTGTTCGCGGGCGATGGCGCTTCGGTGGGAATCGGAGCACGCCGGGTCGACACGCTGTGGCAACTTGTGAGTTTCCGCGACGGTCCCAACGGTGCAGGTGCACTCGTTGTTGCACTCTTTCTCGGCGCGTTGCTTCCGTTGCTTGTGGCGCAACCCGCGGCGCTGCGCGTTGCGGTCACGGGTTGGATCCTCGCGGTGGTTGGGATCGGATCGATCGTGGTCGCGCAGCATGTTCGCGTCGATGCTCCGCTGCCTGAACTCGGTATCTTGCTGAGCCTCAGCGCCTTAGGCCTCGCCATATCAATTGGCGTCGGGGTCGCTGCCGTCGTGTCGGAATTGCGGACCTTTGTGTTCGGACTGCGTCAGGTGACGGTCGTACTTGCGCTGGTCACGATCGTCGTCCCTGTTGTGAGTTGGATCGGGGATCTTGGTGATGGTCGTGTGAACGCGCCCCACGCGGATTGGGATCATGCGCTGAATTGGATGGATTCGGAAGCGAAAGTCATTGGCGATTTCCGCGTACTCTGGGTTGGCGACTCGGGTGCGATACCGGGTCCGCAAACCTCGCAGCATGGGGTGTGGCTCGCGGTCTCGAATGGCGCGAACCTCACCGCTGCGTCGTTGCTTGCCCCGACGACACGAGCGTTGCGAATTGCCGGTGAGGCTGTCGACCTTGCGCGCCGCGGTGCCACGACCAGGCTCGGACACATCTTGGCGCCGATGGGGATTCGGTATGTCGCTGTCGTGCAACGCCGCGCTCCCGATGCTCACAACGTCGGATCCGACGTACTCGATGTCTCCGCCTTGAACGATCAGCTTGATTTCACCGTGATCGATTCAACCGATGGAATCAACGTTTTTCGCAACCTCGCTTGGGCGCGTAACCCAACGGTGCTCCCGGGTGCCATTCCATCTGATGCACGTGCACGGCGGGATCCCATCGGTGCGGCGCTCACGAGCGATCTCAGCGGTGGCCAGTCACTGGGCGCGACGAATCGCGTCGGTTCGCTCTTCGTGTCGGAATCCAGTTCCTCGCGCTGGTCCGCGACCCTCGCCGGATCCCGCCTGGGCCGCACCACAGCTTTCGGATGGGCGAATGGTTGGCGCTCAAGTCGTGCGGGTCGACTCATCGTTGGCTACGCCGAACCAACCTGGCGATTCTTGCTCATCGGCGCGCAGTGCTTGTTGTGGCTCGGGGTCATCGCGTTCGGTTTTCGGCCGCGACGCTCGTTCCGAGGTGCACAGTGAAACTGCGCACACGCATTCCGTTCATCGTGCTGCTCGTCGCGCTGATCGCCGGGGCAGTCGCGTTGGGCGATGTGGCGGTTCCGCAGCGTGTGACACAGTCCGCGAGCGTCACGCCCGGTGTCCCGGCGTCGTTGACGCGAGGCGAGGTTCGTTCGGCCGCTTGGTACTGCCCGATGGCAGCCGCGAGCGCAGCGATTCCCGCTTCCGACGCAATCACGATTGCAAACACTACGAACACAATCGTCGACGTCGAAGTCAGTGGGATCGCTCGAGGCCGCACCGTCGGACGTCAGACCATCGGAATCCCCGGGAACAGCAGCAGCGTGGTCACCGTTGGTGAGATGGGAACGCTGCGCGACTTTGCGTTCACGGTGGAAGCCTTTGGTGCTGGCATCGTTGTCGAGCACGAGGCGAGTCTCGGAACCGTTGAAGCAACAACGCCGTGCGCGACCGAGCCGAGTACCACTTGGTACTTTGCCGCCGGGACAACGCGCAAGAACATGCACGAGACCGTTGCGATCATGAATCCCTTCGGACAGAGCGCGAGTGTCGACGTGACGATGTATACCCCGGAGGGCTCGCTACGTCCGAGGCAATTCCAAGCGCTCGAGATTGCCGCGCGAAGCCGGGTCTTTGTTGATGCGAATGCGGGATCCGATCAACGCGATGTCGTCGCTGTCTCTGTGACCGCGCGCGCTGATCGTCGTGTCGTTGCCGAACTCATGCTGGCTGGTGTTGGCGATCAAGCCGGATCGCCGATGTCGCTGCAGGTGGGTGTGCCATCGCTTGCAGGCCATTGGCACATTCCGGATATAGATGCCCGCAACGGAATCGCGCACCAACTTGTGGTCCTCAATCCCAATGACACGCCGATCACCGTCGCCGTGCAGACGCTCGCGACCGGAACTGCAGTGGTTGATCAGCGAAATATTGCCGTGCAGCCGAACAGCGTCGCGACGCTCGAGGTTCCAACTCGTGCGTTGCGTGGGTCGTCGCGTGCGTCGGTAAAAAACGACGTGAGCGTCCTTGCATCCGGTGCGAATAACGAGATGTTTGCGATCGGCGTATTGCACGTTGCAAACCACACCGTGCGCCAGCTGACTGGAGTGTCAGTTGCTGGAGCGATGTCTGCCAGCGCGACCTCGTGGTCATTTGCGGTGGATCAGACCGAGTTGTTGGATCGGGCGACGCTGTCCATCGAGAATGCAAGCGACCAAACTGCAACGGTTGAGATCCGAGCAGATGGGGCATCGGTG
>JBBRPC010000149.1:0-9168 GCA_038228615.1 Acidimicrobiia bacterium | reverse complement strand
CAGGTTCCCCGCCGCCCGCGGCCGGAGGTACTAATCCGTTCCAAGGCCTCGACGTCGACAAGATCAAGAATGCTGGCATGCCCACGAAATTGATGCTCGGCGGCTCAGTGGCGTTCTTCATCTTCGCGTTCTTTCCATGGTGGAGCGTCGACGTCAGCTACACGAACAAGACGGTTGCGGCGTTCGCGCATTCATCATCGAACTCCGCAAACGCGTTCGACCTCGGCCAAGGAACGCTTGCCTGGCTGCTCATGATTGCAGTTGGCGTACTTGCGGTGCTGATGCTGCTCAAAGGCGCCGAGAAGAACTTCGTGCTCGCGGCGCTCATTTGTTCTGGGCTCTCGGCGCTGTTCACGCTGTGGTATTGGCTCAGAATCCCGTCGGGTAGCGATGCGTACGGCGGTTTGCTTTCGGGTGGAGTCAGCGTCGATGTGGGCGCAAGTTTCGGACTCTTCTTGGCGCTGATTGCTGCAGTTGTGGCGACGGCAGGGGCGTTCCTGACGTTCCAAGCCTCGCAGAAATCATCGAGCTAAACGCCAGCAACGATCTCCGACATCGTTTGCAACATCTCCGGGCCACCACTCATGATGATGGTGGTCACCGGAGAGTCGGCCCACGCAGCAAGGCGATCCCGAATGCGCGCCTTGCTGCCAACGAGTGAAATCTCGTCAGCAAATTGCGTTGGCACCATCGCGATCGCTTCGTCACGCTTACCTTCGAAGAACAACGCTTGGATCTTGTTCGCGGCATCTTCGAATCCCATACGCGACATCAGCTCCATATGGAAGTTGCGAGTGCGATGCCCCATCCCTCCGATGTAAAACCCGAGTGCGGCCTTCGTCGGTAAGAGCGCCGCGGCAATTTCCTCTTCGCTGTCGCCGGTGACCGAACAGCCCATGACGTTGACCGACACTTCGAAATCTGGCTTCACCCCGGTGAGCGCGTTCGCGTACACCTCTGGTCGAAACGGCGAGTAGTAGAGCGGTAGCCATCCATCGGCGATCTCTGCTGCAAGCGCAACGTTCTTGGGGCCTTCTGCTCCCAAATAAATTGGGAGATCAGCTCGTAACGGATGCACCATGACGCGCAGGGGCTTGCCCATTCCCCAACTATTCGGGCCGTCGTATGGGAGTCGCACGAACTCGCCCTCGTACGCAACTGGTTCTTCTCGGCGCAGCACCGCACGGATCACGTCGATGTACTCGCGCGTGCGAGCGAGCGGTTTGGCGAACGGCTGGCCATACCAACCCTCCACCACTTGGGGGCCCGATACGCCAAGCCCCAATCCGAACCGCCCGTTCGAAAGGTGATCGACCGTGATCGCATGCATCGCGCACGATGTCGGGGTTCGTCCAGAGATCTGCACGACGCCAGTATTGACGCGGATCGTCGATGTGTGGGCTGCGATCCACGTCGCGAACGAAAACGCATCATTCCCCCACGATTCGGCAACCCACACCGAGTCGAAGCCCAGACGTTCGGCTTCCTGTGCGAGGGGAACGTGGAAGGGATTGGGGCCTTTGCCCCAGTAGCCAAGCTGAAGTCCAAGTTTCACGAGACATACAGTAGAACGTGTTCCAGGTTCGCGGCACCCTGACACCACGTTTCGCGCCGATTATCGAACGATCGAGTCTCGCAATTCACGCCGGGTCTTTGTCGAGGCCTAACAGTTCCATCACAATTGCCTGCGATGATGTACCTGTTCAGCTCACCTCTCACCCCTCGACCAACCCATTCGTCTTTCGGGTAGTCACCTCGGAGCACATCATGTTGAAGAAAATTCTCGTTTCCATCACCGCAGCCGCAGTACTCGGAGTCGGTGGCGTCACCGTCGCTGGTGCCGTCTCGTCGAGCCACGCGTCGCCTGCCGCTGCGAGTGCTGCGGCATCGCGCCCTCGATATCGGAGCTTGAAAGCTGCGGCCCAAGAAGCCGCACGAGTCATCGGGATAAGCGTCGCAACATTACGCACCGAGGTGAAAGCCAAAGGCACGATCGCTGCCGTCGCAACCGCACACGGGGTGTCACCGCAATCGGTGATCGACGCGATCGTCACCAAGGCCGACACAGCCATCGATCGAGCTGTCGCCAACCACAAACTCGACGCCACGAAAGCCGCGGCCCTGAAGGCCAAGGTACCGGGCCTCGCTGGTCAGTTCGTGAACGACACGACGAACTTCTTGCAACACCGACGCCAGGCCAACCAACAGCGTCGTCTGCGTCGCCGTCATCACGCCATCAAAACTGCCGCAGTCGCAATCGGTGTGAATCCCTCCGACATTCGTGCTGCGTTGGCGCAGGGGCACTCCGTCGCGGATGTCGCAGCGGCACACCATGTGAGCACACAGACTGTGATTGATGCCCTCGTGAAACAAGCCAACACAAACGTCGACAACGCTGTGAGCGCCGGACGTATCAGCGCAGCCAGAGCCAAAGTGTTCAAGGCTCGCATGGCACAGATGTTCACACATCTCGTCGACCACAAGGGCTTCGGCCCGAATGCACGGACGGCGAATCAACACAAGGCCGCGTAACCCACGCTTCCCCACTGCGGCCGATCGCTTTGTGCGACGTTCGCCGTAATAGAACGTGAGCCTGTGATTACTACGGTGCTCTTCGACTTCGGCGGTGTCTTTACGCCGTCTCCGTTCACGGCAGTACGCACCGGCGGTGCAATCATGGGACACGATCCCGATGAGGTACTCGCCGTCATCTTTGGGGCGTACGACCGAGATACCGATCATCCCTGGCACCGCCTTGAGCGTGGCGAGATCACACTCGCATTGTGCCGCGAACAGCTCATCGCATTGGCCAGTGCGCAAGGGCTCGACATCGATCCCTTCCATGCGCTGCGAGGCATGGGTGCAGGCGAACGTCACGAGGAGCCATTCGTGGCCCGCACGCTGCGCCTGCGTGCCGAGGGGTACCGCACCGGATTGATCACGAACAACGTTGCGGAGTTCAAAGACGGCTGGCGCTCGCTACTCCCAGTCGATGAACTCTTCGAAATCGTTGTCGACAGTTGTGAAGTCGGGATGCGCAAGCCAGATCCTCGAATTTTTGCGATGGCGCTGCAACAACTCGGCAACGCTTCCCCAAATGAAACCGTGTTCCTCGATGATTTCCAGGGCAACATCGACGCGGCGACCGCGCTCGGAATGCACGGCATCCTGGTTGGCGATGATCGGGCGGCCGCAGTTGACTTGCTCGATGCACTACTCGATCATCATCGCAGTTTTTGAAGCGTCCGAGCCATTGCGCACTAGCGACCAGCGTGTCGGAGTCGCACCATTGCGTCGCCGAACGGATCGTCGCGTTCGCTCACTGCGGCCTTCATGCCATGCTCCCTCGCTGTCGTTCCAAACGATCGCATCGAAGGCGAAAGATGGCCACGCGCGTCGATCTCGGCCGCGAGCCGTTGCATCGTTCGGGCGCCCATGAGCTCCAACGCGAGATTGACCTGGCGCTTGTTTGCCGACAACAGATGCGGATCGACAAGCGCCATGCGAGCCGCGAGCGAGTGCGCTTCGTTGAAGAGTTCGTCTGCGGGGTACGCATCGAGCACGAGACCGATCCGGGCAGCATCATCGCCAGACAGCATGTCGCCGGTCAGCAAGAGCCGCTTCGCCCATTGTGGGCCAACCAAATAGGTCCAGAGATGCTGCGGCGGGCAACCCATCGACCGCACCGGTGGAAATCCGATTTTCGCGTCCTCCGCTACGAGCACGATGTCGCACAGCAACGCAAGATCTGTGCCACCCGCGATGCAATATCCATGGACTGCAGCGATCACCGGAAGATGCATGTCGAAGATTGTCATGAGCTTGCGTTGGGTTGCTTCGAGCTTCCACAAATCATCGTCGAACGCCATCGACGTTCCGCGGCCCCGACCGCTTGTTGCACCGATGGGCGTTGTGTCGCTTGGCACGAGGTCGTATCCCCCGCTAAAGGCAGGACCGCTTCCTCGAAGCACAGCGACACGTATATCTCGATCATCATCGAGCATCGCGAACGAGCGGGAGAGCTCATCGATCAGCCGTGGTGAGAGCGCGTTGCGAGTCTCGGGGCGTTCCAATGTCACCGTCGCAACTGAACCTTCAATTGTGATGGAAAGATCCTGAAAGTTGTCCATCGGTATAGCGTGCCCCACCGGTGGATTCCCTGTCACGTTCACAAGCTCGCAGGATCGCTCTGCGCGCCCAAGGTTTCGGCATCGCGCGACCGGCCGGAGTGAGCGACCGCCGCCAAGTCCGGCGGGTGTTGCAACACACGATGCTGTTGCAGGTCGACTCCGTCAACGTGCTCGCACGAGCGCACGAGATGCCGTTGTGGTCGCGCCTTGGGCACTACCGGCGTGGGATCCTCGACACGTTGGTAGATGATGCCGAGCTGTTCGAGTATTGGGCGCACGAAGCATCGTTGCTTCCCGTCGCTGATTGGCCGCTGATGCAGTGGCGCATGGAAACGGCGCGAACCGGTGAGGGTTGGCGCAGCGTCGTATCGATGCAAGATCGGAATCCAACGATGGTCGCCTCGGTACTCGCGGCCGTTCGTGATCAAGGTGCCACGGCGGCGAGCGCATTCAATGAACCAGGTCGCCGAACCGGCCCGTGGTGGGATTGGAGCGACGCGAAGTTGGCGCTCGAATATCTGTTTTGGACGGGTCAGCTGACGGCTCGAAGGCGCAACAACTTCGAACGCGAATACGACCTACCCGAACGGATGCTGCCGAGTCACATCGTGAACCAACCCGCGATACCCGAATCTGATGCGCGCACGATCATGGTGGAACGCGCCGGGCGAGCGCTCGGTGTCGCGACGGAACGTGACTTGTTCGACTATTACCGGCTCAAGGCAAAGCCAAGCCGTTCAGCGCTACAGCAGCTCATCGACGACGGCGTGTTGCGTCCTGTGCATGTTGAGGGCTGGGAACCAATCGCATATCTCCACCGCGATGCGGTGCTGCCCCGGGAGGTTCGCTGTGCAACCGTTTTGTCACCGTTCGACCCGATGGTCTGGGAACGGCAGCGCAACGTTCGTCTGTTCGATTTTCACTACCGGATCGAGATCTACACGCCAGCACCGAAACGCGTGTATGGCTACTACGTGCTGCCGTTTTTGTTCAACGACGCGCTTGTCGGTCGCGTCGATCTCAAAGCCGATCGCAAGACGTCGACATTGCTGATCCCAGGAGCGTTCGCGGAACCTGGTCATGCCAACACGACCACCATCGACGCGCTCGCCCTCGAACTCACGCACCTCGCCGACTGGCTCGGGCTCCAGAACATCAGCGTCGGGACCAAGGGCGACCTTGCACGCGGTTTGCGAGCAACACTCAAGCGTATGAAATAGGACCTTGCCACCCTTTGTTGAGCGCTGTCTCCTAATCTCACAGAGCCATGCCAGTCGTCTCGCAACACCACGACGCAGAGGCGGTTCCCGACCCCGCGCATCACTCCAAATTCATGGGCGCGAAATTCGATCTGTGGACAGCCGCGTCGATTGTGCTGATCCTCGTGGGTATCGGATTGCGATGGCGGATGCTTGCCTCCAACGCTGGTCGCCTCGATGGCGACGAAGCGGTCGTTGGTCTCATGGCAGATCGGATCCGGGCTGGCCACCTACCGCCGCTATTTTTCTGGGGCCAGTACTACGGCGGCACAACGGAGCCGACCCTCGTCGCATTCGCGTTCCTCATCCATCGCAGCGCGCTCATGGTGAAGCTCGTGCCACTCGGACTGTCTGCAATCGCGGCTGTGCTCGTTACCCGCACGTGCCGATATCTCGTTGCGAATCGGCGAGCTGCAACATTCGCAGGGGCGCTGTTCTTTGCGTGGCCGGGCACGGTGTGGATCGCGACGAAAGAACGCGGCTTCTACTGGTTGCTGGTCGTGCTCATGGTGACCTCATTGCTGCTGGCACTGCGCATCCGCAACGCACCGAACGGCTGGCCACTCAGAGATGCTGGCGCGTTGGGGCTCGTGGCCGGGTTCGGCTGGTACCAAAGTTCGCAAGTTGTCTTCGTTCTTGTGCCGCTCGGACTTTGGCTGCTCGTGCGGTGTCGTCCCACGCTTCGGGCCCTGGGCGTCGCGGTGGTTGGAGCACTTGTCGGCGCAGCGCCGTGGCTCTACGGATACCAACGTTACGGCGACAAAGTGTTTTCACAATCGCGGCGCGGCACGACCTATTTCGATCGTGTGCGTTTGGTTGTTGGCCAACTGCTCGGGAGGGCGCTCGGTCTGCGAAGTTCATACAACGGCGGTTGGCTCATAGTTGGGTTTGGACTCATCGTCTACTGCGCTGCGATTGCGGCGTTGTTCGTGTTGGCGTGGCGCAGCGCTGGTACGAGGCCATCGCGTTTGGAACCGCTGTGTTGGATCGCACTCGCCATGCCATTCCTCATCGCAGTTCCGAGCGCAACCAGCCCGGTATTTGAACCTCGTTTTGGTCTGCTCCTCGTGCCGATCGCAGCGCTGCTTGTCGCTGCATCGTGCACAAGAACAGCCACCATGATCGCCGTAGCCGTCGTAGCGATCACGTTTGGCGTGGCCAACACACATGATGTGGTCACCAGAGCCGACCGCGATCGTTTACACCTCGATCTTGCTCCCGCACATTTCGACGGGTTGGCGAAAGCACTGCACCAACGCCATATCAAGAACGCATACGCCGACTTTTGGATCGCGTATCCATTTTCATTCGAGACGGGAAGCCAATTCACGATCTCGGCCCTTGATCTTGTCCGTAATCCCTACGCACAACACACGGTCGATCGCGCTCGCACTCGTGTGTGGATCTTGTTTGCCGGAGGATCACGAGACAAAGCACTTCCTAGCTATTTGCGCAGCATCCATGTCGGTGCGACACGTGAGCGAGTGGCGAACGGCTTCGCGCTGTATACCCTCGACCGCTGGATCGATCCACCAAACGCAAGTCGAACGTTTTGGTTCAACCACCGCGCGGGCCGACAATGACCCTCCATAAGAAGTCGGGGCACAAGCAATCGGGGAACACCCTGACGGTTCGATGTGTCGTAGTCGCGATGTTGTTGAGCGCGTGCGGCGGCCACAACAGCACGCACTCCACAACAACCGCGACACCGTTTACGGGACCCATCGTGATCCCCACCGCCCCGACAACGACCGCGACATCGGCACCTGTTGCAGCAGATATCCGACGCCGTATGGGATTCAATCTCGAAGATGTCACGTCGCCAGCCAACGCAAACTCCTGGCGCGACCCGAGCTTCCTTGCACAGTTGGCATCGTTGCACCCTGGTGTTTTGCGTTTCGGCGGAACGACAACAATGTGGATCGACTGGAGCACCGGACAGTTCGTCGATGTCCCCGATCTTCCACGCGCGTTTCGTGCGAATCGTTCGCGTCGAAAAGGCCTCACCATGGCGGACTACGCAAACGTCTTGCAACGCACCGGCGCCGAAGCAGTATTCGATCTCAACATGGCCACTTCGTCACTTGATCACGAGTTCGACATGTTGCGAACCGCCCGGTCACTCGGCATCAAGGTGCGCAGAATCGAACTCGGCAACGAAATCTACGACCCGGCATACAGCAGGTATTCGCGGCTCTACCCAACTGGTCGCGACTACGCGCGTGTCGCCAACGACTGGATGCGTGCGATCAAACAAGAATTCCCCGACGCGGAGTTTGGCGTCAGCCTGTGGGACGACGCGAATCCGATCACGCCACAATTACCCGCACGGGTCCGCGATTGGAATCGCGAGGTGCTCAGCGATGTGCACGGTGAGCAAGCTTTGATCTTTCATCCGTACTGGCGAGTCAGCGCAACCGACGTCAGCGTCACAGGTTCCGATTCGCAGGCCCTGTTGCGAGCCGCGGCAGAGCAATGGGAACGCGTCGCACAGACGGATCTCACCTTGTTGCCACCTGGCGTGCAAGCGTGGCTGACGGAGTGGAACGTGAGCTATGCACGGGGCCAGGACGTCAATACAACGCCACAGACATGGGCACATGCCCTCGCGGTGGCCTGGTTCGCCGTCGCTTCGGCCACCGACCCACGGGTGGGTCTTTCGTTGACGCACGATGTGTTGTCGAGCGGTGCCCGCGCGTCCATTTCCAACGGTTCCAACTCCAGCACATTGTATGGAATCACGTCACAGGGCGCAGTGCTTGCGGCCGTGTTCGACGCCCTTGATCAGTTAGGCCCAGCAACAAGAATCAACATCGCCAACGAGCCGTCGACCCCGGCCGTAGCGGGCAGTGGCGCGGGCACCAACGGATCAACAATCGTTGTGAACCCAGCCGCCGTCGCCGTCACCGTTGCATTCGCGAATCACGCCGCCAGCTCCTGCACTGTGCACGTCGTTGCTGCAGATCCATCTGCAACAGTCGACGGGGCGGCCGTCGATTTTCAGGCGACGCGCACCACCATCGGCAATTGCTCCACAATCAACGTCGAGCCGTTTTCAATCACGGTCATCGACTAGATCGCGATCGACACCTACTGCAGGGATGATTCGCGTTCGACTTCGCCGACAACGACATAGCTGCAACGAAATGTCAACGGTGTGTTCAATCCGTCGGTCGTGGCCGCGGCGACTTTCACGAACGAGAAACCGATCTGCGGGGCGTAATCGATCTCGAACACTTCCAGTGTCGTTCCGGACTGCCCAGGCACTGCACCAACCGTCACCTGCTCACTGTGCACTGTCGCCGTCACCACCGGTTCGGTCACGAACAACGGCAACCGGAATTCATACTCGCGAACGTTCGTGACGTTCTCCGAGGCATCGGCGATGCCGCAAAACATCGTCACATTGGTCGTCTGACCATTTTCATCAATGGCTTTTCCGAGGTCAATTTCGTTGTATTCAGTCATGGCATTTCCTCATCGTTAGGAGTTTCGGCTCGGGATTCCGATCCGATCACACGAGCCAAGAAACTCAGTCGGTTCGTGAGATGCAGTATCCAAAGCGACGACGTGAGGATCAACCCACCGAAGAGATGCGGCAAGGGCACGGCAAGCGCGATTCGCCACGAATACCGTGTCACGGTTGCGAAATTCTTCTCGGATTTCTGTTGAATGATCTTGACAAACGAACATATGTTCGTATATCATTGTTCAATGATTCCAAGCGCTATCGGCGCTATCGGCACCGCGATCGACCTGCTGGCAGATGAAGACGTCGT
>JBBRPC010000148.1:0-9245 GCA_038228615.1 Acidimicrobiia bacterium | reverse complement strand
GGCACCGACGGTCGGCTATCAGCGGCTCGCAGCGTCAGGTTCCGAACCGCGTACCGAGAAAGATGCACGTTGAACGCCGACGCGGCGGCCGCGACGGAACCCGTCGCGCTCACGTAGAAATTGTTCTGCGGAACGTAACCCGGCGTGAGGCCAACGCTCTTCAACCACGCTGAAACAGCAGCGACATCACCGCTTGTCGGCGAATAGCTCTTGCGGAACTGCGAGCCAGACAAGTACTGGTGATAGCTCGCGCTGGTCGGGTCGTTGAGACTCTGCGCGAGCGAAGCAGCTTGGGTGTTGTTGCGCAGCCGCAGATACACGCGAAGTGAAACACTGGAATGTGGGTCGGCCGCCCCCTTGCGATGCGTTGCAGTGGCCCATGAAGCTTGATTATTGCGCAGCGACACCCGAGGTGTCGCCGACGCGGGGTTCACCGCAGCGACTGCTGTCGCTCCCGCCAAAACGGTCGTGAGACCGAGCGCTACGAGCCTGCGCATCTATTCCTCCAAGTGCCGATACGAATGTTCACGGAGCGTAGTCACGCCATGGGTGGAACACCAGTGCCGAGTGACACCATTCCGTTCCAATGATTCATATGTGAGACCCTTTTATCTTGTGATATCTAGCTTTATCCTGCTATACATTGTGCTATCGTCGCATTGCGGCAACATGTGGGGCTCGGCGCACGATGCGCCCTCGTACGTTCCAAGCGCGTTCCAAGTGCGTTCCAAACGCTCAATTGAGGAGACCCCCCGTGTTGTTTCGTCCAATCGTGTTCGTCGCGGCTTCGTGCGCAGCGCTGGTTGCTGGCATCCCAGCCCCGCTGTCCGCCAGCCCCCACGCACCCATCATCCGAGTTGTTCGTGCCGCTTCCAGCACCGGCACGCCGCATTTCATGGCGACCCTGTCGACGCCGCGGCCGAGCGCCGTGGGGAGTAGTCCGCCAACCCACCAATCGTTGCTCTCATATCGAGGTGGCGTGAGTGGTTCGGCAATCGAGGTAACGCCCAAGGTGTACATCGTGTTCTACGGCAAACAATGGGGCACCGCAACGACAGTTCGCGGCGACATGACCCTCTCGGGCGACCCAAAACACATGGCGCCACGCGTGCAGGATTTTCTGCGAGGTCTGTACGGCTCCGAGAACTGGAGCACTTCAACAACACAGTATTGCGACGGTCCCGGAATCGCGCTGGGTCGAACCCAATGCGGATCGAGCGGACGCCACGTCCAACACCGCAGCTCGTCGCCGTTGGCCGGCGTGTGGCTCGACAACAAATCAAACGCAGTGGCCGCCCCAACAGAGACCAGCATTCGCGCATCGGCGGTTCGCGCCGCACGGCATTTCGGCAATGTCACCGCGGCAGCAAATGCATCTGTCCAATACGTCATTGTTGCACCCACCAAGATTGTTCCACCTGGCTTCGGTTCGCAGTATTGCGCATATCACAGTTCCGGAGCTTCGTCCGTTGGCACGATCGCCTACACCACACTTCCCTATATCCCCGACGCTGGTTCCGGCTGCGGCCAGAACCTCGTGAACGCTGGCGGTGCGGGTGTGCTCGATGGCGTGACGATTGTCGAAGGTCACGAATATGCCGAGGCGCTCACCGATTTGCTCCCCCCTCACGGATGGCTCGATTCGAGCGGCGCAGAAAACGGCGACAAGTGCGCGTGGATCCTCAGCGGTGCCGGCAAGGGCGGCAACGTCACGCTGCCCACGGGGCGCTTCGCTGTGCAATCGCTCTTTAGCAACAACGCGAATCACGGCGCGGGCGGCTGCGTGATCTTCTACAACAGTCCCACAAACCAGGGCTAACGCGAGCCTCGTCGCGTGTTGTGACGCCGCGGTCGGATTTCCCTCCGCGGCGTCACCATCGTTCGACGAAACAACGATCCGTCAGCGACCCCAACGCGTAGTCGCGATACAACCCTGCATATAAGCCCCGCGTTGCTTCAGCCCAACGCATCGCGTCTGGCGCAGCCGTTCGCCGACCAATTTGTGCGTATCCACCTGAATACACGCGGTATTCGGCATACGCGCCTGGGTACTCCTTCGTGGACGCAACCTCGACAATCGGGATGTTCCGAGCGCTCGGAAATCGCCTGACCCGGTTGCGATGCGTGTGGCCTGCGAAATAGCCGCCAACGTTGGTATGCCTCGCAAAGACGTCGATGAGCTGTTCACTGGAATCGGGAATCACGCCGAAGTAACTGTCGTTGCGTTCGTGGCTCTGCGGATCCCACAGTTGATGATGCCCGAACACCAAGATTGGCTGGGTTGTGCCGGCGCAGACGGCATCGAGCCACTCGAGTTGGTCAGTCGTGACGCGACCGTTCGGATGCTCCAGCCACGACGTATCGAGGAGCACCGCGACGACACCCTGGAGTGGAACGGCGTGCGATCCGATGTTCGCTACGACGTCACCGTTGTACGACTCGTGATTACCGCGAATGTGATGCATACGTTCGCCAAATACGCCATAGGCGTCGAGGAACTGGTCGTATTGGTCCTGAGTACCCGCGCTCGTGAGATCACCCTTCACAAGCAACGCATCGTATGCACCCGATTGAAGATCGGCGATCACCGAACGATTCATGATGGCGGGATAGGCCTCGCTGCCGGCTGGCATCGCAAATACAGGACCGACTTCCTGTGCTCCGCCAATCAACCCGCAGATTTGTTCACCGAAGTGCACATCGTTGACCGTCGCAAACCTGGCGAGCAATTCACCATCCGGTTCAACGAGTGTGGTGATCTCGCCAGGTAACCACGCATCCGGTTCCACGCCGTCGATGCACAATGCATACGTCGTGTTGGGGCTCAGACCGGCAACGGTTGCGTGGTGATAGGGACCGATCGTGGTAACGAAATGATCACCAACCCGTGTCGTAATCTCAACTCCGGGGTCGGTCGTACACGTCACAACCACGTCGTCGATGCCGACGGTGTACAGCTCAGCATTGCGAATCCAAGCCGCCGCCACAGAAGGGACCCTACCCGTTGAGCCAGGCGCGTCTATTTAGGCTCGGGCACGCCGCGCGATTCTTCCGGAAAGGCGCCATGGTCCGCGCTGCAGCCCGGCACCCACTGCCGACCGTCGCGACGCCTCGACCCAAACATGCAGCGTGTCGTCACGCGGGTTCACCGCCGGCTCTACGGGTGCTGTCACGATCGCGATGACGGCCGCAATTGCAGCTGCCTCATCCGCCGTGGGATCGGGTGAGATCCGCATCGCGCTGGCCATTACAGGGGGCCGTTGCCGTGTTTGCGCGCTGGCAGACTTTCTTTCTTCGTGCGCAATACCTCGAGCGCAGCGACCAATACCTTGCGCGTGTCGCGAGGGTCGATCACATCGTCGACATAACCACGTTCGGCAGCCTGATATGGATTCAAAAACTTCTCTTCGTAGTCTTGTTTCGTGAGCCCCTTGTTGCCAAGGATCTGAACCGCGCCGTCGGTTCCCATTACTGCGATTTCAGCAGCGGGCCAGGCATACGCAAGGTCGGCGCCAATCGATTTGGAATTCATGACGACATACGCGCCGCCGTACCCCTTGCGAGTGATGATCTGCACGCGCGGGACCGTCGCTTCGCAGTAGGCGTAGAGCAGTTTCGCTCCGTGACGAATAATTCCACCATGTTCCTGATTTGTACCAGGAAGAAAGCCCGGCACATCCACAAACGTGACGAGCGGGATGTTGAATGCATCACACGTGCGCACGAAACGCGCCGCCTTCTCGGAGGCGTCGATATCGAGGCACCCAGCGAGTACCTGTGGCTGGTTACCAACCACACCAACGACGTGGCCGTCGATTCGCGAGAAACCACACACGATGTTCATCGCCCATTGCGGAAACACTTCGAAAAATTCGCCATCGTCGGCGATTTCAGCGATGACCTTCTTGATGTCGTATGCCTTGTTCACCGAATCGGGGAACAACGACAAGATGTTGTCACAGGTGCGAAGCGGATCGTCGGTCGGTGCAAAATACGGTGGGTCTTCGAGGTTGTTCGAAGGTAAAAACGACAATAAGTACCGAACCATTTCGATACATTGTTGTTCGTCGTCCGCAGTAAAGGTAGCGACGCCCGACTTCGTCGCATGAGCGACCGCACCGCCGAGTTCTTGTTGGGTGACGTCTTCCCCCGTGACTGTCTTCACCACATCGGGGCCAGTGATGAACATATACGACGTGTCTTTCACCATGAAGATGAAGTCGGTCATAGCGGGGCTATACACAGCGCCACCCGCACACGGCCCCATGATCACCGAGATCTGCGGGATAACTCCGCTCGCTTGCACGTTGCGATGGAAGATTCCTCCATAGCTGGCGAGACTCACGACACCTTCTTGAATCCGTGCACCCGCACCGTCATTCAACCCAATGAACGGTGCGCCGACCGACGCCGCGAGATCCATCACCTTGTGAATTTTCTCGGCAAACACTTCGCCGAGCGCCCCACCAAAGAGCGTGAAGTCTTGTGAGAACAGAAAGATCTTGCGGCCATCGACAGTGCCCCAACCCGTCACGACTCCGTCGGTCAACGGCCGATTGTTTTCGATACCGAAACCATGCGCGCGATGGCGGACCAACATGTCGAGCTCATGGAAGCTGCCCGGATCGACGAGGAGATCGATTCGTTCCCGCGCGGTGAGCTTGCCGCGGTCGTGTTGGCGGGCAACTGCGGCTTCGGAACCAGCGTGAAATGCCTGCTCTTTGAGCTTGGCAAGCTGATCGATGCGCGCCTCGATCGGATTGGAATTCGACATGGGTTCCAACAGTACCTGTGGTGCAGGTGGCGCATGCAACGACCTCGGCAACCACCTCGGCGATGAACTAGGTGAGGACCTTGGTCACAACTTCGTCGAAACATGCCAGGATCGCGAAATGCGCCCGGTCGGGCCACAGGGTGAGCGAAGCGTTCGGGATCTGGCCGGCATATGTCGCAACATCTGCTCCATTGTCCCGATCGAGCGCCCCGTGAAAGATTTGCGTCGGAACATCAACATCACGCAGCGCGAAACCGAATGGCATCCACATAGCGATCAGGTCTTGCGCGATCCCGTCGGCTCCGCTGCAGAGCGATTCGACGATTTGAGCCTCGAGCATCGGACGCAATGTCGCGTCGGCAAGGAGATCACGGTCAGGCCCGCGACCATCGCTGAGGAACGCAATCGGATTCGCAACGAACGGCGCCATCGTGCGTGCAATACCCCTCGTCGCGCGATGCGCTTCGCCATTGCGGGCAACAACAGCCGCAGGGCGTCTGCGCTCGCCGAGCGCGTCCCACGCTCCTGGCACCTCGTCGAGAGGACCAGGTCCACTCACAATTCCTAAGCCACTCACTCGGTTCGCACCCAACGAAAACGCGGTCGCTACCGCGAACGGACATCCTCCCGACCACCCGATCAACGCAACGCGATCGATTTCAAGAAGATCACACAATGCAACAACGTCGCTGGCTGCATCGAGCACCGTACGTCCCGGGTTTGTAGTACTGCATCCGTACCCAGGTCGATCAAACGTCACGAGCCGTATGCCCGTCGGAACTATCGGAGGAACAAACAACCGCGACCCTGGCGACCCGTGAAACAACACCACCGGTACTCCAGTGGGGTCGCCGTGCACCTCATATGCAACAACCCGACCGTCGCCAAGCTCGACGCAGGTCACCTCTTGGGTCACCTCTTGGGTCACGTCGGCGTCGGCCGCGGCGGAGTTTGCAGCGCCCGACACGACGAGCTATTCCTGCACGAGTTCGATCAACGTTCCAAACGCCGTCTTCGGGTGGACAAACGCAACCGTTGTGCCACGCGATCCAGGACGAGGCATTTCGTCGATGACTTTGTGGCCCTGCGCCTTGACGGCTGCAAGAGCTTCGCCGCAGTCGGCGACGCGGTATCCCACGTGATGTATGCCTTCGCCCTTCTTCTCCATGTATTTCGCCACTGGAGAATCGGGACGAGAAGGGGTGAGCAGTTGGATATAGGAGTCGGCCACTTTCAGGAGCGCTTCTTCTACGCCGTCTTTTTCCACCAGCTCACGATGTTCGACTTCACACCCGAACGTGTCGCGGTAGTACGCGATCGCCGCCTCGAGATCGTTGACTGCGATTGCGACATGGTCAATTTCGGTGAACAGCATGGTTCGCAAGTCTAGCGACCTGCCTGGCATTCCAGCCTGTCGACACTTGTCGAAACGCCGTGCTATCCGTATGCTGAGCTCCAACATCTGGGCAGGGAGAAGCACATGCGGGTACGTACCCAATGGTCGGTCGCGATCGCGTCTGTCGCCGTCGCTGCCGGTTCTTGCATCCCTACGGTCATGATCGCAACGCGTGCCGAGGCAGTCGAGACAACACCCGCCGCGCTTGCGAAGCTGTGGTCGACGTCAGCACCAACGACGATTCTGCGTCCTGCGATATTGGGAACCTCAGCATTCTTTGCTTCAGGACCAGCGATGACCGCGGTGGATCTCAGCACCGGAACTCTTCGCTGGCACACCCTGGTGGTCGATCCCAGTGATCCGGCCTTTAGCAGCGTTTTTGTGGGTGCGCCCGCGATCGCAAACGGACGAGTCGTCGCGGCCGTTTCGTTCGCGGGTGGTGCTGGTGTGATCAGTTTCGATCCGGCGAACGGCACCCACACGGGAACCGTCGGATTCCATCAGATCGCTGGCGACGTCACGGCCGACGGCGCGCTCTCCGCAAATATCGGGGGCGCGTACGGCAGCGGAACACCGGTACTGTCGTGGCTCAATTTCCAACGTACCTGGTTCCTCAGCTTCGGCAACGGTGTTGTGGGGGGACCGATCACCATCAGCGGCGGTCGCGCGTTCATGGCAGGCGGAAGCGTTACCGGCTTTGATCCAGCCACCTCGTGTGTGCCGATTCCACCACCGTTTCCGGTTGGCTATTGCGCCCCCACGTGGAATGCCACCGTTGCGGGTGCGCTCACCGTTTCGAACGCCGGCAACGGACACATCGCAGCCACGAGTTCCGATGGAGCAATCCACGTCCTCGATGCAGCGACGGGTGCGGCAGCGTTCACCACGACACCGGTCGCAACGATCCTTTCGCCGACGGCATTCGCCAGCAACAACACGATCTTCGCGGCGGGCAACGACGATGTTCTTCGTGCCTACTCTGCCAACGGTTGCGCGAGCGGTCAGTGCGATCCGATATGGACAGCGTCCGTCGGAGGGGCCCCGACATCAGGATCAATCCCTCCGATCGCGCCGACAACGTTTGGCGGACGCGTGTACGTCGCGACCCGCGACGGGCGCTTGGTGGCATTCTCGGCAGCAGGTTGCGGCGCCGCGACGTGTAGTCCGCTCGCAATCGGCGACGAGGGCCACGGCGACGCGGCAACGTCAAAGCCGATTATTCGCAACGGCGTCGCGCTCGTGAGCTACGGCACGACGCTGGTCGCGTTCAACCTCAGCTAGCGACGGAATTGCTAGGTGGTTTCGTAGCGTCGAAACAGCGTGATCTGATCGATGTGTTGCTCCCGCAGTGCCTCGTTGCGAACACCAAGCCCTTCACCTGGCGCCAAACACAACACGCCGAGCTTGCCTTCGCTCAGGTTCTTGTGGACGTTGTAAGCAGCCTCACCCGTATTCTCAAGCGTGAAAACCTTCGACAAAGTGGGGTGAATTTTGGCTTCCGACACGAGCCGGTTCGCCTCCCACGCCTCGCGATAATTGGCGAAATGGCAACCTTTGAGGGTCTTGAGGTTCATCCAGAGATAGCGATTGTCGTATTCGATCATGAACCCGCTCGTCGCAGCACACGTGATGATCATTCCACCGCGTTTCGCTACGAATACCGAAGCACCCATCGTGGATCGGCCGGGGTGTTCGAACACAATGTCGACGTCGCGCCCGATGAGCGATCGGATCTTTTTGCCCAGTCGCAACCACTCCTTCGGGTCTTGTTCGGTGTCGGTCTTCCAGAACTTGAAATCCTCTGCGCGACGATCAATCACTGCCGCACAACCCATATCGCGCAACAATTGCGCACGCTTCTCAGACGACACCACGCCAACAGGAGTGCCACCTCCATTCATGACGTACTGCACTGCATAGGCACCAATGCCTCCCGTCGCGCCCCACACGAGCACGCTGTCGCCTTGGTGCATGGCTGAGCCGTTCTTACTCACAATCATCCGATAACTCGTCGAGTTGCAGAGTCCGTTGCACGCTGCTTCTTCCCAAGAAAGGTGCTCGGGCTTCGGCATCAATTGGTTCGCTTTCACGACTGCGACCTCAGCGAGTCCGCCAAAATTTGTTTCGAAACCCCAAATTCGTTGATTCGAAGCGAACATCGAATCGTCGTGCGCGCTTGGATCCTGATCGTCGACGTGATTGCACTGCACCGTCACTCGGTCGCCTGATTTCCAGTTGCGAACAGCACTGCCAACTTGCAACACGACGCCCGATGCATCGGAACCAATTACGTGGTACGGCAAGTCGTGGCGCTTACCCCAGTAGCTTTCCTTGCCGAGGCGCTGCAAGAAACCAAACGTCGAGAGCGGACGAAAAATCGAAGTCCACACGGTATTAAAATTGATCGCGCTCGCCATCACCGCGACGTACGCCTCGTCGGGGGCAAGCTCCGGAAGTGGGAACTCCTCGACGCGTACGGCCTTGCGGGGGTCGCGCTCGTCGTCGTCGAGATCGCCGAACATCTCTTGATCGCTGGCGCGTACCATCGCGCCCCTGACCGAGGTGGGAAGTTCGAGTGACGCGAATTCCTCAGCAGGAGCGTCGTTGATAATGGCGTCACGGATAGCAGCAATGGCATTCGACATAGGGCCCAACGCTACTGGCGCACCATCGTGCAGAACCAACCTCAGCGTCAATTCTGCGCCGCGCTATTAATGTCTCCGCGATGCAGCGTCAGAACGTGCTCGTGTTGTACCTCGGTGATTCCGCTCTCGATTCGCCCGTGGTCGCTTGGTCGTACTGGGACGGAACAGGCGCAGTCCGAAGGATGGCTGGAGACGAAAATGAGCCGCCGTACACAACAGGGATTGCGGCGCTGCGCGATGGCTGGCGGCTCTTTCAGACCTCACAATTGATACCGCACTATCCGGGCACAGAAACACAAACGTCGTATTTGAAGTATGAATTCCTCAGATCTGGAGGCGCTGCCGATGTCCCGTTGCCTGTTCGGTAACAGGGAGAAGGCTCCACCGTGCAAGAAGG
Organism: Acidimicrobiia bacterium; assembly: GCA_038228615.1. Lineage (GTDB taxonomy): Bacteria > Actinomycetota > Acidimicrobiia > IMCC26256 > PALSA-610 > F1-120-MAGs023. The sequence continues at coordinate 33 of JBBRPC010000148.1, read as the reverse complement.
TCACAAGCCTGAATTTTTCATGAGATGGTGAAT
>JBBRPC010000147.1:0-9304 GCA_038228615.1 Acidimicrobiia bacterium | reverse complement strand
GGCGTCAGTGGCGGCGGCTGAGGTACTCAAGCCTCGAAGGTTCGGTACTCCGAGGTGCGGTTATCGCGGGATTGCAGCGTGGGCAGCGATCAGACGAGCGCGCAGTCCCGCGTAGAGCGGAACATTCGCCGCGTTCGGTTCGTATCGCCGCCGCACGACGATGCGCTCCGGAATCGACTCGAACGTGATGTTCCCGAGTTGCGCTTGCGCGAGGAAGGCCGCGCCTCGCGCGTTCGCGTGGGAGGGATCGTCGAGCTGGCACACCGTCACGTTGCATGCGTCGGCCAATATTTGCGCCCAAAGATCGCTGCGCGCGCCCCCACCGCCAAAGGTGATCGAGGTGTACCGCTGTTGTGCGAACACACTGAATGGCTCCAGCAGCCACGCCGCGTTCAACGCGACCCCCTCATACACCGCCCGCGCCAGATGCGCTCGCGTCGTTCCTGCATTGATGCCAAGAAACGCGCCGCGCACATCGTCGTCTGGCGACGGCGCAATCGAACCGACCAACCACGGAAGGAACTGGACACCTTCTGCACCCGGCGCGACCGATGCGGCGGCATCCTCAGCACGCTCAAATGCGTCGGAGGGAACTCCACCGAGCGAAAATGCGTCGTCGGGATATACCAGTTGATGGACGAACAGATCGAGCGCTTTGCCGCCCATGCCATTTTCCGCCATCACGAAATAGCGTCCCGGTAGCGGGCTCGGAATCGTCGATAGTGCTTGCGCGAGTTCGACGCGCTTTTCGGAGATGTGCGTCGCCATGACCGCCGTCGTGCCAAGTACGAATGCGGCGCTCGTGGCATCCAGCGCACCACACCCAACGGCAGACGTGACGGAATCGATCGTCGCGGGCATCACCAGCGTGTCGGTACCGACGCCGAGATGCGCGGCAGCCTCGTCCGTCACGCAACCCAACGGCTTGTCGGCAGCAACGAGCGGCGGCATGTCGGAGCGGGAAAGGCCAGCCAACGTGAGCGCGGCGTCGTCGTAGTCGACAGCCAACCACGAGCGATTGTCGGTGCACATCAGCGGGAAGGCAGTACAGGGCGTCGCACTCACGCTGCCGACGAGACGGGCACCGATCGCATCGGCGGGTTCCACATAGGCAGCAAGACCTTCGCGGTGTTCTGGATACCGCGCACGCAACACGGCGATATGGCCAACATCGTCGTTGGGAAGCGGAATGAGTCCGTGGACGTCAAGCCACTGCTCCCACAGGTCGTAGCGCTCATTCAGCGGATGGAGCGAGTCACCACGCCGGTCCATCCACATGATGACTGGTGAAAGCGGCAGGCCGTTGGCGTCGATCGCGACAGCCGACATGTACTGCGCCGTCACTGCAATCACACCGATTTTCAGATCGCCAGTCAGATCGCCAGTTAGGTGGGCGGTGCGTACAGCATCTCGGGCGCAGCGACCGATGCTCTGCCACCACATCTCCGCGTCCTGTTCAACCCCGCCGTCCGGCAGATTTCTCGTCTCGTGGAGTTCGCTCGCGCTGGCCACCACTCGTCCGGTTGGATCGACAACTGCCACCTTGACCGCGGTCGTGCCGAGGTCGATCGCGAGCACGTAGGGTGCATCAAACGCCATTGTCTAAGCCTACGCACCACCTCACGGAGAGCCATGACCTTCTATCCATACGCCGGTGAATTTCCAAGTGTCCGCGGACTCCCAGAGCACGGACGCTCTCACGACGACATATTGGCCGAGCTGCACTCGATGGCAGAACGCGAAGACGCATCGTGGGAGAACGGCAAGGTCTCGGGTTCGATGTACTGCGGTGACAAGGATCACTACGCCTATCTCGATGAGGCGTTCTCCCTGTTTGGGCACATGAATGCGCTCCAGCGCGACGTGTGTCCGAGCAGTACTCGGTTCGAAGGCGAAATGATCGCAATGGGACTCGATCTCATGCATGCCGCCGCGGTCACCGACACCGTGCCCGGTGGTCTCGTCACAAGCGGCGGAAGCGGCAGCATTCTGCATGCGATGTTGTCGTACCGCGAAGCCGGGGCAACTCACGGAAACACTCATGGCAATGTCGTCAAGCCGGAGACGGCGCATCCAGCGTTCGACAAAGCCTGTCATCTGCTCGGAATCGAACTGCGGATTGCTCCGATCGATCCGGTGAGCACGCAGGTCGATGTTGAGGCAGTCGCGGGCTTGATCGACTCGAACACAATTGCGATTATCGGGTCAGCTTGCAATTACGGCTATGGAACGATCGATCCGATTGCCGAGCTCGCGGCGCTCGCACAGTCACGCGGCGTCGGGATGCACGTCGACGGATGCCTCGGCGGATTCATTCTTCCGTTCGGCGAACAGCTCGGCTTTCCAATTCCAGTATTCGATTTTCGAATTCCTGGCGTCACCACAATCTCCGCCGACACGCACAAATACGGTTACGGACTCAAAGGTACGTCGCTGCTGTTGTTTCGCGACCAAGAACTTCGCAATGGTCAATACTTCTTCCAGACGTCTTGGTCTGGCGGCAAATACTGCTCGCCAGGAATCGACGGTTCACGATCGAGTGGACTGCTCGCAGCGAGCTGGGCATCGATGGTGCACTTGGGCCGCGAGGGTTACCTCAAATACGCCAAGGCAATATTCGACACGTCGTATGCGATGCAAGACGACGTGCGGTCGCACGCAGAACTTCGCATCATGGGTACGCCAAGTTTCTGCTTCTCATTCACGAGCGACGACTTCGACATCTACCATGTCAACGACGCGTTGCGGCCCCTCGGCTGGCGAATGAACGGCCAGCAATACCCGAACTCGATTCACATGTGCGTCACGCGCCCGCAAACTCAGCCGGGAGTACGCGAAGCATGGACAGTAGATCTCGCCGCGGCGGTCGAACACGCGAAGGCGCACGCCAGCGAAGCGGCGAAGAGCAGTTCGATCTACGGTGGAATCTCGGGTGGTATGACCGAAGAGGCCGATCAATTTATCCGGACTGTCATGGGCGACATGATGAGCAAACATCAAGGCCTACCGCCGGCATAGCGGCGAGCCAAGAGTCACGCGATTTTCGCCGTCATCACGCTGAACAGCTTCAGGCGGGCATGACTAGAGACCGACAACCCATTCTGCAACTGCTTCGGCTGCGGGAGGCAATACTTCGTCGGTCGTGAGTCCTGTAACTTTTTTCAACGGACGGAACCCGTGGTCAGCAGTTTCGATCCAATACCACGAAACCAGCCCGGGAATTCGCTCCGCGGCAGCGCGCAGTTCGTCTGGCGTTCCGAATGCATCTCGCGTCCCCGACACGAACAACACTGGCGCATGCAGGGTTGGAAAGTGATCGACGCGCAGCACATCGGGCTTGCCCGGTGGATGCAACGGATACCCCAACAACACGCAGCCGAGCGCGCCATCGACAGCCGCCACCATCGAACAAATGCGACCTCCCATTGATCGGCCCCCGACGACAATGCGATCGCTTGAAAGTCGCGTGCGCTTCATACATTCAGCGATAGCGGCGCGCACTTCGACCTCAAGCGCAGGAGATCTGGGAGGAGCGCCTTTCCCGGCGCTGCGATAGGAAAAGTTGAACCGCAACGACGGCACGCCCTTCGACGCCAGCACATCGGCGAATGCAGTCAGCGTCGTCGCTTGCATGTCGGCACCAGCGCCGTGGGCCAATATCACCGCGCGATCAGCCCCGCGGTTCGGACCCTGAAATTCGAATTCAGTCATGCGTCGAGGACCCAGCGTTGCAGGAATGCTTCAGTGCGTAGGTATTCGTCAATCACGTTGCCCAGCTTGCGAAAGCCATGCCCTTCTCCGTCGTAGATCTGATAGTCGACGTGAGCTCCACCCGCGCGCATCGCCTCCACCATCGCATCCGATTGCGCGACAGGAACGACTTTGTCGTCGCGACCTTGGAGCATCAGCATCGGCACGTTGATTCTGTGCGCGTACCGAATCGGAGAACGGTCGCGATACCGGTCGGCGTCTGCTGGAAGCACGCCAACGAGACCGTCGAGATATGTCGATTCAAAACGGTGCGTCGTGGCCGCGAGATCGAAGAGGTCTCCGACGCCGAAGAGGCTGACACCCGCGCGTACGAGATCGCCGTGCAAGGCACACACCAGCAATGTGGTGAACCCGCCCGCGCTACCCCCCGTCACCACGACACGTCCGGAATCGCACCAGGCTGACGCGCCCGCATGCCGAATTCCTGCAGCGACATCCGCGACATCCGCTATCCCCCATTGGCCTTCCAGCGCGTCGCGATATTTGCGGCCGTAGCCGGACGATCCGCGATAGTTCACCTGGAGTACGGCCCACCCGCGCGAAACCCAATACGCGGCGCGAGGATTCCAAACGGCTACAGCCTGGTCCGTCGGCCCACCGTGAATGCTCACCAACATCGGCGGCGCCTCGATCCCGGCGGGTCGGCGCAGCACGCCTTGCACAGCGTGTCCTTGCGAATCCCACGACACCATTTCAGGCTCGACCAATCCACATGCCTCGAAACCGGCCACCGGCCCCCGCGCCACCGTTCTCCGCGAGCCTGCGTCGATGTTGTACACGACAATTTGTTGCGGCGTCTTCGCTCCGCTGCGGGTTGCGATGATTCCGTTCGCCGACCAATCAAGACCACCATGAAACGCTTTCGCGATATCGCGAACCGCTGTGCCGTCGACGGTCGCAACAACAAGCCGTCCAAATCCCTCCTCGTTACGTTCGTAGGCGATTGCGGAACCGTCTGGCGACCATGCAAACGTCCGCTGCCCTGGGCCCCATGAGGGACTCGCGTGATCGTTCGGTTCGATTCGCAGCGCATGCGCATCGCTCCCGTCGGCGAGCGCAACCACGACGTTCCACCATCCGCTTTCGTCGGAAATCCAAGCGAGATGGCGTCCGTCGGGACTAAACCGCGGCTGGCCAACGGCGACGGCGCCTTGTTGCCCGGCGAGCACCGACACGCCGCCAGTACCGTCGGAGTTGGCACTTCCAATGCGCGAACCTTGCCACGACATCCTGGCGATGTCCCATTCGTGCCACACCACCGTGTGACCGTCGGGCGACCAAGCAGGATCCCACGCATAGTCGGCGTGCGAGAGCTGTATTGGCTGGAGCGCACCGTCGAGATGCGCGACCATCACGTCGCACGTCTCGTCGCGCTCCCAACAGAACGCAACCGCCGACCCATCAGGCGCAGCACTCGGCGCGAATGTCGAACCGGTCGAACACACAACACGCACGACACCCCCACCGTCGGCCCGAATCACCGCAAGGCTGCCATCGGCGCCGCCAACTGCGAGCTCGTCGTCGGTAATCCAACACCACCCGCCGCCGCCATACGCGCCGGCGGATGTCACCGCAAAGTCTGCCGAGACCACGCTCGGTGGCGAAGACCCGTCACTCGGCGCGATCATCAGGTCAGTCCGTGAGTCCCACGAGTCGAGCCAGCCAATGAGGCGACCCGTCGGCGACCAACGGGGTTCACCAACGGAATGTGAGCGGGCGATCATCTCGGCACTGATACACGGCATCGAATCGAGGGTACCTTCGCAGAAATCTGAACGGCCTCGAGAGGCGAATTACAGCTAGGTAATTCGCGATCCTTTCAGGCTACGGCTTGCAGTTGGGGGGTCCTGCGCGGTTTCCTGGTGACTACATGAATGCTGCAGATACCTCCTTCGCGCGCCCGGGCGACCCCTTGCGCATCGCCTACCTCGTCTATCGGGGCAGTCCCCACGTGGGCGGTCAGGGGGTCTACACCCGTCATCTCACTCGAGAACTCGCGCTGCTTGGACACCATGTCGAGGTGTTCAGCGGACCGCCGTATTCGGTCGTCGATGCACCGGTTGTGCTCAACGAGGTGCACAGCATGGATCTCTACCCGCGCAATAATCCGTTCCGAACGCCTTGGCCATTCGAATTCAAAACAGCAACCGACGTCAAAGAATGGCTTCGCATGTGCGCCGCCGGGTTCCCTGAACCATGGGCATTTTCGCAACGCGTTCGGCCGATGCTCAACGCGCGGCGCGCCGACTTCGACGTCATCCACGACAACCAATGCCTCGGTTCCGGCATCAAAGGATTACTCGACGACGGTTGGCCGATCGTGCACACGTTGCACCACCCGATCACGGTCGATCGCGATCTCGATCTCATGCACCCTCATCATCAAAAACCGTGGAAACAAATCACGCTTCGGCGCTGGTACGGATTCCTCAACATGCAGATGAAGACAGCGCGAGCACTTCCGCGCCACATCACGGTCTCCGACAACTCCAAACGCGACATCATCGCCCAGATGGGCGTCGATCCACAGCGCCTCCACGTTGTTCCCGTGGGCGTCGACCAACGTCAATTCCGTCCGATCCCTGGCATCAAACGCATCAAGGGCCGCATGCTGACAACCGCGTCGTCCGACGTTCCATTGAAAGGTCTCACCTATCTCCTCGACGCGCTGGCAAAGGTTCGAGCGGAACGACCCGATGCACATTTAGTCATCATCGGACGTCCCCGGCACCGCAGCGCTATCCCGAAACAAATCGAAGCACTGGGCCTCAGCGACGCGATTGAATTCGTATCAGGTGTCACCGACGAGCGCATCGTCGAGCTCTACAACGAGGCTGAAATCGCAGTGATTCCATCGCTCTACGAAGGCTTTTCGTTGCCAGCGATTGAGGCGATGTGCAGCGGAACTCCGCTCGTCGCAACCACCGGCGGCGCAATTCCAGAAGTCGCTGGTATCTCGGGAGAAACAGCGCTGCTCTGCAAGCCTGCCGACGCCGACGCGCTCGCGGCGTCGATTCTCACGATGCTTGGCGCCAAAGACATGCGCGATCGCATCGGTGAGGCTGGCCGGAAGCGGGTACTCGATCGCTTCACCTGGAAGCGCTGCGCTGAGGGCACACTCGAGCACTACTACCTCGAACTCGAAGCCCACGCCGCACGCCAACACACTGACACGCGGGTTGGCGCCTGATGTTGACCGTCGACTTTGAACGCCTCGGGCTAGTCAAAGGCGATCGCCTGCTCGACCTCGGCGCCGGTGGGGGACGACACGCCTTTCAAGCAATGAAATTAGGCGCGGTTACGACCGCCCTCGACTACTCCGCGACCGACCTCAAAGACGTCATGGCCACGACGGGCGGCATGTTGGCGCTCGACGAAATCAGCGACAATGAATACGGCGGCTGCGTCAACGGCAACGCGCTCGACCTGCCATTTCCGAACAACAGCTTCGATCGGGTCATCACCAGCGAGGTGCTCGAACACATCTGGGATTGTGAGCGCGCGATCACCGAAATCGTGCGTGTTGTGCGCCCAGGTGGGCGGGTCGCAGTCACCGTCCCCACCTACTGGCCTGAGCGAATCAACTGGGCATTGAACTGGCGCTACAACGACGTCCCAGGTGGCCATGTTCGGATCTTCAAACAACGTCAACTCGAAACGATGCTCGAACGTGCAGGCCTCTATCTACGCGGTTCGCACCACGCGCACGCCTATCATTCGCCGTATTGGTGGCTGAAGAACGTGTATGGCCTCGCGAACACCGAAGCTCTGCCAGTCAAGAAGTACCACGATTTCTTGGTGCATTGCATTGAACACTCCGACGGACGTGCCGCCAAGGGCGAGCGATTCTTCAACCCGCTGCTCGGCAAGAGCCTCGTCATCTACGGAGAAAAGGTGACCGCCGATATGGCGAAGTACGGGAAACGTTCGCTCGACGCAGCGCAATCGCCATCGACGGAGCACGGCGGCTCGCTCGACATCCGCGAATCGGAACGAGCAGCGAAGTCAGATGCACCTGGAAAAAAGCGCAAACCTCGTAGCCAGGCGTGGCAGTAATGCCCACACTCGAAGTACCGAACGTCGCCGGGGCAATGACGGCCGACGACGTCATCCAGACGGTCGATGCGATCGCGTCGGTGCAACGCCCCAACGGTGACATCCCGTGGAGCACCGGCAACCACACCGACCCGTGGAACATGGTTGAAGCAGCAATGGCGTTGGATCTCGGTTCGCGGTTCGCCGAGGCAGAGCGCGCCTACCTCTGGCTCGAACAAATGCAACGCCAAGACGGGGCATGGCATGCCTATTACCTCGACGGTGTGGTGAAAGAGCGGTGGCTCGACACCAACGTCACCGCCTACATCGCTACCGGCATTTGGCACCACTACCTCTGTAGCGGCGATACCGGATTTCTCGAACATTTCTTCCCCATGATGGAACGCGCGATCGACTTCGTGCTCGACCAGCAACAACCGAGCGGTGCAATCGAGTGGGATGCCGATCCCGACCGCAGCGAAGGCCGAGGCGCGTTGCTCACTGGCAGCAGCTCCATTTACAAATCTGTTCGCTGTGCGATTGCATGCGCGAACCGGCTCGGCCGTGAACGACCCGATTGGGAGCTCTCCGTCGGATCGCTGGCAATCGCAGTCGCTCACCGGCCGGAACTGTTCCTCGACAAGGAACGTTGGGCCATGGATTGGTACTACCCCATTCTTGGCGGTGTGATGCGTGGCGACGCAGCGCATGCACGCCTCGCCGCACGATGGGACCGTTTCGTCGTTCCGTCGCGAGGCGTGCGTTGCGTCGAAGACCAGCCTTGGGTCACCGCTGCAGAAACATGCGAGTGCGTAATGGCCCTCGACGCGATTGGCGCCAACGACAGGGCTCTCGAATTGTTCACATGGGTTCAGTTCTTGCGCGCCGACGACGGGTCGTACTGGACCGGTGCAAATTTCGAGGGTGAACACTGGGACCTCAACGGCGAGCTCTACCCGGTGGAACAACCCACATGGAATTCTGCTGCCGTTGTGTTAGCCGCGAACGCGTTGGGCGGCACAGGTCCGACGAGCGGACTTTTCCGCGGCGAAGGCTTGCCGGCAGGTCTTACCGCCGATGAACTCATCGAAGCTGGAATAAAAATCGAAGCCGAGCGCGCCAGCCGAGGCTAGTTACTTCGCGACAGGGATTTCACGCCACGTCGCGCCGCAACGTTCGCAGACTTCCTGTCGTGTTGATCGCAACGAAGCCGTCGGCGATTGCGCGTTGCCACACACGAAACGGTGCCTGACCGCCGTCTTGTTCGCGTTCGAACACGTCATGAATCGCGAGGATGCCTCCTGGCTTTATATGTCGCGACCAATGTTCGTAGTCGGCCATCGCTACGTCGAGCGCGTGGCCCCCGTCGATGAACAAAAACGCAACCGGCGTTGCCCATGCTCGCGCGATCGGTAACGAATACCCCACGACTGCGACGACGACGTCTTCGAGATCCGCAGCTTCAATCGTGCGTCGAAAGAAGGGCAATGTGTCCATC
>JBBRPC010000146.1:0-9322 GCA_038228615.1 Acidimicrobiia bacterium | reverse complement strand
GGGGAGCCGGGTGAGCAGCAACATCAATGCTGCCGTATTCGAATATTTCGCAACCTCTTCGATGGCGATGGTCAGGCCAAGGATCCCGCCGCCACCACCGCCGTACTGCTCGGGGATCACGAGTCCGAGCAGCCCAGCGTCGCGGAACGTGTCGAACAGATCTTGGGGGTATTCCTGGGTCTCGTCGATTTCACGGGCCCGGGGTTTGACCTTGTCCTGAGCGATCCGGCGCACCGTCGCTTGGAGCGCGGCCATTTCTGGTGAGAGGTTGAAGTCCATCGAGGCGTGAGCCTACTGGCGACTTTCCGGCCGGTTCCGTCCGGCAAAACCGATTTTGCACGGTCAAAGTTGTCACACCTTGTTCCGGATCGGGCGACTTCGCCCGTCAAGTGATTGTGATTTCGGGTGCGGACGTGGCACCATGTTGACCCCGCACCCAGCAGCGAGGTCGAATGCCGTGGGCCGCAACAACGATGAGATCAGCCGCGAGGCTCGACTCGACGAACAACGAGAGCAACGCCGCAACGTGATTACAACGTTCATCGTGGCTGGCGTCGTCACCGGCATCGTTGGTCTCGTCGCGCTCACCCGCGTCAATACTGAGGCAAACGCGACCCGTATCACTGTCGATGCTGCCCACGAAACGTCGTACACATCGCCGTCTACGTTGGCGCCGACATCCACTAGCGCGACCACAACAACGGTGCGCCATGCACCACCCACGACCACCAAAACGACCGTCGCACCGCCGCTCACAATCCCAACAGGGCTTGGCGGTCTCATCGCCACCACCACAACCACCGCGCCGCGTCTCGCAACGACCACAACGACGCAGGTCGCCCCTCCGCCCACAAATCCGCCGCCGCCTCGGGTAGCGCATATTCAGTGGAGCGCGTCGCCGTCAAGCCCCACAGTTGCTGGTGGAGGTATCTACATCGTCACGGTCACTGCGAGAAATGTCGGCAACGCTGCAGGAAACGCGTCAGGTCCGCACATTTCCGCGGTGACGCTCGCGCCGAATTCGTCGACTCCATGGACCGTGACGTTACGAGCGACAACCGATGGCACCTCAAACGGCAGCACGCTCAGCGTCGGGCTGCACTACGTGACAATCGGTGGCGCAGTCATCATCCTGCACGTGACGTAGCGCCACGCCCGCGCCGGGAGTTACGCGGCTTCGCGGCGCCGACGGCGCAACATTCTGCGCCGTTCAGTTGGTGAAAAGCCGCCCCAAATCCCGACCTTTTCGCGATCCGCGAGGGCTTGTTCCAAGCACTGCTCGCGCACCGCACAGCTGGCGCACACCTTTTTTGCTTCGCGCTCCGAGAAGAAATCGTCCTCGTCCGCGAAGAAGAGGCCGATGCTCTTGCCTCGACAACTGCCTTGTGCTCGCCAGTCGGTCATGTGCGCTTCGATCCTTGTTGTAGCGATGAGAAATCCGGGTTGAGGTGGCCGAACTCGACCTATCCGGTGCGATGGGACGTCTCGCCGGACGCTGGTCGGATGTAACCCACTCTGATCGGTCGATGTTCCCCCAACCCTTAGGATGCCGGGTCGTGTCGACCACATCCAGCGCTCGGCGCCAGCTCCCGATTATCGCCGCGGTGGCCGTCGTCGCTGTACCGGGGCTGACATTGCGATTCGGCGGCTGGCATACCACCAGCGTCGTCGAGGCCGTGGCCTTCGGTCTCGCCGTGGTCAGCGCGGCGTTCATGCTGGCGTGGAGTGCCGAGGCCGCCCAGCTCGACATCTCCGCTGGCCTAGCCCTCGCCCTGTTGGCGCTCGTTGCGGTGTTGCCCGAATACGCTGTCGACTTCGTCTTCACCTCGCATGCAGGGCACGACGTGGCGCGCACCGGAGCGTGCCAGATACCGCGGGGCACGAACAATTGCCACCTCGCCCTCGCCAATATGACCGGCGGCAACCAGTTGCTGATTGGCGTGGGGTGGTCGCTCGTGGTGCTCTTGGCGGTGTCGCGCTTCAAGCGACTCACTGCCCGTGGCGTCGAGCTCGGTGCGCAACCCGACGTCGACGAGACTGGGGTCCGCCTCGAGCGATCGCACGCAATCGAGATCGCTTTTTTGGCGTTGGCGACGGTATACGGGCTGACGCTCCCCTTGCGCACACACCTGTCGCTCATCGACGCGGCAGTGCTCGTCGCGATCTTTATCGGGTATCTGGTGCGAATTACGGGCGCGCCAGCGGAAGACCCCCACCTCGTGGGTCCGGCCGCGCTCATCGCCACGTTGACGGTCGTGTGGCGGCGCGTCGCTGTCGTCACACTCTTCTTCCTGTCGGCGGGCATCATCTTGTTGTGCGCGGATCATTTCGCACACGCACTCGTTGCGACAGGTAAGGAGTTCGGTATCAGCGAGTTCCTCTTGGTGAAGTGGCTCGCGCCATTGGCATCGGAAGCACCCGAACTGTTGGTCGCAGGCCTGTTTGCCTGGCGACTCGAAGCGAGCGCTGGTCTTGGCGCGCTCGTCTCCTCGAAGGTCAACCAATGGACGTTGTTGGTCGGCACGCTTCCCGTGGTGTTCGCAATTTCGTCGCACTCGTGGCGCGGGTTGCCGCTTGATTCGTTACAACGCGAGGAGCTCTTCGTCACTGCGGCCCAAAGCGTCTTCGCAGTCGCGATACTTTCCGACCGTTCTATGAGCAAGCGCGAGGCGCAGGGAATCCTCGGCGCATTCCTGCTGCAATTCGTATTGCAAGGCGTTCTCCACGGCAACGTCGAACAGTGGTCGCGCATTGTCGCCGGGGTGCTCTACCTCCTCGGCGCTGCCATCGTCATCGCCAGAAGCCGGCGCGTCATCCCGTCGCTGCTCCGCGACGGTCTGCGCTCGCCGCACTCCCACCTGTTCGAATAGCTCGGCGAGTCGTTGGCAGAAATGTTGGCTGGTGAAAACGCCGGCCGATGCGCGAGACTGTCGTTTGGTGGCGAGTTGGCCAGGCGGCCGCGTCACAGGACGTACGTGCTCGCCGCGCGTGCGTTGGCTGTGCCGAGGAACGTCCGGACTCCATAGGGCAGGATGCTGGGTAACCCCCAGTCGAGGTGACTCGCAGGAAAGTGCAACAGAAAACAGACCGCCGATGGGTGTCCCGGCTTGCCGGGGCGTCACAGGTAAGGGTGCAACGGTGCGGTAAGAGCGCACCAGTACCCCGGGTGACCGGGGTAGCTCGGTAAACCCCATCCGGAGCAAGGTCAAGCAGGCAACGGGCTGCCCGTCCGATGTTGCCGGGTAGACCGCTAGAGCCGGCAGGTAACTGTCAGCCGAGATGGATGGCCGCCTCCGGCGCTTCGGCGTCGCAGACAGGATCCGGCGTATCGGCCGACTCGCCACCACCATCAATCGCAACAAAATGCTTGGCTCCACCGCCCGAAGCCACGTCGCGCCAACCTCGTTGGTAGTTTGCGATCGATTCCTTCGTCCGTGTGCTGTGACAGTGGGGACAAGATGCCAACGGATGCCGCTCAGGATGAATGGCCTGAATCGTTTCGACTCGACGAGACGGGTGGTGTTCAAGAGGGCATCGCCGTGTGGAGCCTGTCGAGGACGATTGAGGGCCGCACAACGGGGAGTCGTCGCCCATGCCACACGTCGACATGCACTGGTTGGTTCATCGGTGTCCGCTGGGAGACCGGCCAGTTGATGCATATTTGCTCAAAAGGCTGGCGTTATGACCCGACCGCCAATGAGGTAAGCGTCGTTGATGGCGGCGAGGTCTCAGCGCGGTTCGTTGCGCCAGCACCGCTCGGAACGCCACCACTTCCTCGTCATGCGTGGCCATCCAGAGCGGAACTCAACGGTAAGGGCTGGCGAACGACCACATGAGCGCCGCGCAGGGCACAAGCCTCGCGGCCAAGAGAGCGGGCAGCAGCGCCGCCGCGGCTTGACGCTGCCATTCCGTTGCAAGCGGCGGTGCCCTGTGGAAGACGTTGCAGGCTCAATTGCGCAATCGGGCGAGCGCAACGTGGGTGGCGGCCAGTGGTCATTGTGGTCAGCGACGCCACAACGCGCGCTTGAATCGCAGCGCTCACTTCGGCCAGGATGGGTGCCTCGTTTCCCTCGATCATCGGAGGCCAGTCTGTGCCGCGGTTCCGGCTCGCTACCGTGTGTATTGACTGTGCGGATGCTCACGCCATGGCAGATTTCTATGGCCGGCTTCTCGGATGGGAGGTCACACTCGCGGAGCCACAGTGGGTGTTGATGCACGACCCCTCGGGCGGCATCGGCCTGTCGTTCCAGGCCGACGCCGAGTACCGAGCGCCGACATGGCCCGAGCACGGGACGGCTCAAGACAAGATGATCCACCTCGACATCCAGGTGGACGACCTCGACGAAGCAGCCGAGCACGCGGTCGCTGCGGGTGCGCGCCTGGCGGAGTACCAACCGCAAGATGGCGTGCGCGTGATGCTTGACCCTTCCGGTCACCCGTTCTGCCTCTTCCTCGAATGAGCGGTTCGCGTGTCGCGTGTGTGGACACAGTTCGACAAACTGGTCGAGCCAAACCGTGTCTGCAATACCGACTCGGTCGCTTTCGCTCGTCAGTTGGAGACTGATGCTCGCCAGGTTGCTACTTGGGCTGCCACATCCGTCGGCGAGGACTTCAAGAGTTCGTCGCTCACCAGATCGACCGCAGCTCGACGAGGCTCATAGTGGTGATCGGCATCGTGCACGAGCGAGCTGCGGAACGCGACCCACGCCGCGTCGCCAGTGCCGTCGTAGCCCAAGAGCGCGACGGCGATATCGACGTCGGCCTTGATCGGCGCGCGCCCGAACTGCGAGGCGCGTTTCATCGCAATTTCGGCGACGACCGCTGCCGCGTCGCCAACGTATTCATGCGGTCCGAGGGTCCACGTGTCGCGCTGGCGGTGCACCAAGGAAATCGCGAATCCAACGTTTGGTCCCGGTCGTCCTAAGAATTTGCCGCTCGGCTGTTCGGGGCCAAGATCGCCTGGTCGGTCGGCGATCCATCCGCGCGCTGGAGGAACCGCGATCCCTGCGGGCATGCTCTGCCTATGCCGCGGGGCGTCGGAGGGTCGCGCAGGGACATACGGATCAGTGGCCATGACTGTTGAATCTACCGGTCAGCCAGCGCGTAACTCGGCGCGCAGCAACGCGTAGTGAATCGAGTCCAGCAGCGCGATCCACGATGCTTCGATGATGTTCTCATCGACACCGATCGTCGTCCACGAACCGCCGTCGTCGGCAGAGTCGATCAAGACCCGAGTGACAGCTCCCGTACCGCGCCCTGAATCAAGAATCCGCACCTTGTAGTCGGTGAGTCGCAACCGCGCAAGAGCAGGAAACGATTCTTGCATCACATTGCGCAACGCGGCATCGAGCGCGTTCACGGGCCCGTTGCCTTCCGCTGTCGCGATCACACGTTCGCCTCGAATATGTGCCTTGATTGTGGCTTCGGTGAACACCTCGATCGCGTGTGGATCGTCGGGGCGTTCGCTTGCCCATGGCGCGCGTCCCTCGCGAGTCTCGACTCGCCACGTTTCAATGGTGAACCAATTCGGTTCCCATCCGCCCGCACGTCGCATCAATAATTCGAGTGAACCATCGGCGACCTCGAAGTGATATCCCTCGTGTTCAAGACGTTTCAGCGTGTCGACCACTTCGTTGAGCTGCGGACCGTCGAGTGCGATCCCCAGTTCTTTCGCTTTCAACACCAGCGTCGCTTTTCCAGCCAACTCGGACACCACAAAACGCGTGCCATTGCCGACGGCATCGGGTGGCGTGTGTTCGTAGGCGTCGGGACGCTTCACGATTGCAGAAGTGTGGAGACCCGCCTTATGGGCAAACGCGGAATGTCCAACGTATGCAGCCTGCGGGTTGAGCGGCATGTTGACGAGTTCCGCAACATGGTGCGCAACCGGAGTGAGCCGATCAAGGCGGCCCCGTGGGATCGTCTCAACACCCATCTTCAGCGTGAGGTTCGGAATGATCGTTGTGAGATTGCAGTTTCCGGTGCGTTCGCCATAGCCATTGATCGTTCCTTGTACCTGCATCGCGCCGCCACGCACACCAGCGAGCGCGTTCGCGACGCCGGTACCCGCATCGTCGTGGAGATGCACCGCGATGCCGACGTCGCCACCGAAGTAGTCGTAGACCGCGCTCACGGTTTGTTCAACCTCATACGGCAGCGTGCCACCATTGGTGTCGCACAACACGAGGCGCGTTGCGCCAGCCGTCGCGGCACCTTCGAGAACCCGTAACGCAAATTCAGGATTGGCGCGATAACCGTCGAAGAAATGCTCTGCGTCGAAAAACACCTCGCGTCCCTCAGCGTGCAAGAACGCGACCGAATCCGAGACCATCGCGACACCTTCATCGAGTGTGGTCTCAAGCGCCTCCAGCACGTGGTAATCCCAGGTCTTGCCCACGATGCACACCACAGGCGTGTTGGCCTCAACGAGGTTGCGGAGCGTGTCGTCACTATCGACTTTGCCCTTGACCCGACGGGTCATTCCAAACGCGACCAGCGTGCTTGTTGTGAGTTTCAGCTCCGTTTGAGCTCGTTGAAACAACTCGACGTCTTTCGGATTCGCGCCCGGCCAACCAGCTTCGATGTAGTGCACACCGAGCCAATCAAGTTGTTCAGCGATCCGCAATTTGTCGTCGACCGTGAGCGAAATGCCTTCGAGTTGTGCACCGTCTCGGCACGTGGTGTCGTAAATCTCAACCCGAACCGGCGTGCGCGGGGCGCCCGCGTCAGTTGACATGCTCACACCACTCTTTGTATTTGTCGACCTGTCCGCGCACCGCGCGGCCGTATTCCTCGCCTATCGCGAGCGTCATTGGGCCGGGGCATGGAATCGAACGATCGTCGACTGAGTTCACTGAACTGACCTCAGCCGCGGTGCCCACAACAAACATCTCTTCGGCAACGTACAGATCCGTGCGAGAGAGTTCACCGATCCGAACTTGAAATCCGAAATCGCGCGCGATCGTCGTGACCGAATCCTGGGTGATACCCCGGAGCGCACCGGCCGTTGACGGTGGCGTCACGATGACACCATCGGTCACCACGAAAATATTCTCGCCGGTGCATTCGCTCACCATTCCCTGCGGATTGAGCAAGAGTGCTTCGTCGTAGCCGGCCTTCAACGCCTCGACCTTGGCAAGTGAGGAATTCACGTAGTTCCCAGTGGTCTTCGAGGCCGGCGGCATGATGTTGTGATCGTGGCGACGCCACGATGAGATCTTCATCCGCACGCCCTTGGTCAACGCATCATCGCCAAGGTATGCACCCCACGGCCAACACGCCACCGCGACATCAACTGTGCACGGAATCGTATTGAGTCCCATCTCGCCGTAGCCGTAGTAGGCAATCGGACGGATATAACAACTCGGCAACCCGCTGGCGCGCACGACGTCCTTCGTGGCCTGCACGATTTCGTCGACGGAATACGGCATCTCCATTTGCATCATGTGTGCGCTTCGGTGCAAACGTTGGACATGCTCGGTGAGCCGAAACACCGCCGGGCCGGTGCTTGTCTCGTACGCGCGGATCCCTTCGAAGACACCCATGCCGTAGTGCAACGTGTGGGTGAGAATATGGATCTGGGCCTTATCCCAGTCGACCATCTCACCGTTCATCCAGATTTTTGGTGTGGGGGTAATCGGCATGTCGATCGTCCTTTCGGGCTCTCCGCCCGCATGTCGAGCGGGAGACAGGTTTGAATGCGTCGGGTTAATGCGTCGGGTATTTACAGAGCGCCGCAGATTGCGTCGCCAATTTGAATCGTCGAACCTTCAACGAGGTCGGTTGTTGCGACTGCTGTGCGAATTCGTTGCGCGGCATCGCTCTCCCCGAGGAAGTCGAGCATCATCGCTGCGCTGATAATCGCGGCGCGCGGATCGGCGATGCCCTTGCCTGCGATATCGGGCGCCGAGCCATGTACTGGCTCAAAAAACGATGGAGCCGTTCGTGCCATGTTCATGTTGGCCGACGCGGCCCTGCCAATCCCGCCGCTGACCGCGCCAGCAAGATCGGTCAGGATGTCACCGAACAGGTTGTCGGTGACAATCACGTCGTAACGAGCTGGGTCTTGCACCATGTAGATACACGCGGCATCTACATGGTGATACGCCGTCGTGACATCCGGAAATTCTTTGCCAACTTCGTCGAACGTTCGCTGCCAGAGATCGCCAGCGAAGGTGAGCACGTTCGTCTTGTGCACGAGCGTCAAGTGTTTCCGCTCGCGCGATCGGGCGAGGTCGAAGGCGTATCGCACGCAGCGTTCCACGCCCATTCTGGTATTGACAGAACCCTGCGTCGCGATTTCGAGCGGGGTTCCCTGCCGCAAGAAACCGCCTTCGCCAGCGTAGGTACCTTCGGTGTTCTCGCGAACGACCAGGAAGTCGACCCCATCGTTATGCCGGTTCGCTGTGGCTTTGAACGGCCGCAGGTTGATGTAGAGGTCGAGCGCAAAACGCATCTTGAGCAGGAGGCCCCGTTCCAACACGCCAGGAGGCACGTCGGGGGTTCCGATGGCGCCGCCGAGGATCGCGTCGAACTCACGGAGTCGGTCAAGTTCGCCGTCGGGGAGCACGTCACCTGTGCGCAAATAGCGAGCGCCACCGAGATCAAAGTCGACCGTGTCGATGCTCACGCCAACCGCACGCACGACCTTCAACGCTTCGGTGGTGACCTCAGGTCCGATGCCGTCACCGGCAACCACCGCGATCTTGTGGGTCATCAGGAACAGATCCTTCTTGAGACGGGCAACAAAAAACCGCCCTTGTTGGGGCGGCAGACGCGAACACCGGACGACCGGCGCTCGCTACGAAATAACAGTAATGACGAAAAAAGTGCACATCTGACTCATTGATCGCCATGTTATCCCATCTTCCTGTGGCAAACGCCCGACATCCGCGCGCGATCTTCACCATGACGCGCGTACCTTTGTGCGGCAAGTGCCGCGAACCAGCCCCCGAAGGAACCTCCCTTGAAAAGAATCTTGTCGCTGATCGTGCTCCTGGTGCTCGTCGGCGGGGGTTTTGGAGTCTGGTACTACGTCATCCGCGACGACGCACCGCCGAAGCTCGCGCTCACGACCCGCGCGACGGTCGCATCGACAACGGGGCCAGATGGGCACTACGTCGTGCAGTCCGGCGCCGATACGACCGCAGGATTTCGTATTAACGAGAAGTTTGGTCCGCTCGCACACACCGCGGTCGTCCAGACTTCTGGCGTCTCCGGATCCTTGACCCTGTCGGGAAGCCACGTCAGCGGAGTTGCGATCAAACTTGACATGACCGCGCTGGAAAGCAAAGACGACCAGCCGCCTGGGGTATTCCCCGTC
>JBBRPC010000145.1:0-9396 GCA_038228615.1 Acidimicrobiia bacterium | reverse complement strand
GATCCACGGGCCTCGCCGCACAGTTCGACCAGTCCCGTCGCGGCCGCCGCACGCGACCCGACAGGTCGCCAAAGTGAGCTATCCACATCGTTGATCAGCGCATCGCCTCCCGCGCGGCGCATCGCGGCATCGCGTCGGGCACCGGCAACGATCACATCATCGAAACGTCGCTGCGACAGCGGCTGTGTTGTTGGCGCGGGGCCGCCGAGTTTCGTTCTGTCGGCGAGCGAGCGTAGGTAGACACCATGCCAGTAGCCGGAGACCCACGCGACACCAAGCACCTCCCCAGCATTGGTTTGTATGCCAGCTTGCACCTGATCGAATTCGTGCGCTGAGCACCAACCCAACAGGAATTGCACGGGATCAGGGACGTTGGTTGTGGCGAGATATCGACGTGCGAGAGTCTCAATGCTCGGTTCCGGTGGATCAACAAAACGCTGCGCCCAATATGGCGTGCTGGCAAGGATGAAGCGCAGCCCGTCGTGCGGTGCGGTACTCGTTGTGGTCGTGTCGACCGGCCCAGGTTGGGTGACAGTCGTTCGAACCGATGACGTCGCGACGGGTTGGCTGTGCGGGACCGCTCGGCGGCGCGCCGAGGAGGAACATGCCTGCGCTGCCAGCACCGTCACGCCAGCTAAGAAACCCCGCCGCGTGAGATCACCGCGAATCGGTTTCCTGCTCACGATGCAGTATTACCGCCAGGCAGCGGGGCGACGTGCCACCGAAACATTTCACGCAGCGGATCGATCCGGCAACGCTTCGGCTTATTTCGCTCGCCAGGCGCACGCCAGGTCGAGCGCCCACTTCCGTGGTTCGTCGAGCGACCAGCCTTGTTCGGGAAGATCGAAGTATTCGATGGAGATCAGACCCTGGTAGTCGAGTTGTTCCAGGCGACGCGCGACTGCGTCGACATCCACCGTCCCTCGGGAGTCATCGACGTGGAGTTGTGGGTGACCGGCACAACCCTGACGAAGTTGGACATGGGATGCCAAGGCGAGGTACTCGCATGGGTCGCCGCCCATGTCGGCAATGTGGCCGGTGTCGACGAGGAGCCGTAGTCGCGGTAGCTCAGCTCGCAACGCGCGGATTTCGTCCCAGGTAGCAACTGCACCACCTGCCCAGGGTTCTAACAGCGCATCCGGAGCCGCTCGCCACCATCGCAGTGCTCGTTCGAAACCGTCGTTCGACTCGGATACACGGGGTGGTGAAGGAGTCGCGCACCATCCTGCGACCGGTTTGGGAAAGGCTGTCGGACAACCGATCGGCAGTGCGAACGATGTGTCGATATACCCAATACGTGGATCGATGTGCTCGTACCCGTCCGCCGCGGCCGCAGTTGCGCGGTCTGCAACTGCATCGAGGTCGGCGTACACGATGTCGACCACGCCGACCTGCCAACGCATCGAGCTGCCCAGCGCCGAACGTTCGACTATTTCGCCATGCTCTTGGGCATGACCATGCCAACCTGCTGCAGGTGCTGACCGAGACATTTATCGAAATCCGCGGCCACCTGTTCTGCAGTCCAGCCACCGTCTCGCCACATCCAACCGATCGGTTTCGGATGTTGGAACAGTGTGTACGCGTATTCCGTTCGTCCGAGAATCTGACCGTTCACGTGTCCGGCTTGCTCCGAAGCAAGAAATGCAATGAGCGGCGCGTTCAACGCCGGGTCTTCCTCAGGAGGAACCGCGTTCCCCGACCGCTCATACAACGCGGCGGTCATTCTCGTCGCGCCAGCTGGCGCGACCGCATTAACGGTAATTCCGTAACGTCCGAGTTCCAATGCCCAAACAAACGTCATGCCCATGATCGCTGCCTTGGCCGCCCCATAGTTTGTTTGGCCGAAGTTGCCTCGTAAACCTGCCGACGAGGTGATGTTGATGATGCGTCCGTAGCCCTGTGTCTTCATGTGCTCGGCCGCGTGGCGGGTGGTGTTAAAGGCACCCTTCTGGTGCACTGCGACGACCGAGTCGTAGTCGCCCTCGTCCATCTTGAGCAGCGTCTTGTCGCGGACAATTCCAGCATTGTTCACCAACACATCGATCCGGCCGAACGCGTCGAGCGCGCTTTGCACAATGTTGCGGGCGCCAGCAAAGTCGCTCACCGAATCAGCATTCGCGATCGCCCTACCACCAAGCGCTTCGATTTCGTTGACAACAGCCTGAGCCGGCGTTTCACCCGTTGCTGTCCCATCAAGTGCAGCGCCAACGTCGTTCACCACGACATGGGCACCCTCACGCGCCAGGCACAAGGCGAACTCACGCCCAATTCCGCGGCCGGAACCCGTCACGACGGCAACGCGCCCTCCAAGCAATCCCACGGCGGTTACCCGACCGCGCAGGTCGCGGCACCGCGCACGGCTTCGGCGCCTTTGTCGCTCACCACGACAAGGTCGAGATCTGCGAGGATGCCGCCAGGTTCGTCGCGTAGCCCGACTACGGTCGCCGTGGCCGTCAACACATCGCCCGGCCACACCTGTTTGGCAAAACGCACCTGAAAGCGGCGAACCGATTCGGGCCCGAACCAGTCGGTCAACACGCGTCCGGCGAGCCCCATCGTCAGCATGCCATGACCGAACACGGAAGGATTCCCGACTTGTGCCGCGATCGTGTCGTCGTGATGCATCGGGTTGAAATCGCCGGAGGCGCCGGCATACTTCACGAACATTGTGCGCGTGAGTGCAGGGAATTCCATGCTGCGCGCCTCTCCAACCGTCACTGACATTTTCGACCTCCGGAACCTCATCTGCGCGCCCGACGACGCTGCATCTCGTCATAAACCAACAACCTGCGTGCTGCAGTATTGCGCAAAGGTGACGTGGGAGTCAGGTTCGCGTACCTTGTTGGTCGTGGCAAGTCCGGGGGCACCCAAATCGCGGGGCCAACAAACGCAGGCACGGCTCCTGGCCGCGGCGGTCGATGTCTTCGAATCGAACGGATACCACTCGACGCGCGTCGACGACATCGTCAAAGCCGCGTGTACATCGCACGGCACGTTCTATCTCTATTTTGCCAACAAGGAGGCGCTGTTCTTGACGTTGATGACCACCGTCAGCGAAGAATTCCGAGACCTCGCGCGCTCATTACCGGCAATAGATCTCACTACATCAAACGCAGCACCGTTGCGAGACTGGATCGAACAATTCGGCGACTTGTACAAGCGTCGCGCCCCAATTGTACGGGTCTGGACGGAGATTGAAATTGCCGGGAACGACATCGCCGCCCAAGGTGAAGCGCTCCTCACGAATTTCGTGGTCGCACTCGCGGAGCAAATTCTTGGGATGTGGCCAATACCGCCGAGCGACGCGACGCTCACCGCGTCGATCATCATGGCAATGATCGAGCGCAGCTACTACTACCGGCTGGCCCGAGCAGTCCCTGCCGACGACGAAGCGCTACTCGACGCGCTCGCGAGTGCGACCTTCGCAATCCTCACCGCGCCGCGCTAGCTCTGGAACGTGAGCCTGGTTGGGTCGATGACATATGCGAGAATCGGCGCATGACGACATTGGTAGTTCTGCACGCGCACCCAGACGACGAGGCGATTGCGACCTCCGGCACGATGGCGAAGGCAAAGGCCGCGGGGCACCGTGTCGTGCTCGTCGTCGCAACACGAGGCGAACTCGGCGAAGTGCCCGACGATCTTCGCGCCGACGAAACACTCGCCGATCGACGGACCACTGAGACGCTCGCATCGGCGGCACTCATCGGCGCCGACCGTGTCGAATTTCTCGGCTACCGCGACTCTGGCATGGAGGACGACCCGCGGATCAACGACGCTGGCACGTTCCACTCCGCCGATCTTGAGGAGGCCGCTCAGCGTCTCGCTGTCATCCTGCGCGACGAGCACGCCGATATCCTCATCGGCTACGACGAACGGGGCAACTATCTGCATCCCGATCATGTCAAGGTGCACCATGTCGGCGCCCGCGCTAGCGAACTCGCGAACACGCCAGCGGTGTTCGAGGCAACGATGAACCGAGATTTCATTTGGGCCATCATGCAACGTCAACGCGACGAAATACCCAAAGAAATGCAAGAGGAAATGTCGCGAGGAGCCGAAACCATCGAAGCATTCAACCTGGGAATGCGCGAATGGCAGATCACGCATCGTGTCGAGGTCAGCGAATATGTCGCGCTCAAAAAGTCCGCCATGATGGCGCACGCCAGCCAGATCGGCGAACAAAGCTTCTTTCTCCAAATGCCAAACGATGCATTCGCGACATCGTTCGGCTACGAATGGTTCATCGAGCGCGGCGCGACTCGTGCCGAGGGAGCACCCTTCCTCGACAGCATCTTCTAGCGGGCCGTCCTCGGCGCAACTCGACTCAGTCCCGTCGCTGGGCGCACCGGCCGATCCGATCGCTCGCCACGCCCGGAACGGTCTCGCGACTTGCGGATGCTTGCCGGCGCGGAGGGCGTCGGCGCGGTAATCGCGTCGACGAGCTTGACCAACTCGGCGAATCCATCGGTGACCGCTCGGGCAAGGTCGTCGAGATCCGGCATGAGTTCGCGGCAACCGAGAAATCCGAAGTCGATACTGTCGAGATAGCTGATCACGGTGAGATTCAGTGCCGCGCCGTCGAATATTGGGCCGAGCGGGTGCATAGCGACAAGCCGTGCGCCAGCGATGTAGAGCGGAAACGACGGTCCTGGCACATTTGAAATCACCGCATTGTGAATCGCCGTGCCGAGACGGTCGGTGAGTTTTAGCGTCGTCACCATCCGCATGACGCTCGAAAGCATCGCCGGACTCGCGAGTTCGGCAAGATCTTGCAGCGTGTTCGCGCCGATCTCTTCGTGCATATCTTTCGCCTGCAACATCGCTTCATGAATGTGTTGTAAACGTGTGAGTGGATCGTCAATCTGCACGGGCAGCGAAGCGAACATCGACGACACACGATTGCCCATGGTGTCTTTTTGGTCTTCTGTGCGCACTGAGGTTGGGATCGAGGCGACGAGCGAACGATCTGGCAGTTCCCCTCGTCCATCGAGGTACGTCCGGAGCGCCCCAGTGGCGATCGCGAGTACGACGTCGTTGAGTTTGACACCCAACGCGTCTTTGACGCGTTTGACCTCGCTCAATTCCACACTCGCAAACGCGATCTTGCGGTGAGGCGTGATCATGCCGTTCATCGCGAGTTTCGGCGCTGTCATCGGCAGACCGGCTTTGTTGTGTCCGCCGGTCACGCGCTGCACGATCTTCGTCGCGCTTCCCACCATTTTGATTGCCGTGCGAGCGATACGAGCAGGTTGACGCGCGATCGAGACAACTGCGTAACCGAGCAACTCGGCTTCGTTCGGCACGTGGTCGGCACGCCACTCCGGCGCAAGCGCTACGTCGAGCCGAGTCGCAGGATTCGGTTCCAGATCAAACAGATGCGCCATGATGTCGACGCCAGACAGACCGTCAATCGCGGAATGGTGGATCTTGGAAATGAGCCCGACGCGGCCACCTTCCAAACCTTCGACGTAGTACATCTCCCACAGCGGCCGGTCGCGATCGAGCGGGCGCCCCGCGACTCCAGCCGCAAACTCCGCGAGTTGGTGTGCACTCCCGGGCGCAGGAATCGCGGCGCGTTGGAGGTGGTAGTCGATATCGAAGTTCGGATCCTCGACCCACACCGGATAGTGCAATCCGAAGGGAACAGTGACCAAGCGCCGCCGAAATGGCGGAATCAACGGGAGCCGCTCCAAGAAATGTTCGCGCACGCGTCCGAAATCGAAATCGGGCGCGTCGCTTGGGTCGATCACCGCGACCGCCATCACGTGCATGTGGGCGGCGGGCGTCTCAAGTGAAAGAAACGCCGCATCAAGTCCCGAGAGCCGTTCCATCGCGCGTCCCTTCTCTCGTTCGTGCGCTGTCGCGTGCGTTGTAGTTCTTGGATATCTCGTTGTCGCGGATGTTCGTCAGCACCATTGTGCCCGATCCGCCGACGTTGTGTAGAGCGCAGGTGTCACGATCGTGTGAACACAGCGCAAATCATTCACCGAATGGTTGAGATCACTGGTGCACTCCGCGATCCCGCCGAGACAACCTGCCCCTGGGCTTGGCGGGCGACCGGTCGCTCGACCACGCAGCGTAGGGAGCCATAATTAGCCCGGAAATCCCCAGCAACACCGTGTCATAATTCGCTCGCCAACCACAAAAGTCTCGCCATGCCTGATCTCGGTCGGCTTTCAACGGGATACCTCGTGCCGCAAGCCGATTCAACGTCTCTTCGAATTCATCTCGCGAAACACTGATTTCGGTCGCGTGGTCAACATCTTCGATGTATGCGATCCCAAACGAGTCGGCAATGGAGCGCAAGGCAATGAAGCCAGACCGAACGCACAACGCAGCGTTTGGCGTTGCTGGCGTCTCGAGCGCTGCCATCCACAGCGAGGCTGCGTCAAGCACTGCACCGGACGCCGTCACCCATGATCGATCGGGGTGGGGCGAACGAAAGAAACTCAGGATCGCCAACGACGTATGGGTCTCTTCGAGTTCAACGAACCAAAGCTCCCATTCCTCCCACAGCTCATCGAGACGATCAGTGAACTGCGCAAGATGCGCGCGTTCCAGCATGGCCACTGCCGACGGCGGCGTTCCTGCCCGAACCGAGAGGCGCGACACGGCAATTTCGCGGCGGCTGAATGCGCCATAGATCGAAGGTAGGTACGAAATCAGCAACGCCAACAGCGTGAGCCCAATCGCCGACTCACATAGCACCAGCACAGTCGGCGCAGCGCTCGATGGCGTCGCAAAACCTAAGGTGAACAAGGCTGAGCCAGAAAACCGAAACACGGTTCCAGCCGACGCTCCAGTGGCGGCATAAAACATCGCTGCAAAGCCAATGAACAACGAGACCAGCCACACCGCTGGGAACAGCAACAGTGTGATCGGAGCGTACAGCGCCATAATGCGGTCGCGTTTCGGATATGTGTCTGCGCTTCGAACCCCAAGATTGAATACGGCGCGACTTGCCCGTGCGATCGAGCGGGTGAATGTCACCGTCGCGCTGCGTGGCAGAACGAATGTCCGAACTGCGGCGTCGAGGACGGCAACGATCACCATCAGACCAGCCACCGCCGAGAGAATGCGCGCGACGGCCTCCATCAAGCAGCACAATAGGGCCATGGTTGGTCCGCCACACCGCTTCATCCCGATAGGTCTTGCGACGGCCGTGTGTCTGACGATGGCACTCGCGGGTTGCAGCAGCGACACTGCGAAGAACTCACCCGCAAACCGGGGACCGAATTCGACGGTCACCGACCCCGGCCCGAACACGACGCTTCGTGATCCTGGCCCGAATCCCACCGACGCGGCGCTCACGACTGTGAGTGGACTGTTCACTGTGGTCAAGCAATGCGCGCGTCTCGAACTCGACGGAAAGCTCGGCCTACGTTCGCTCCAGTTCCCTCGCAATTACACGGTCGCCGCCAGCGGCCTGACGCGAGATGGAACGCTGCTCGCTGCACCCGGGTCACGCCTGTTCGTCACGGGTCGACTCCTTGCGAAAACAGGGCCATGCGGAACGCAATTCGTGGTCGAGTCGCTCAACAGCGTTCAAGCGCCCCAATAGCACTTGGCCCGTCGTGAGCAATGCCTCAATGTGTCAGCGGTTTGTATTTGATTCGGTGCGGTTGGTCGGCATCGGCACCGAGGCGTTTCTTCCTCTCGACTTCGTAGTCAGAGAAGTTGCCTTCGAACCAGCGCACCACGCTGTCTCCTTCGAATGCCAACACATGGGTCGCAATCCGGTCGAGGAACCATCGATCGTGCGATATCACAACGGCACAGCCTGGGAAGTCGAGCAATGCGTCTTCCAAGGCACGCAGCGTGTCGACGTCGAGGTCATTTGTCGGTTCGTCGAGCAACAACACGTTCCCGCCCTGGAGCAACGCCTTGGCAAGGTGGAGTCGATTCCGTTCGCCACCAGACAGATCGCCAACGTTCTTTTGCTGGTCGCTGCCTTTGAAATTCAGTCCGGCACAGTACGCACGTCCGTGGATTTCCCGATTGCCGACTTTGAGATGATCGACGCCCCCGGTGATCTCCTCGTACACCGTCTTGGCAGCATCGAGCGTTGCACGTGATTGGTCGACATACGCGAACTGCACAGTCGATCCCACCGTGAGCTCACCGACATCGGGCTTGTCCTGGCCGACGAGCATCCGAAACAACGTGGTTTTGCCGGCTCCATTCGCTCCGATCACGCCCACAATTCCGCCGCGCGGCAGCGAAAAATCGAGTTCGTCGATCAACAGGCGATCACCGAATGCCTTCTGAAGGCCAACGGCTTCGACCACGACGTCGCCGAGACGAGGCCCTGGCGGAATGGAGATCTGCAATTTGTCCTGGCGGCCTTCGACTGCATCAGCTTCGGCCTGCAACGCGTCGAATGCCGTGATGCGCGCCTTGCCCTTGGCATGACGCGCCTTGGGCGCCATGCGAATCCATTCGAGTTCGCGCGCCAAGGTTCGGCGACGGGTCTCATCGACCTTTTCTTCCTGAGCGATTCGTTCGGCCTTTTGTTCCAACCAACTCGAGTAGTTGCCTTCCCAGGGAATCCCGTGGCCTTTGTCGAGTTCGAGAATCCACCCGGCAACATTGTCGAGGAAGTAACGATCGTGGGTGACTGCGACCACCGTCCCGGTGTAGTCGCGCAAAAATCGTTCGAGCCAGGCGACCGACTCGGCGTCGAGATGGTTGGTCGGTTCGTCGAGGAGCAAGAGATCGGGATGCGAAAGCAAGAGCCGACACAACGCCACCCGACGCCGCTCTCCACCCGAGAGTTGTGTCACATCGGCATCGTCGGGCGGACAACGCAGGGCATCCATCGCGATGTCGAGCGTACGGTCGATCTCCCAGCCATTCGAAGCGTCGATCTTGTCCTGGAGTTCTGCCTGTTCAGCGAGCAACTTGTCGAAGTCGGCGTCGGGCTCGCCCATTGCGTTGCAAACTTCATCGAAGCGCTCGAGCGCGACGCGCAGCTCGCCGAGTCCATCCATCACGTTCTCGCGGACGTTTTTGGCAGCGTCGAGATCTGGCTCCTGCGGAAGGTACCCGACCGTGTAGCCCGGGGTCAGCCGCACCTCACCTTGATAGCCATCGTCCACACCAGCCATGATCCGAAGCAAGGTGCTCTTGCCGGCACCGTTCGATCCCAACACGCCGATTTTTGCGCCGGGAAACATCGAGATATTGATCCCGCGCAAAATCTCGCGATCGGGAGGAACGACACGTCGCAATTTGTGCATCGTGATGATGAACTGATGAGCCATAGCGAGCGACGGTAGCGCCCATCGGGCAGCCCACGCCGATGCAGAGCGGTAACGTCCGGCCGCAACGACGACACACAATCCGACCGAATTCACTGCACGTTCGGCCTCTTGAAAAACGGTAGTGCGCAAT
>JBBRPC010000144.1:0-9441 GCA_038228615.1 Acidimicrobiia bacterium | reverse complement strand
CGCCCGCAACGTAGCTGCTGTCGTGCTCCGATCATGCTGGCATGTCACGGCTTATAGTCGGGTATGTTGCACGAATACTCTACTGCCTGTAGACACTCGTTCTATTGCATTGGCATCGTGGCGGCTGTGGCGCGGCGCGACAAACTCATCTGTCGCAGTTCGTCGCAAGAGCGGCGGGACGAGAGGTGTGGTCACCGCGGGGCCGCAGTCATCTGTGACAACATATGGCATGGTTGATGCACCCTGGTCTGGCGATGCAGTTTCGCTTGTTGAGGAATTTCGACGCGGTGGGCGGACACCAGGTGAAGAACTTGCCGCGACGCTCGCGGCGATTGCCAGCAGCGACCTGAACTGCTTCTCATATACCGACGTCGAGTCGACCGTGCTCGCGGCCGAACGCGCCGATGTCGGTCTCCCGTTTGGGGGCGTGCCGGTGGGAATCAAGGAACTGGATTCCCGCAAGGGTTGGCCAGATACCGGTGCATCACTGGTGTTTCGCGATCGTCTCGCTGATCACAACAGCACGGTCGTGGATCGCTTCGAGCGTCTGGGGGGTGCGATTCCAATTGGCCTGACAACTGCGAGCGAATTTGGCGGGCTCAATGTCAGCGTGACCAAACTCAATGGCGTCACCCATAACCCGTGGTCGCATGGCAAGACCGTCGGCGGTTCATCAGGCGGCAGCGCGGCCGCTGTCGCCGGCGGGTTAGTGACGATCGCAACGGGCGCAGATGGCGGCGGATCGATTCGGATACCGGCCGGTTACACAGGCACGCTCGGGATGAAGGGGACGTATGGCAGAATTCCCCGGGGTCCTGGCGCGTACTTTCGACCTGGCACGGTCGTGTTCGGTTGTCTCGCCCGATCAGTTCGCGACGCCGCCCGCTATTACGACGTTTGTGCGGGCGCCGACACCCATGATCCGGCATCGCTGCCCAGCTCCGGCGGTTGGGAACGGAACCTTGGGTCGCACGAACTGCGGGGCCGCAAGGTTGCTGTCGTGGCGAATCTTGGCGGTGTGCAGCTCGAACCGGGAGTCGAGGCCCACCTGCGCGCGAGCGCAGCCAGGTTGATCAAAGCGGCCGGAATGGTCGAGGTGTCGATGACCGTCGCGCCGCCGAATCTCGCGGCACAATGGATGATCGGGAATTTGGCCACCCTGCTCGCCGACTTCGGTGATCGTTGGCCGGCGTGCGCGAACGAGTTGACCGACGAAATCGCAATTGGGTTGCGACTATCCCAGTCGTTGTACAACCTCAATCTGGCTGCCGTCGCCGAGGCCCAACGCATCCAGGCCAATGAGGTCATGGCCGACGCCTTTGACAACGTCGACTTCATTATTGCTGCGACGAATCCTGGCCCGGCATTTCCTGCCGACGCAACGATGAGTAGCGAGAGCGACAATTTCATCGACTGGGCAACGACAAACGCCGCCGCCAAGATGGGTTTCCGTGCACTGATGGGTATGGCTCGCGTCGCGGCTGGCGTCGCTCCGAAATTACCAAACACGCTCGTCGAACAGGCCGTCGAGCGTTTCCCTGATCTCATCAATATGGGAGGCCTGACGATCATCTCAAACATTTACGGCAACCCAGCGGTGTCGATACCTATCGGATCGATCGGGGAACTTCCGGTCGGCATGCAAGTGCTCGCTCGCCATCACGCCGACGATCTGTTGTTCGATGTGGCGCGGGCGGCTGAACAAGAGATGCCGTGGCCACTGACCGCGGCTCCGCACAGCAGTTGAGGCATTGCCGCTCGCTCAGCGGTGTTCGAACCGCGCGATGCGTTGCTCGAGCACATCCAGCACTGGATTCTCGTCGCCTGCGATGCCTGGATATTTCGTTCCAGCTCGCGCGGCAAGTCTGGCTTGGCGATCGTTGATCGCGATGGAGCGCACGAGCGCGAAAATCTCGTGCCACTCGAGATGCTCAACCTTCCGGCCCAGCGCACGTTCGTATTCGGCGATGACCCCAGAACGACGACGGAATCCGGGAACCCTTTCGCGTACATAGAGGTTCGTCAGTTGATCCAGTGCGAGGTACCAGCCGAGGTCCATTTCGGCCGGGCCGATAGTTGCCAGCTCCCAGTCGAGCAGCGCCTCCACCGACCCGCTGTCGTCGAACATCACGTTGCCCAACCGCGCGTCGCCCCACAACAGTGAGGGCGAGGAGAGGTGTTCTGGCGCCGTTGCGACGCACCACGAGACGCCAGCGACGAGGCGCTGCGCTGCCATCGGCCGCCCATCGACAGTATTCCTGCCAGTATTCCAATTCGTCGCCAAGACCGTGCCGCAGCGTCGCGTCGAGCGCGAACACCGCTCGGTCGCGAGCGTGCAGACTTCCGAGCGCGGCGACAAAGCCGTCGAGGACCCGGCATTGCGTCGCCAGGTCGGCAGCGATGAGCCACGGGTCTCGTGCAGGGATGTCACCGAGTGGCCGTCCGACAACGAACCCCATGACAAGAAATTCCGCGCCCAGGAATCGCGTGTTGCGTTCGAACGCAATTATTGGTGGTATCCGAAACGGCATGCCTACAAGCGCTCCGTGTACCGAAGCCTGTGCGCCAAGGTCGTAGGTGGGAAATGTTGGCAGCAGCGACGGGAGCCGCAGTACAAAGCGATCGGCCATGCGTTCGCTGTGTTCCGTCGTCCGCCAACTCGCCGACACCACAATGGTTTCGTTCGACCATCCGCTCGTCGGTCGTAGTATCGCATCGACGCGTTGATCCACTCGGTCTGGGAAGGCGTAGTTGCACCACTCAACGAGGCCTCGCGCGATGTCGTCGTCGTGACGCAGCGTCCCGGTGGCCATGAGTGCCGAACCTAGCGTTGCGAAGCGTCTCGCTTCACGTGGAGTGCCGTCTGGCGCTTCCTCTGTCGGGTCGCCAGGAGAATCGCGCAGAGTGCGAGCAACGTCGCGATGGAAACCACGAAACCAAGGCGCTGTTTCGGGGGCGTGTATGTCACGACGAGATTGTGTATACCTTTGGGAACCCGCACTGCGACCATCGCATGGTCCGCAGTCAATAACGGCGTCGAATGACCGTCGACCGTCGCATGCCACCCGTCGACCAATGCATCGGCGATGACGACGTACCCCGACCCCCGCGCAGCAACTCGAATGTGACGCTGATCCCCTGTTGTGTCGGCGCGCAGAATGGTGGCACCGAGCCCGTCGGTTTGGGATTCGGGCTGTTCGATCACGATCGTGTCGGGTGAGCGGTGCTGTGCGAGATATGTCAGTCGTGCCACGGTGTTGTCCGACTCGATCGCGCGTGACGCCCATCTCACCCGTGCCAACGCGGTCGTGCGTTGCCAAACATTCGCCGGTCCCACGAAACGCAGCCGCAAGCCATCGTCGGCAGGCTTGACAATGCTGAGCACCGGCGCGGGTATCGACCCAGCCGCGCCCAATTGCACCAAACCTGTGCCACCTTCGAGCGACACGCGGACCGTGCGTCGTCCCGGAGCCAACGATTCTCCTGCGATAGCGACCATGAATTCGCCGCTGTTAAATTCCGCGTCGACGCGTCGTCGGTTCGATGCAATCACGCGTTTCGCGGTGTCGAGCACGTCGATTCGCAACCATGCTGGGCGCGTCAAGGCCTTCGCTGTTTGTACCGTGACGCCGATGCCGCGCAATTGCACGTTCGGCAGCGGCGCTTCGACCGCCGAACTCGAGTGAAGCGCAACGGTGCTCGTAGCAATCGGCGTCGAGTCCTTGGTTCCGTAGAGCGGCTCGCGCGGATCGGTGACGACCCATTTCACAGCCATACGGTCGAGAATCGGTGAAGCGACGCGTTCCACTGCAAGCTGGGATGCGAACGCCGTGAAGGTCGGCGTATGTGCGACTGTTGGATCGATGGTCTTGAGCAGTTCCATCCACCTCGGAGTTGTGAAACCGTGACCATTTGGAGTCGAGAGCTCGTAGTACACATTTGTACCCGGCAGCATCGTAAAGCCGGTACCAATATACCGTTCGCCATTCTGTGAATTGCGGGCGAGGAATGAATGCACCGACGTTGTCGGATAGAACTCGTTACGTTCGATACGCGGCCAGAATCCGCGCGCAAAGGTCGTACTCTCGACCAGCACAATGATCGGGAGTACGGCAAGTACGGCGATTCGCGCTCGGTTGGGAGCTGTCGCAAACCGTCGCGTCGCGGCAATCCCGACCACAGCCACAGCGACGCCGCCAGCGATCAGCGGGAGAATGAACGCCGACGCTCGATATCCAACGACCGTGCGATAGACGCTGTGGTTCCGCCACACCAGGGCCATCACCATCCCGAGCGCGATGCACCATCCACCGATCTCGAGGCGGCCACGAGTCCGGCTGTTCGGCCGCGGCATTCGTTGCAACCGATCAAAGCCCATTGCTGCAAGCACAGCAACCAGGAAGCCGAAAAGGGATCGGATGCGAAAGACGGGATTGTTGGAAAAGACCGGAAACTTCTGAGCAATTTGGAGTGGCAGATGTCCAACCCATCCGAGTGTGACCGTGACTGCGAGCGCTGATATGAAGAAGCTTCTGGCGGCTCTCGGAACGCCCGGTGCAGTTCCACGCAAGATTGCCACTCCCACCAAGACGAGCGCAGCAGCCCCGACGAAGGCCACAACTTCGAGTTGGTTGTACGGACCGAAGTATTCCCTTCCTCCGCACTCGCCGTAGGCGCTCGGCGCAAACGCCGTCACGAGCGACGAGAATGGCAGCCGGACATTTGCGGTCTGTGCGCGATCGAGGTTCAGTCCTGCAAGTTGCGTTGCGAATGCGAAGAGTTGGAACGCGATCAGTGTCGCGCCGGCTGCGATGAACGCGAAGCCCACGGCGGTGTGCTTCGTCGCAGACCGCGTCGAGTTCGTGGCGAACAGTCGAATAATGAGATATGGCACCGCGGCGTATAGGGCGTATCCGGCGATGGCAGGGAATCCACCAAGGAGCATCGCGGCGACCGACAACGCGATCGGGACTGCTGATGCAACTGTTCGCTTCGCGACGAAACGTTCAATCGCCCAAAAGACCCAAGGAATACACGTAGCGGTTCGCGTCTGTGGCCAGTTCGACCACAAGACCATGAAGCCAGACGACACAAACAGCAGGCCGCCGAGCGCCGCGGCAGCGCGAGTGAGACGAAGCCTGCGCAAGAACAGTGCAGTTCCCGCCGCCCCCGCGAGAATCTCGAGGAGCTTGATATAACCGGGAGCGAGCCACGGCGGCAACACCCATGCGGGCAACGAAAGCGGTGAAAGCGCAGCGAAATTGGGAACGCTTCCGAGCGGTGCACCCCCACCAGCATACGAATCCCACAGCGCGAAATGACCGTCGAGTGCCTGTTTGTGCAGCTCGGTTGACGCAGGCAGCACGTTGTCGACAGGGTCGCTGACGCACGGTCGCTGTGGCAAGAAATGTTCGGGCGCAGCATCGCGGTATGGGGCATAGTGCAAGAGCAAATCTGCGCTATGGAAGACTCGACCGCCCCACAGCGCGGACCCGATCCCAAGAGCACCGAATACCACAATCGCAACCACAACCAGCAGCGTCATTGGGTCGCGAGCAGTGTGCGCTTCGACTGGAATGTTTCGGTGCTGCTCGTCGTCGCTCATTGTGGATCCCGATGCGACATGATTGACGTCGCTTGCAGGTTCGTCACGATCGCAGCGCTGAGCAACACGATCGCGATCGCACCAACTGCAGTTCCAATGGCAACGCACCACACGGGCCATGGCGACCAAGCGATCAGCGTGCGAAGCTGCGCACCAACGCCATCGGTTGCCGAACCCCAGTAGTAGCCGAGGATCGCGCGCGCCGCGAACGCGTGCATCACGACAATTGCAACAAACGCTCCGGCGGGTGCGTAGCGCATGAGCCACGGCGCGCGGCGTTCAACCGAACACAACGCGATTGCCGCCAGCGCGCCGAGGCCGGCGAGCCCGCCGAAGAGGTAGCGGCCCTGCAGGAGTACAAGTTGGCTGGAATGTGCGTACAGCCGGGCTGCGTTCGCAAACACAAACACACCGAGCAGCGCGAAGGGAGCGAACAGCACCGTGGTGACCCAGAGCGAAGGAAGCGCAATGTGGTTGCGTTCGCCAGGTTGCGACGCGTCGTCCCGATTGATTCGTCGGCTGAAGGCGATCGCGACGACGACAGCGATGAGCATCCAGCCGACAATCATCACTCCCACCGGGATCCAAACGTCGTACCAACCGAAATTGCCGAAGAACGTTTTCCCCACCCTGCGGAATGCTTCTTTCAACCAGAGAGCCCAATCCGGATGGAATCCGGCTCGTACACGGTCGAGACGATTGGCAAATTCCACCGACGGCGATATTTCGCCAAACTTCACGAGGTTGCGAAACCACCACCAGCCGCCGAATGCAAACGACATTCCGGCTGCGATGCCAAGATCGGTCGCCGACGGGCGCGTGTGTTTGGTACGTCTGCCCGCGATCACGGCGAGCACCAGCCACGCGGGATACACGAACGCGAACGCCTTGGTGAACAGCGCGAGTCCGGTGAGGGCCCCGCCCATCGCAATGGTTCGTTTTCGGGTGTCGCCGGTAGCGATATGCACAGTCGTGAGCGTGAGCGCGGCACTCACCAATATGAACATTGTGTCGTTGTTCACGGAGGCCCCGAGGTGTTGAAGCTGCGGGAGCGCGAGCGGAAGCATGGTGGCAGCGATCGAGGGCGCGAGGCTGAGCCGAAGGCGTCGCGTCGCGAGCCAAATAAACAATGGGAGCGGCAATACGAACAATGCCGATAGCAGGCGGAGTGCCCCGATCTCGCGATCGAATGCGCGCATCGGGTTGCCGGGCAGCAAGGCATGAACAATCCGATATTCCGTGCCGACGACCCCGTAGTACAGCGGGGGATGTTGCACGATCTGATTTGAACCAGTCGGACCGTTCGCACCAAAATCGTTGATGGCAGGACGCTGATCGCGCGGGATCGCTTCGCTGCGAAGGAGATGGTGGGAGTGTCGATTGATCTTGATGAGTTGCACCGATTTGAGCAGCGCTGGATCGGTCTTACGGTCGTTGTAGTCGGGATAACCATGGCCGTGTGCGATGACGCGGACAACGTCGACGTGGTTCGCTTCATCGGCAGCGCGATACGTGGGCAACGCGATCGAATACCCGGCGAGGAGCACCATATGCACGAACATGATTCGCCAGACGATCGACGGCACCGATCCCGTCCAAGTACGAATCCGCGCAGGGATGCTCCCGAACCCGCGCAACGGTCCACCAACCAGTGGATCAACCGGTAGATCACCCGGCGCATTGTGCTCAACCGCGCCGGACATGGCGGCGACACTACGGCACTGGATCTGCGCGCCCGCGGCAACGAATGCGTACAGAACGTCAGTCGACAGTCACGCGTGAACGCGTGGCGATCCCCCTATCGCCGCGGCTCCACCGCTATAGTCGGTGGTCCTGCCAGCCAACTCGGCGCCACGTTTCGCGCCGTCCAAACCCCGTGCCGGAGCCGTGTCGCTCGTCAATGATCTGTGGACCTACCGAGGACTGGTAGGCAACCTTGCGCAGCGTGAGCTGAAGGCGAGGTATAAGCGCAGCATTCTGGGATGGGCTTGGTCGTTGCTCAATCCTGCCGCAACGCTCGGTACATACGCGCTCGTCTTCGGTGTACTGCTCGGTGCTGGTTCTCCACCGCAGGGTCACGGACATCTCAACAGCTTCGCGATGTTCCTCTTTGCTGGCCTTGTGGTGTGGAACTTCTTCAGCGCCGTGGTGAATGGATCGATGAACTCGTTGATTTCAGCTGGCCCGTTGTTGAAGAAGGTGTACTTCCCCGCGGAATGCGCACCGGCCGCGAATTTGCTCGTTGCCTTGAGCCAAGCAGTCATTGAGGCGACGATCTTGGTGGTAATCATGATCGCGTTCGGCAACGGCTCACCGACGATGTTGATGATTCCACCACTCTTGATTTTCGTCGGCATCTTCGCATTCGGCATTGGCTTGGTGCTGAGTGTCGCGAACGTGTACCTCCGCGACGTCGCGTACCTCGTAGCTGTCGTGTTGAACTTGGCGTTTTACGCGACACCCATTGTCTATTTCGAGTCGCTTGTCAAGAAGAACGCGCCGAAGGTCTTGCCGGTGGTCAACGCCAATCCGATCTACCAGTTCGTGAAGGTCATGCGCGACGCGACGTACCTGCTCCAATGGCCGTCGTTGGCATCAATTGCCTACATCGTTGTCTCCTCGTTCACATCGTTCGGCCTCGGCTGGATGGTGTTTCGCCGTTATGGCGAACGCGTGAGTGAAGCCTTGTGACCGGCGAGAACGATTGGCCTGTCGAGTCTTCGACGGGTCACGGCACCGGCGAAGTCGTCATTCAGGTCGACGACGTATCGAAACGCTTCCGTCTGTATCAAGAGCGCGCATCTTCGCTGAAAGAAGCACTCACCTACCGGCGCAACAACGTGGTGCGGCACAAGGATTTCTGGGCGGTGCGGAATGTGTCGCTCGACATCGAAGCGGGCACCACATACGGCCTGATCGGACACAACGGTTCGGGCAAATCGACGCTGCTGCGGATGATCGCAGGCATTCATCAACCGACATCGGGCAAGATCACCACCAAGGGACGCATCTCGGCATTACTCGAACTCGGCGCTGGATTCCATCCCGAGCTGACTGGTCGCGAAAATGTGTACCTCAACGGATCGATACTCGGACTCAACCTTCGAGAAGTCAACGGTGTGATCGACGAGATCATCCAATTTGCGGGTATGGAAGCCTTTATCGACTCGCCAGTAAAGATCTATTCGAGTGGGATGTACGTACGGCTCGGGTTCTCCGTCGCCGTGCACGTGAACCCCGATATTCTCTTGATCGACGAAGTGATCGCTGTCGGCGACGAAGAATTCCAACGCCGTTGCTTCGAACATCTCTATCGCCTGCGCCGCGAGGGCGTCACGATCGTGATGGTGTCGCACGGATCGTCCATCATCGAATCGATGTGCGATCGCGTCGCTTGGCTCGACCATGGCGTATTGCAAACGATCGGCGCCGCGACCACAGTCGTCCGCCAGTACATGGGTCGGGTCAATGAGGAAGAAGCCGAACGCATTGCTGCCGACGACGTCGAAGAGCGTGCCGATCCGAGAAGTGTGCAGAACGACGCTCACCGGCGCGGGACAGGTGAGGTACGCGTCGATCACGTGGAGTTCCTCGCGGCCGACGGGACGCCACGGTCCACGGGCTCGACGGGCGACGCGCTTACGGTGCGTGTGCATTTCACAGCAACGACTCCGGTCAACGATCCTGTCATCGGGCTCGAGTTCCGTCACGAAAGTGGAGCTCATATCGGCGGTCCGAATAGCAGGTTGGGCAAGGTCGGACTCGGCTACGTCGCGGGCGCGTCGTACGTCGACTACGTGCTCAATCCACTGACACTGATGCCCGGCGACTGGCGT
>JBBRPC010000143.1:0-9462 GCA_038228615.1 Acidimicrobiia bacterium | reverse complement strand
TCGAACGTGATCGTGGCGTGTTTGAGGCCATAGACGAATGCGTTCGGCATTTCTTCGACGGAGCCATCCACGACCTGCACGTTGGTAATTCGTCGTAGGAACTCTTCGAAGAAGATCTTGATTTCGAGGCGCGCGAGCGAAGCACCCAAACAGAAATGGGTGCCGAAACCAAACGCGATGTGGTTGTTTGGTTTGCGGCGGACGTCGAGTGTTTCGGGATGTTCGAAATGGTCTTCGTCGCGATTCGCAGACGAATACATCAACAGGACTTGTTCGCCAGCCTTGATCGTCTGGCCGCCGATTTCGTAGTCGACGGTTGCCGCTCGGCACATGTTGTGGATCGGTGTCACATAGCGGATGAACTCCTCGACGGCGACCGTGAGATCCGCGGCTGGCGTGGCGAGGGTAGCGAGCAACGCATCGAGTTGTTCAGGAAACTGGACGAGATTGAGGATCGTGCGCGCGATAACCGTCCGGGTCGTCTCGGCTCCTCCGTCGAGTAAGAGCAGACTGTCGGAGATGACCTCACCCACGCCGAACGGGCAACCTCCCACTTCGTCGAGCTTGCTGTAGACGCTGACGACGTCGTCGCCTGGAGTCTCGCGTTTTGTCTCATAGAGCGCAGAGACGGCCCCCGCAAACTCCATTGCCGCAGTGATGCCCTGCTCGTCGTGGTACCGCGGCCCGCCTCCGAGCGCGATCGTGTCCTGCGACCAACGTTGGAGGCTTGGCCAGGCTTCGTCGGGGAATCCAAGGAGTAGCCCGATCATCATCGCCGGGAGCGGAGCCGCAAGGTCTTCCACGATGTCGGCGTGGCCCTGGTCGATCACTGCGTCGATGAGGTTGTTCACCACATCTCGAATGTGTGTTTCCCAATTGCTCACGGCACGCGGTGTGAACCGGCGAGCAACCAAGCGGCGACGCGCAGCGTGGAGTGGATCATCGAGACCGATGATCGACGGATCGGCGCCCATTTTGGGGCGATAGCCGTGGGTGGGGTCGGCATTGGAGAAGAGCTCGTTGTGTTTTTCGATCTCGACGATGTGGTCGTATCGGGAAATCGCCCAGAGTTCGTTGATCGAGTCCCAATATACGGGCGCTTCGGCACGCATCCATTGGTAGGTCGTGTACGGGTCGTTCACATAGAAGTTGCCGTCGATGAGATCAATGACTCGTTCGCTGCTCGTCATGCCACGAGATTATGTGCCTCGTAAGATCGGCCGCGTGTCGGATGCAGAATTGCGCGAGGAAATAGCTGGGTTGGTTGCCCGCGACGCGATCAGACAACTTGTCTATCGCTACGCATGGAGCATGGACTCCCGCGACCTCGACGCAGTTGTCACGCTCTTTGTCGACGACGTGAGGGTAAATGCGCAGGAGCGAGGACGTGCTGCATTGCGCGCGACGCTTGGGGCGCAACTGCACTCCATCGGTCCAACGACGCTGATGGTGGGGAATCACATCATCGATCTCGATGCGCACGACCGGAATCGAGCAGCCGGAATTGTGTACTGCCGCGCGTACATCGAGGAGCCGCACGGCTTTGTCGAGCAGATGATCGTGTACCACGATCGGTACCGACGCGGGCCGGACGGTATGTGGTTGTTCGTCGGGCGTCGCCATGAGTTGTTTTACGGGATCACAACTGCAGAACAACCGCATCGCCAGGGTCCTGCCAATTGGCCGGAACGCTCGACGGGTGTTGGCACGCTGCCGTTCCGGCTTGAATCCTGGCAAAAGTTCCGAAACCACGGCTGAGCATGCCCTTGCTATTCTCCGAGTTTCTGAACGAAATGGGAGATTCATGCGCGGAATTGTGCACATTGGCGACGGCGTGGTCGACATCACCACCGACCTCGAAATGCGGGATCCAAAAGCCCACGAGGTAGTTGTGCGTGTCGTCAACGCTGGCGTGTGTCACAGCGACCTTTCGGTGCTCGACGGTACGATCGCGTTTCCGACACCTTGTGTGATGGGCCATGAGGGCGCGGGTGTGGTCGAAGAAGTCGGTAGCGCAGTCACGAGCGTCGAACCCGGCGATCACGTCGTCATTTCGACGGTCGCGAATTGCGGTCGTTGCCCGGCATGTGCGGCCGGTCACCCAACCCACTGTGGTGACTCGATCGGCAAGTTCCGCGCCGGATATAAGTACAAGGGCGAAACTGCCTATTCCTTTGCGACGGCATCGTGTTTCGCGGAACGTACTGTCGTGGAAGCCATCCAGGCAGTCAAGATCTCCAAAGACGTCCCCTTGTCGAGCGCATGCCTGATCGGATGCGGTGTCATTACCGGAATGGGGTCGGTGTTGAACCGAGCGAAGGTGCAGCCAGGAGAAACCGCTGCAGTTTTCGGGGTTGGCGGCGTAGGGCTCAACGCGATCCAAGCGTTGCGATTGGCTGGCGCCAGTCGCATCATCGCGGTCGACACCGTGGCTGGGAAAGCTGATCTTGCCGCGCAGTTCGGTGCAACAGAGTTCATCGACGCCACCAAAGTCGAATCGACCGCCCAAGCGATCAAAGAGTTGCTCCCCAAACCTGGCGCCATGTTCGCTCCAGGCGGGGTCGACTGGGCGTTCGAGTGCACCGGGGTTCCGAAAGTGCTCATCGACGCGCTTGCGTGTCTGCATTGGGGTGGCAATGCCGTTGCGGTTGGCGTTCCCAAACCAACTGCGACGCTTGAGGTTCCGATCATGGGCAACTTCATTTACATCGACAAAGGTCTTATGGGATGTCGTTACGGAAGCGCGCGTCCGCATCACGACTTTCCGATGATCGCCGATCTGTACATGCAGGGCAAGGTGATGCTCGACGAACTTGTCAGTGTCATCGAGCCGCTTGAGCAGTTCAATAGCGTCGTGGAGCACATGCACACCGGAACCGTTGCGCGCGCCGTGTTGTCGTTTTAGCTATGTCTGATGTGCGCGTTCGGTTCTCGCCTGCGCCAACCGGTTTTATGCATCTTGGCAATGCCAGGACCGCAGTGTTCAACTGGCTGTATGCCCGCCATACCGGCGGCACGTTCGTCCTGCGGATTGAAGACACGGACGTCACGCGTTCAACCTCGGAAGCTGAGGAACAGATTCAAAACGTCGTGCGGTGGCTTGGTCTCGACGTAGATGAGGGCCCGTTCTTGCAAAGTTCTCGATTCGATCGCCATCGAGCGGCGGCCGCCGAGCTTGTGGCTGCTGGCAATGCGTACGAGTGCTTTTGTACGAAAGAGGAACTCGACGAGCGCGCACGTGCGATGCAGGCGTCTGGGCTTCCACCTGGGTACGACGGTGCATGTCGCGATCTCGATCCGGCTACTCGCGAACTTCGTCGCAGCGAAGGACGCCCAGTGACGCTCCGGTTCCGCACGCCAACCGAAGGCCGCTCGTCGTTTGTCGACGCGGTGCGCGGCGAGGTGAGCGTTGCATGGTCGACGGTCGCCGATTTCGTGCTGATCAGGCCCGACGGCTCGCCAGTGTTTTATCTCGCGAATGCCGTCGACGATCTCGATATGCGCATTACCCACGTGATTCGTGGTGAAGACCTCATCGATTCAACGCACCGCGTGTTGGCCATACGCCGAGCGTTGGATCCCAACCGCCAGCCCGTCTATGCGCATTGCCCCTTAATCCTCGGACCAGGAGGCGCGAAACTTTCGAAACGTCACGGCGCCGTGTCGGTGGAGGAGTACCGCGACGCCGGCTATCTGCCCCAGGCGATGGTGAACTACCTCGCGTTCTTAGGCTGGGGAATCGCCGATGGGAACGAAATCATGAGTGGTGCGGAGCTCGCGTCCCGATTCGACATCGTCGACGTTAACCATGCTGGCGCCGCCTTTGATATCCAAAAACTCGAATGGATGAACGGCGAACATATTCGGATGCTCCCACTCGACGACCTTGTGGTCGCTGTACGGCCATTTGTGGCAAAGACATTCGGTGAGTCGCTGAATGCGGAGTTGTTGCGGGCTGCGGTTGAGCTCGCACAGTCCAGAGCGACCACATTGGTGCACATCGCCGAACAGTGTGCCTTTCTGTTTGCAACCGATGATGTATTCACAATCAACGAAGCGTCGTGGGAGAAACTCGTCGCGACGGACAAAATCGAAGACTTGTTGGCGGCGGTGATCACGCACTGTGAAACCTGTGCCTGGACGATCGCGGATCTCGATCTGCGGCGGCTTCTCGACCCACTTGAACTGAAACCGCGTAAGGCGCTCCCGGCGATCTACACGGCGATCGAGGGCAGCCATACAGGTCTGCCCTTGTTCGAGTCGATCTTTCTTGTGGGGCGCGAGCGTACGGTCGCGCGCTTGAAGGCGGCACGGGACCGTCTCGCCCAACGCTGATGTTGTTCGCGCTCAAACCGCTGCGTTGGCTGTTGAAGGCCATCGGGGTTCTCGCTGCGGTCGTGTTCGTGTATTGGGTCGTGATCTTTGTCATCGTGTGGCATGCCTCGACCCAAGACGATCGCGGCCACACCGACGCAATTGTTGTGCTCGGTGCAGCGCAATACAACGGCCGGCCGTCTCCGGATCTGCAAGCCCGCCTCGATCACGCGTTGGAATTGTGGCGAGCGAAGGTCGCGCCCGTCATTGTCGTCACCGGAGGTAAACAACCTTTGGATCGCTATACCGAAGCGCAGGCTGGGGCGAAGTACCTGCATCAACACGGTGTCCCGGAGACCGCGATCTTGCGTGAAGTCGAAGGCAGTTCTTCATGGGAGTCGCTCCAAGCCGCGGCGCGATTCTTAAAACGCGATCATCGCGATCACGTGACATTGGTGTCGGATGCGTATCACTCGGCCCGTATCGTCGATATCTCAGAGGACGTTGGGCTCCATGCGGTGACATCGCCGTCGCGGCTCATCCACGGATCGAAACAGTTGCCGTATCTCTTGAAGGAGTCTGTGCGCGTCGCAGGCGGAAGAGTGTTTGGGTACGCCACACTCGATCGTCATCAACGAGTCGGAAAGCTCGTCCCCGGCTTGGCTATCATGATTTTGCCCTTCCGGCGACGGCGAGGCAAACCCATTCGGGGGTAGTTCAACTGGCGGAACGTCTGTTTCTGGTACAGAAGGCTGGAGGTTCGAGTCCTCCCCCCCGAGCGATCCAACACGAGCGATCCAACACGAGCCATCCAACACGAGCAATCCAACACACGCGACTCCCAATATTCACAACAGGAACTCAATACCAAGTTCGCAACACCAGCAACTCTGGCCCCGTCGTCTAGTGGCCTAGGACGCCGCCCTCTCAAGGCGGAAGCGGCGGTTCGAACCCGCTCGGGGCTACCAACATCGGCTCGGATCACTTCAGTGATCCGAGCCGATTGTTCTACGGGCGGATTTGTTGTGAAGCCATCGTGGTACTTCGCGGTGTCGAACTACGACGATCTGCATCGCGCTTTCGTTGCGCGTCGCGCTGTTCGTTGTGTCGCGCCACGTTCGAACAACGCGCGACTTCACGACCGATTGGGCGCGCGTTCGTAACGGTGATGCACCGCGTCCGAGCGCGTGTTCGCGCGCCGGATCACACGCGCGAGTTGTGACGCGTGTGTTGTAAGTGAGGTGATGTTGACGCGATGTTGTCGCGATGTGGCTCGCGTCGCGCGCGAAATTCTTCAGCGCGAAACGTTCGCGCAATTTCGCGCGCGTACACATCGCGCGCATGATGTATGACGCATTTGTCCGAAACTTCGAGCGTCGCGCGCATAATTAGTGCAGTTACACACAACTTCATGGTCGTTAATGCTTGACCTTTGCGCGCGAATGCGTTCTGATGCACCCGACAAGGCCATCGACTTGGAGAAGCGACGTGAACAAAGGCGAACTAATCGACAAGATGCACGAAGCGAGCGGGCTCTCGAAAACTGATGCTGAGTCGGCGCTCAACGCGTTCATCGAAGTGATTCAACAAGCAGTTACCGATAACGACAAAGTGACGTTGCCGGGATTCGGCGCGTTTTCACAATCTGCCCGTTCTGAACGTCAGGCACGCAATCCGCGTACCGGCGAGACGATGACGGTGCCGGCAACGAAAGTTGCCAAATTCTCGGTCGGCGCGAAGTTCAAAGAGCGCGTCGCGGGAAGATAGATCCCATACCCGGGTACGGGGGCGGCCAGGATGGCCGCGGTGATCCCCGATGTGGTGCAACGGCTTGACAATGAGAACCACAGAAAGGTGGTAACCGTGCCTCCGGCAAAAAAAGCAGCTAAAAAAGCAGCGAAGAAGGCTCCGGCCAAAAAGCGCGCAGTAGCGAAGAAGGCTCCTGCCAAGAAAGCTGCAAAGAAAGTAGTTAGGAAGGCCGCCAAGAAGGCTCCTGCGAAAAAGGCAGCCAAAAAGACGGTCAAGAAAGCAGCCAAGAAAGCTCCTGCGAAAAAGGCAGCAGCCAAAAAGACTGTGAAGAAAGCCGCGAAGAAGACGGTCAAGAAGGCCGCCAAGAAAGCTCCCGCGAAAAAGGCAACCAAAAAGACGGTCAAAAAGGCCGCCAAGAAAGCTCCCGCGAAAAAGCGCGCAGCGAAGAAGCGATAGCTCTCCGTTTGTTCTTGCTTTGAGTGCCCCGCTTCGGCGGGGCACTCACGCGTTCAGACCTGTGTTAGAGATCGTCGATCCGCTTGAACGCTTCGGCGAATCTCTCGCCCGCACCTATGTCTTGTGCTGCTGCGCCCGCAACCGTTCGGATCTTGTTCGTGAACGCGACCAACTGGGCCGCGGAGTTCTCGTGGATCCCGTGCGTTGATTCGTACTGGCTTCGGTGCGCGAGGAGCGCTTCGATTTTCACGTCGATGTAATCGTCGACCAATTCAAAATGGTCGCGGACTTCTGCCTCGAACAGCAGCAACGTGTTCGGGCGATGACGAACCAGACCTTGTTCTCGAAAAAAATGGGGGTCGCGTGCTGCGACGATGCCGTCGATGGTGAGTTGGCCGGCGGCGACATGGTCGGGATGCAGTCGGTAGCGCTTCCACGGATC
Source organism: Acidimicrobiia bacterium (assembly GCA_038228615.1). Lineage (GTDB taxonomy): Bacteria > Actinomycetota > Acidimicrobiia > IMCC26256 > PALSA-610 > F1-120-MAGs023. Next base: position 2,501 of record JBBRPC010000143.1, on the reverse strand, counting down.
GTGTCCCAGCACGACATCAGGGCGCGTTCGCCGGATGATTTCGCATACCTGCGCTCGCATGGGGAGGGTGACCGATAGTTCGCCGTCGATCGAATCCAACATGTGCACCGCTGTTGCGCCGATGACTGTTGCTGCCTCTTGTTGCTCTGCGCGGCGGCGCGCAACGAGGGCGCCGAGATCCGCATCGGCGTCCCACGTACCTTTGGAGCCATCGGTGAGCACGAGCAGATGCACGTTGCACCCAGCCGCTGCCCATTTGGAGAGCGTCGCACCACATCCGAACTCGATGTCGTCGGGGTGCGCACCAATCGCGAGTGCTCGCGCAGGAATGGGAAGATCAACTGAGTCGGTCATGTCTGGCGAAAATTGTGCATGGTTTCGAGATCCACTGGATGATCGACGTCAAAACCGAACGCGTGGTCGCGAAGGATCTCGACGGCGAAACCTGCCGCCCGTGCGTTGGCGCAATGCCGGTCGAACGAACCAAGACCATACGAGAATGTGAATGCTCCCGAGGTCGGCAGCGAAATTACGGGCGTGCCATCGTCGAAACGATCCGGCACAATCACTGCGTGCTCCGCAGGACCTGGACGCAAAATACGTTCAAAATCGTCGGCGAAGGCAAGATCGGCGTGCGCGATCACGACCCGTTGCATCTCGTGCGCTGCGGCCCAGGTGCGGCCTGCTGACGCGGCGCCGTCGAGACTTCCAGGGTCATCGATCACGAAACACATCCGTGCTTCGGCCCACGAGACCACTTCTGGGTCGCTCGACACCACCAAAATCGAAAGACGCCCTGCGGCGTCCGCGACCCGCTCAGCAAGCGTTCTGGCAAGTTCGCGGCGCGCCTCGTCGTTGAGCGCTTCGCCGAGGCGAAGTTTTGCGAATGCGAATGAGCGAATTGGGATCACCATCATGGTGTGCAGCGCGCATGGGTCGAGCAACTCGATCGGGACCATGATCTGCGTATGCTATCGACCGATGGATGCTGTGTATTCGCTGGCGAAAGCGCTCTTCGCCCCGGGTTTGGCCTGTGGCATGTGCTGGACGATGGAGGGTACCGAACACATCCCCACCGAGGGTCCTCTGATCCTCGCGAGTAATCACTCGTCCTACCTCGATCCGCTAGCGCTCGCGTGGGTTGCCGACGCACGGAATCGACGGGTGCGTTTTCTTGCGAAAGAGCAGTTGTTCGCGAAACCCGGACTTGGGTCGTTGCTGCGTTCAGCCCACCAGATCCCAGTTGCCCGTGGCAAACGCGACGCGGCTGCTGCGCTTGACGCTGCGGTCGAAGCGTTAGGCGCCGGCGAATGTGTCGCAGTATTTCCGGAAGGAACGATCTCGCTCGATCTCGAACCGATGGCTGGCAAGTCGGGGACGGCCCGGCTCGCCAAAGCTGCCAACGTCGAAGTTGTTCCAGTAGGCATGTGGGGCGCGCATCGCATCATGTTCAAAGGACGCCGGCCGAATCCGGAACCACTGGTTGCGCAAGTTGCAGTTATTGGCCAGCCCCTACGTATCAGTGCGGACGAGTCGGTGAAGGACGCGACCGATCGGATAATGGAAGCGATCTGTGCATGCGTGCGGCGCGCTCGAACGATCTATCCCCAACGACCCCGCCGCGGTGACGAGTGGTGGTGGCGTGAGCCTTCGACTGCACAGCTGCGCAGCTGCCAAGCGAACAATGGTGCGACGTGAAAGTAGCGGTGATCGGAGCCGGTTCCTGGGGTACTGCCGTCGCCGGTATTGCAGCCCAAAACGCCGACACGATGCTGTGGGCTCGACGCACTTCGCTGGTCGATGCGATCAATGAGCGGCATGAGAATGTGGATTATCTCCCCGGTTTCCAGCTACCCGAGCAGTTGCGGGCAACCGACTCGCTTGCGGTTGCTTGTGACGGTGCAGATGCGGTTGTGGTTGGTGTTCCGTCGCACGGATTTCGTGCCGTACTCGAAGCAGGTGCCGCGTGTATTTCGCGAGGTGTGCCCATTATCAGCCTCTCGAAGGGAATTGAGCAAGGCTCCCTCATGCGAATGACTGAGGTGATCGGCTCGGTGCTGACAGATCATCCGCGCGACCGCATCGGCGTGCTCAGCGGACCGAATCTCGCCAAGGAGATCGCGCAGGGCCAGCCGGCCGCAACAGTGATCGCGATCGCTGATCCAGACGCTGCGGCGACGTTGCAACACGCGTTCATGACGCCAACGTTTCGCGTGTATACCAACCCCGATGTTGTCGGCTGCGAAATCGCCGGCGCGTTGAAGAACGTGATCGCGATTGGCGTCGGAATTGCCCACGGTCTGGGTTATGGCGACAACGCGAAGGCCGCACTCATCACGCGGGGACTCGCTGAGCTCGCGCGTCTCGGCGTTGCGTTGGGTGGCGATCCGTTGACGTTCGCTGGATTGGCCGGGATGGGTGACCTGATTGCGACATGCAGCAGTCCGCAAAGTCGCAACCGTACGGTTGGCGTGCGGCTTGGTGAGGGTCACGGCTTGGCG
>JBBRPC010000142.1:0-9473 GCA_038228615.1 Acidimicrobiia bacterium | reverse complement strand
GTTTGGTGACGCACGGTTTTTTGGTTCGACGGGTGCGTTGAGGTTGGTGCGTCCGGTGGTGGGGATGGTGTCGACGCCGTCGGGGCGGGGTTATTGGTTGGTGGCGTCTGATGGTGGGGTGTTTTCGTTTGGTGACGCACGCTATTTCGGATCGGCAGCTGGCCACACGACGTCACCGGTCGTTGGCATGGCGACAACCAAGTCGGGACAGGGGTATTGGGTCGCCGCGGCGAACGGCCAAACATTCGCGTACGGTAACGCCCACTATTTTGGGTCTGCGACTGGCAGAACATCGTCGCCAACGGTTGGCATAGCCGCGGCGCCAAACATCGACCCGTATCAGCCGCGCACATTGGGGAACGACATTTCATGGCCGCAATGCGGCGGCGCGTACCCGTTGGCACCACACCTCGTTTCGATTGTGGGTGTGAACCACGGTCACATGTACAGCGCGAACCCTTGCCTGGCGAGCGAGGCGGCGTGGGCTGGCGAATCATTGACCCTGTACGTGAACGCCGACGGGTTGCCCAACGACGCGACGAGTGGCGTAGTCGGTCAGGCTGGCCGCTGTGCAACCTCCGACCTACGCTGTCGTTCCTACAACTACGGTCGGGGCGCGGCGGAGTTTGATGCGCAGACGGCTGCTCATATTGGCGTACGGGCATCGATGTGGTGGCTCGATGTGGAACTCGGCAAGCGCTGGCGCACCGACGACCTCACCCTCAATGCGATCGTGATCAAGGGGTTGCTTGACGGTTTGCGATTGCATCATTTCATCGTCGGGATCTATTCGACTTCGTACCAGTGGGGCGCGATCACGGGTGGGGCCTACCAACCCGGCGTACCCATCTGGGTCCCTGGCGCCCGCAACCTGAGCGAAGCAATTCGGAACTGCGGGGTGAGCTACGGCTTTGGCGGCGGCGTCACGTGGCTGACGCAGTGGACCGAGACGTTCGACCGCGATTACGCCTGTCCGTAGCGCGCTTCCCATGTGAGATTCGGCTGCAGATTCCGGTGCAACGTCACCCGCCGAAATCCCAACCCGAACCGCGGTGATACTGCGACAGGATGTTTTTTGCGATGAGAATCTTGTGGACTTCGTCTGGTCCGTCGGCAATCCGAAGGGTTCGCGCGCCTTGGTACATCGCCGCGAGCGGCAGGTCTCCGGAGACTCCTGCGGCACCCCACACTTGAATCGCGCGATCGACCACGCGTTCGTACGCCGCTGGCACAAAGACCTTGATCGCAGAAATATCTGTACGCGGATCTACTTCTGCCGCCATCTTTTCGGCGCAGTGGATTGTCATGAGGCGGGCAGCTTGGATGTCGATGTACGAATCCGCGATGAACCCTTGGATGAATTGCTTCGTTTCGAGGAGTCCTCCGTGTACTTCGCGCGCCATCGCTCGCTCCACCATCAAGTCGAACGCTCGCCACATCTGGCCGATCGAATTCATGCAGTGGTACACGCGCCCCGCTCCGAGCCGGTCTTGAGCGGCCTGATGCCCGCTCCCTCTGCTCCCAAGCTGGTTTCCCAGCGGGACACGGACGTTGTCATAGATGATTTCGCAGTGGTCGCTCTCAACGCCCCACACTGTGATCCCGCGCACAATGTTGACACCTGGCGCGTCGCTCGGCACGATGATTTGCGTCATGCGGCTGCTCGATTCGCTCGCGCCGTCGCTGTCTTCGGTGCGGCACATCACGATGAAGAAATGGGCGTTCTTGCCGTTCGAAGTGAACCATTTGTGTCCGTTGATCACCCATTCGTCTCCGTCGCGAAGTGCCGTGGTTTTCAGCGAACGAGGATCGGAACCAGGCTGGTCGGGTTCAGTCATTGAGAATCCTGATTCGAGTTTGCCTTCGATCAGTGGAAGCAGCCACTTCTGTTTCTGTTCCTCGGTGCCGTACTTCACGAGGATCGTCTGATTCCCAGAGTTTGGCGCCACGACCCCGAAGAGCGAAGCAGCGCCGACCGCGTAGGCGAGGACTTCGTTCATGTACGCGAGCTCAAGAAAGTCGAGACCAGCGCCGCCGTACTCAACCGGTAGATGTGGCGCCCAGAGGCCGGCCTGTTTCACAACGCTTTTGGTGTGCTCGCGCAATGCCCGCGCCTGTTCGATCTCGCTGGCGGTAAGCCGCGTGTTCGATCGTCGGGCCCAGAGGAGATTTTCGTTTGGGAGAATCTCTTTGTTGACAATTTGCGCCGTGAGCGCACGGACGTCGTTGATCCGTTCGGAAACCGTCGGAATCGGTTGCACATTCATCAGCATGATGTTGTTCCCTTTGGCCTTGGACGGATCAAACTTCGTTCGCCGACAGTAACGACGCGGCGCTGCGAAGTCAGCATGAGCGTTGCAGAGAACCGCGTGTAGGGACTTGTAGAACGCCTGATTGGGTCCTTCGACTCTGACGGGATCTTGGCTTGCGGCCGTAGTTTCAAGTGTGCCCGGATTCGACTGCCGGCACTTGTTAGGAGGACCGATGAATGTGGAACGCACAACGTACGATTCGCTTCCCAACGCGACGCCGATGGGTGCCCCGCTCGATTGGAAGTGGTTGCGAGGCGCCAGAAGCGAGTGGGGCGTTCGTCCCAAGCCCAGCCCGCGCGGCCTGACGATGCTCGATATTGCAGTTGGTGAGTACGGAGAGGTTCCTGAGCATCCTGCCCATCGTTCGATGGCGCCACGCGGAGCGGATATCGATCCAGATAGCGTCGACATGGGTTACATCTTGAACAATAAATCCGACGTCTGGTCGGACAATGTGCGAGAGCTGTACGAAGAAGCCGTCGCGCGCCAGTGGTCGGCCACCCGGGACATTCCGTGGGGTGAATTGGAGGAGCTCCCCGACGATGTGGAGCATGCAATGTGTCAGCTGTGCACGTTGCTGACCGAAGTTGAGATGATCGCCGCCGACTTACCTGCAAAGTGGATGTGGCGCATGAATCACGACTTCATCGAAGCCAAGATGTTCCTCTGCACACAAATCATGGATGAAGCCCGCCACGCTGAAGTCTTCCGCAAACGTGCGCTTTCCAATGGTGGTGGACTTCTCGTATCACGCGCGGGCCCGACCAGCCTGCTGCGCACGATTATGGAAGCGAAGACGTACACGCAGGCCAGCGCTTTGTTGCACCTGCTCGGAGAAGGGTTCGTACTCGATATCTTCCGCATGGGCGAATTGATTGCACCGTCAGACGTCGAGAAGCGAATGTTCCGAATGTGCATGCAAGACGAAGCACGGCACGTCGCCTACGGCACGATGCATCTTCGGTACGCGGTGGAACAAGATCCCGATGTAGCTGAAGAGATCCACGAGGCGCTCGACCACGGCGAGCGCATTCTTGTCGACTTCGGTGCTGCGCCCGATGTCTCGACGGCTCTCGCAGTGCTGCTCGCAGGTGGTGTCGACCATCTTGAAGACAAAGGTTTTCCGCTTGCATTGGAAATGAACAAAAAGCAATTCACTTCGTATCTCGCGCGGTGTGAGCGCGCCGGAATTTCCCGACTCGAACGCACAACGATTCCGCTGGAATTGCTCGGAATCGATCCCGACGACGTCCGTCGAGCCGGCGGCGTATTCGCGAAATCCGGTGTGTCGTGAATGGCGATGCCGCGTCGACCGCGAAGGGGTGGGCGCGAGCGATTGATACGGTCGGATTCTTCGTCGCCTTAGCGGATGAGATGAATGAGCATCCCGAACGTTGCCAGGTGATTGGCGATGCAGAGATGGATGCGGTGATCGTCATGCGAGCGCCCGACAGTGAGTTCCGAGTCAGGTTGCGTTTCAATGGGCTGCGATGCGAGGACATCGCCGTTGTTCGTGCCGACGAGCTGCAACACGCGGACTTTCGACTCGTCGGTGACGCATCTGCATGGCACGTGATGTTTGGTGATGTTGTCGAGCATCAGCGAGCGACTGGCCTACAAACGATCAACAGCCTCGCCTTGATGGGCGATGCGATCATGCTTGAGGGTGACGACCCGATGGGCATCGACAAGTTCTCCCGATTCAATCAAACCCTGCAGGAATTCTTCGACGGTGCTGCCGTCGTGCTTGCCCCGTCGTGTTCAGTCTGAGGTGATGACAAATGATGGCTCCAATCTGTCCAAACTGCGATCAGCCGATCACTCGAGCACTTGATGCACCCTACGGATGGTGGGAGTGGGATGGCGAGCGATACACGTTGACCACCGCTGCGTCGGGGACGGTCGATGTCGCTCCATGGGTGCACTACGACTGCATGGGCGAGCTTCGTCAGTTCCATCCACACGACTACGGGACCGCGCGGCCGCGCGCAGCCGTCCCGCAACACTGAAGCCTGCACGATGAGTTTCCAAGTGCGCCAAGACGTCTGCATTGGTTGTGGTGCGTGCGACTTCTCGTGTCATACGGGTGCACTCACGAAAGACGATTCATTTCTCGGCTTGTTCACGATCGATCCGTATACATGCGACGACTGTGGCAAGTGCGTCGCTCTTTGCCCGGAACTCGCGATAGTGCCCGATCCAGCTTGGCCGACATGTCGAGGGCACGGATGTCCCCTCGGGCGTTCGCGGCTCGCGGCCGTGGAATGCTCGATTTGGCAAGAGCGTTGCACGTCGTGCGGAACGACGTTGTGGCGCTCACCTGATCACGACGACGAATGGAACTGTCCGAAGTGCGGTTGGGGTATGAAGGTCGCTTGCCCGAAGTCCCGTCTCTACAGTCCCGTCACTCCCGACCCGTCGTTGGCGCCGTCGACAGAGCCGCTGAACTCAGACGCATGTTGAGGACACAGGTCTCGTGCTGCGGTCGCAGTGAGGATCGCGTTCGCGTTGAATGCTGCAGATCCTGGCAAGGGATCGTCACCGATGTCGGCGACGACCGCGTCGCTGCGCAGACCCGCGTTCATATCGGCACATGCGCGGCGACCCAACGCAAGGAGGGCATCATCGGAACCGAGTACCTTCGTCAGGGGGTTGTGGACAACCAGGAGGAATCCAGTTTCGCCTGGCGCGCGACCCGACGGGCCAGCGGCGCACGCCGTCGTCAACAGCAAGGTGGCGATCGCTGCGGCATGTCGAAACGAGCGTTTCACACGCTTGGTATCGACAGATCGGGCCACGAAACTGTCGCGAACAGGGATTTCGCGGCCGCCTACCTACCTACCGACCGGTAGGTAGGTACAATAACGGCATGACCTTGACCACCGATACGAGTGTCTCACAGGCTCCGAGGTTGGGTGCAAAACCCGCCGATACCCTGCTGCCGGTGCTGCGCGTCATTCCGCCCGAATGCTACGAGCGCTCGAATCGCAAGGCCCTTCTACTCGTGGCGCGCGCCGCATTGATATGGCTGGCCGTACTTGCCGGGCTCGTGTTTGCCCGGAGTTGGTATCTCGTGATTCCCCTGTGGATGGTGTCGGGGCTTGCGGTGAGCGGCCTCTTCGTGCTCGGGCATGATTGCGCGCATGGCGCGTTGTTCGAAAGCAAAGAGCTGAACCGGACCATCGGTCGCGCGCTCATGGTTCCGTCGCTACATATCTATGAGTCGTGGGTCATTGGCCACAACCGCATCCATCACGGACACACGCTCCGCCAAGGAATGGATTTCGTGTGGCATCCACTGACGGTCGAGCAGTTTCGTGCGCTCGGCACGTTCGCGAAGCTTCGCCAACGACTCGAATGGTCGGCGGTCGGCGCGGGCCTGTACTACATGCGGTCGGTGTGGTGGAACAAGATGATTCGCTTCACGCCCCCGCAGCGCTATCGCGACGCCGTGCGCAGCGACCGGCGATTCCTCTTGGTCAATGCAGCGGTCGGCGTCGCATTGACCGCCGGCCTGACGTTGTTGGCCGGCGGCGGACCCATCAGCGCGCTCTGGATGGTGACGAAGCTTCTCGTGGTGCCGTTCGTTGCGTTCTGCACTGTGATCGGTTCGATTGTCTACGTGCACCACATCGCGCCCGACATCAAGTGGTGGCCCCGACGCACATGGAATAGTTACCACGGGCAGGTCGAAGGAACGACCGTGTTGCGCATGCCTCGTTTCATCAACGAACTGTTCTTCTACAACATCATGGTGCATGTCCCGCACCATGTCGACGTTCGGATTCCGTGTTACAACCTTCCACAGGCCGGCGCGGCGATCATCGAAGCATTTCCCGAGATCGACCATCGGAGCTTTCGTGTAACGGATTTCGTCCGGAGCACTCGCGCCTGCAAGTTGTACGACTTTGAATCGCAAACCTGGCTTCGCTACGACGGGCTTGCATTGCACGCAGCACGTACGTAACAACCGACCAGATGGTCGTTCACTACGCCCATTGCTTGCATCGCGGCGTATACGGTTGTGGGCCCAACGAACTTGAATCCATATCGAAGTAACTCCTTCGATAGTACAATAGATTCAGGAGTTTTTGAGGGTACGTCGGCGAGTTCGCGCGGCGCTCGGCGGCGCCTGGGTGCCGCGTTCCAGACGAGTTCTGCGAGCGATCTGCCATTGTCGGCCAGCGCGACAGTTGCGCGCGCGTTCGCGATTGTCGCTTCGATCTTGCCCCGATGGCGCACGATTCCTGCATCTTGCAGTAGACGTTCGATGTCGACAGCGTCGAAGCGCGCGACGAGTTCAAGATCGAAGTCGCTAAACGCGGCACGGAAGTTGTCCCGCTTGCGCAAGATTGTGATCCACGACAAGCCGCTCTGGAATCCTTCGAGACACAGCCGTTCATAGACGCCAGGATCTGTGGTGATCGGGCGACCCCATTCGTTGTCGTGGTACGCGACATAGTCGGGTGAGGACCCGCCCCACGCGCAGCGCCGCAATCCATCGTGACCGCGTTCGACCGCTTGCGACGCCATGGCCCTATCTTCGCCGCAAAGGCCGAGTGGCTGGCGAATTCACAGCCAACCCACAGGCAAAAGCCAGGCTCCCCCCAGGTGGAGGGGCGATGATGGGATTATGACTATGAAAATCGCACGAATGCTACCCGTTGCCCTCGTTTCGGTTGCCCTAACTGCTTGTGGAAGCAGTAGCAGCTCCGCGGCGAACAAGAACGGTGTCGCGAGCCTCGGAGGCGTCACGACCACCACGGCGGGTGGCAAGGTCACCGTGGCGCAGTACCAGGCCGGGATGTTGAAGTACGCAGCCTGTATGCGCAAGAACGGCGTCAACTTCCCTGATCCCCAGTTTGGCGCGGACGGGCGAGTGACGTTCGGCGGCGGCGGCGGTGGTGGTGGCGGCGCGGGAGGCGGTGCGACAACCGGGACCGGCACGGCAGGGCAGGGGTTCCGTAACAATCCAAACTTCGATAAGGCGCGCACCGCGTGCAACTCGATTCGCCAAGGCGTGCAGAGCTTCGCGGCGCCCACCGCCGCACAGCGCGCCGAGCAGCAAAAGGCCCTCTTGGCGTTTGCGAAATGCATGCGGAGTAAGGGCGTCGACTTCCCCGATCCGCAGTTTGATGCCAACGGAAGACCGCAATTTGGTAGCGGAACCGGCCGAGACGTCTTCAACAAATTGCGCGGCGATCCGAAAGCACAAGCCGCGACTCAGACCTGTCGCCAACAAGCTGGCGGCGCTCTCACCGGTGGCCGCGGCGGCGGATTCGGTTTCGGCGGCGGTGGACGCCGGGGCGGCGGAGGCGGAAACTAGATGCCTCGCACCAAGACGCTCGGTGTTACGGCTGGGGCGGTGTTCGTTGCGGTAGCGATCGGTGCGACAGTTGTGGCGACCCGCGGTGATGGGAGCACAGCGAAAGCGGCCACGACCGCCAGTACGACTCCGCGCGTGACGGCGAAAGTTGTTCGTCAAGACCTGATCGCCGCAACATCGGTCGCGGGCACGTTGACCTACGGGACGACGCATCCGATGAAGATCGGGAGTTCATCGTCTGGCGGGTCGGCATCGGGGAGTGCCGCTGGCGCCTCTGGGTCTGGCGCTCAAACGGGTGCGGGTGCAACAGCGACAACGGCTGCGACATCGGTCGCGTCGATCATCACTGGGCTGCCAACATTGGGCACCGTTGTGAGTAGGGGCCAGCAACTCTTCGAAGTGAACGGCGCACCGGGGCCGGCGTTGTTCTACGGACTCCGTCCGATGTGGCGCACCCTCCAAAACGGTGTCACCGATGGTCTTGATGTGCAGCAACTCGAAGAGAATCTGGCTGCGCTCGGATTTACGAACAATGGCAACATGGCTGTCGATAATCATTTCACGCTCGCGACTGGCAATGCCGTTGCCGCGTGGCAAGTCTCACGTGGATCCGCGAAAACAGGCATCGTGCTCTCGAGCGACGTTGTGTACGACGCTGGGCCCGTGCGGGTTTCCGACTATGTCGCGGCGGTGGGCAACACAATGTCCGGCACGATCTACAACGTGACCGGCACAAAACGTTCGATCCAAGTCGCTCTCGATCCTGCGAACCAGTCGTACGTAACACAGGGTGGCCACGTCACCGTGACGCTGCCCGATACGAAGGTGGTCAACGGCGTGGTTTCTTCGATCGGGACCGTCGCGACGGTCACATCGTCGGGAGGCAACGGCGGTGGCGGAGCGACGACGACGGCGACAATCCCGGTGACTGTCACCTTGACATCGAATCCCAAGGACGCACTCGACTCGAGCCCAGTGACCGTGAATCTTGTTACGAGTCGAGCCCGTCAAGTGCTGTCGGTTCCCGTCAATGCATTGCTTGCGCTCGCCGAAGGCGGCTATGCGCTCGAAAAGGTGAATCCCGACGGGACCACGACGTTGGTGAAAGCCACTCCCGGAATGTTTGCCAACGGCTTTGTGCAAATCACAGGCGACGTGACCGAAGGTGAAACGGTCGTTTCGGCGTGACGCCAGTTATTGATCTTCGTGACGTGGTGAAGGAGTACCCAGGTACGCCGCCGGTCCGAGCTCTTGATGGAGTCAACCTGCGTGTCGACTACGGCGAATTCGTTGCCATCGTCGGGCCCTCCGGTTCGGGGAAGAGCACCATGCTGAACCTGCTCGGTGCACTTGACCGGCCGACCTCGGGCATGGTGAGCATCGATGGCACTGAGATCGGAAATCTTCGCGATCATGAATTGTCTGCACTGCGCGGCCGACGGATCGGCTTTGTATTTCAAGCCTTCAACCTGATCGATGGTCCCGATGCTGTCGACAACGTGGGGCTCGGACTGTTGTACGCCGGAGTGCCTCGCAGGCTCCGAGCGCAGCGCGCGACGGAGGCGCTCGAACGGGTGGGTCTTGCACACCGCGCGACTCACAATCCCAGTCGTTTATCGGGCGGCGAGCGTCAACGCGTTGCAATCGCCCGCGCGATTGTGACTGAGCCAGCGTTGTTGCTTGCTGACGAACCGACTGGGAATCTCGATACACGCAGCGGAGATGCAATCATCGAAGTGTTCCAAGATCTGCACAGCGATGGTGCCACGATCATGTTGATCACGCATGATCAGTCGGTCGCCGCGCGCATCCCTCGCCGAGTCACGATGCGTGAT
>JBBRPC010000141.1:0-9481 GCA_038228615.1 Acidimicrobiia bacterium | reverse complement strand
CCCAGCGATTAGGGGGTTGCGCGAAGTTCGAGCGCCTCGCGGTCGTTGATGCAGTAGCGCGTCCTGCCGTCGACGGTGATCCAACCAAGTTTGACAAATGTCGCGATCGCCTTGTTGACCCGTTCGCGTGACGCCCCAACCATTCCAGCGAGTTCTTCTTGGGTCAATGGCATACGGAATTCATCTTCTCCCGCAGAAACCTGGAGCAATCGTTTCGCGGTGCGGCCCGTGACATCGAGGAACATCGCATCGGAAAGTGCTTCGTCGGTCGCGCGGAGGCGGCGACTCAAGATTCGTACGACTGCCCACAGCACTTCTGGGCGTTCGTGCAGCACCCGTTTCACATCGTCGTAGTGCACCGAGATGAGATGGACGGTTCCGAGCGCACGGGCGTCGGCAGACCGCGTTGCCCCGTCGAAGAGCGGCAGTTCCCCAAAGAGTGCTCCCGGTCCGAGAACTGCGACAACCGATTCACGACCGTCCGACGCCTTGACCGTGATGGCAACGCGGCCGGAAAAGACGATGAAGAGACGGCTGGCGACCTCTCCCTGCGTGCAAATCAGCTCGTTGCGGCGGTATTTCGACAGTTCGGTCCGCCCGCTCAGCTCGCTGAGAAGGTCGGGCGGCATCTGGCCGAAGAGGTCGGTCTGATCGAGCACGCGGCTCCTGGTCATCGTTTGTTCCTAACCCGGTCTAGCGCGACGGTAGTCAAAGTCACACTCTTCGATCGGCCGGATAGGGCATCGGGTCAAGGTCTTTGTTGTGAGATGCCGACAAAAGGAACAATGTTCGTCGAGGTGACCCGCTTGTTCTTCGTAGTGCTCTGCACCGCAGCCGGATTCTGGCTGGGTCGTGACCTCGGCGGTGTGGGTGCGTCAATCGAGGGAATTGCGGGCATGGTTGGCTGCCTCGCAGGGTATGTGGGGGGTGGCGTGATGGGACGCCTGCTGGAGCGTGCGGCAGGTGAAGTTGAGACGCGGGCGAACCGGCTCCCTGCCGCGAGCGTGGTCGGTGGAGCCCTGGGTTCGCTGCTCGGCGCCGTTGCGGGTTGTGTCTTTGCCTTGCCGATCGTGTTGCTCTTGCCATTGCAGCTCGGAATTGCGCTGGGCGGACTTGTGGTGTGGTGCAGCGCGTACCTGGGATTTCGAGTTGTGGGGAGCCGCAGCGTCGCGGTGCTTGAAATGATGGGCCTATCGACTCGTCCCCTCGTTCGCGCCGCGCCGTTCGATGCGCGCGACGGCTTGTTGGTCGACACGTCTGTGCTGATGGACGGACAACTTCTCACGTTGGCGAGGACCGGCCTGTTGGGCTCCGACCTGCTTGTGGCGCGCTTTGTGCTCGATGAGTTGCACGGCCTTGCTGATGCCCCGGATCCTGTGCGCGCGCGGCGTGCTCGATCGGGTCAGGAGGCGCTCGAAGCGCTGAGTCGCGACAACATCGTCGGGGTGCGTGTGCTCGATGACGAGATGCCAGAGTTCGCAGCGGTCGATGCAAAGTTGATTGCGTTGGCCCGGCGTCTCGAATTGCGTCTCTTGACGAACGACGCCGCGTTGGCGCGCAACGCGGAAATCCAAGGCGTCCCTGTATGCAACTTGCGGCGGCTCGCGATGGACCTCGCTCCAGCCGTGCTCCCTGGGGATTCGTTGCGGCTCGCCTTGAGCGGCGTCGGGCGCCAGCGTGGCCAGGGTGTCGGACATCTCGATGATGGATCGCTCGTCGTGGTGAACGGAGGCGCCGACTTCATCGGCGGACCTGAGGTCTCCCTGCACGTCGCTTCGGTTGTACCCACGAGCGTTGGACGTGTTGTCTTCGCGAGCATCGATACTGGTTGACCGGCCTGGATAGGGTCTTGGTGTGGTCGGATCGGTCTGGACAGTTGTCGTCGCTGGTGGTGGAGGGACGCGGTTCGGTTCCGCGAAACAGTTCGCAATGCTCGCTGGTATGAGTGTCATTGATCGTTCGGTGGCGACTGCCGTCGCCGCGAGCGACGGCGTCGTCGTCGTATTGCCGAGAGAGAGCGACTGGTCGCCGCCGGCGGGCGTGCTGACGGTCGCGGGAGGCACGTCGCGCTCCGAATCGACTCGTCACGGCGTTGCCGCGCTGCCCGATGATGTTGACATCATTGTGGTGCACGACGCGGCGCGACCCCTGTGTCCACTCTCGCTGTATGACGAAGTCATTGCGGTGGTACGCAGTGGGGCCGACGGCGGCGTTCCGGCATTGTCGATGAGCGACACGATCAAACGCGTCGACGGACGCACTGTCGTCGAGACGGTGCCGCGTGACAACCTGGTGACGGTCCAGACACCGCAGGCATTTAGGGCGTCGGCTCTTCGCGCTGCGTGCGCGCTGCAGCGCGACGACACCGACGACGCGGCGCTGATCGAGATAAATGGTGGGCGCGTGCTGACGGTCGATGGCGATGTTCGCAATATCAAGATCACGGTCCCCGACGATCTCACGATCGCCAGCGCACTACTGGAGACGATGTGAACATACGGGTGGGTCTTGGCTACGACGTGCACCCCTTTGCCGTTGGTGGAACGCACCGCACGCTCGTGCTCGGCGGCGTCAACATCGATCATGTCGGGCTCGATGGCCACTCCGATGCCGACGCGGTTGCACACGCTGTCTGCGATGCATTGCTCGGACCAGCTGGGCTTCCCGACCTGGGTACGTTGTTTCCTGCGAGCGACGAGCGAAATCGCAACGCCGACTCGATGGACCTGCTGCGCTCCGTTGCGCGACGAGTGCGTGAGGCCGGTTGGCGGGTGGGCAACATCGACATTGTCATCAGCGCCGAACGACCCCGGCTTGCGCCGCACGTTGCGGCAATGGCCGCGAATATTCGCGAAGGCCTTGCAGATGCCGCGCCGGAGGGTGATTCCGTGTTTGTTTCGGTGCAGCCCAAACGTGGCGAAGGTCTTGGTGCAATCGGTCGCGGCGACGGGATTGCCGTGCGTGCCGTCGCGCTGCTTGTTCAGGCGTGATCGTCCTCCAACTAGATTCGCGTTCCTGTGCTGAAGATCTACGACACCGCGCAACGAGACATCGTTGATTTCGTCCCTCGCAACCAGGGTGTCGTGTCGATGTACGTATGTGGTGTGACGCCATACGACGTCGCCCATCTCGGCCACGGACGTACTGCGGTCGTGTTCGACATCATGCGGCGCCATCTCGGTTGGAGCGGATACGTCGTCACCTTCGTCACCAACGTCACGGATATCGAAGACAAAATCATCGCTCGTGCTGCCGACCGCGGGACCACCGAGGGCGATCTTGCGCAGCTGTACCAAGACGAATATTGGCAACAGATGGACCGTCTGGGAGTGCGCGCACCAGATGAGATGCCACGGGCGACCGAATTCGTGCCCCAAATGCACGCATTGATTGCCGAGTTGATTGCCGCCGGACGTGCGTATGTGATCGAAGGAAGTGGCGTCTATTTTCAAGTCGATCAGCAGCCCGACTACGGGTCGCTTTCCCGGCGCACCCTCGCCCAACTCCTCGAGAGCGCAGGGTCGCGAGTCGAGGTCGACGACGAAAAGCGTTCGCCGGTTGATTTTGCGTTGTGGAAGGCCGCGAAGCCCGGAGAACCTGCTTGGGATTCTCCGTGGGGTGCGGGCCGTCCGGGTTGGCATATTGAGTGCTCCGCAATGGCATTGGAAATTCTGGGTGAGGGTTTCGACCTCCATGGTGGTGGCGACGATCTCATTTTCCCTCACCACGAAAACGAAATCGCCCAAAGTGAAGGCGCGGGTCATGCGTTCGCTCGATACTGGGTCCACAGTGCGATGGTGATGGTTGGCGCCGAAAAGATGAGTAAATCAGCAGGGAATTTTCCGTCGCTGGCCAGCGCAATCGACACACACGGCGCCGACGCGTTCCGTTGGGTGGTTGTGCGAACGCACTATCGCCGTCAAATGGAAATCAACGATGAGGCATTGCGAGCCGCCGGCGCGGAAATCGGTGCGTTCAACGCACTGGCACGGCGCGCCCGTATCGCTGGCGTCGCCACGATTGACGACGTCGACACGATGCCGTATCGACAAGCTTTGGACAACGATTTCGACACGCCGAGTGCAGTTGCTGTGCTGCACGGCTGGCGAAGCGCTGCGAATACGGCGATCGATGAAGACCGCCTCGATGATGCTGCCATCGCCTTGGCCCAAGCGCGCATCTGCCTCGACGTCTTGGGAATCACTCTCGACGATGGCGGCGCAGACGAAGGCGATGCCGAGATCGACGTGTTGGTCGCGTCGCGAGACGCAGCGCGTGCTGCGAAAGATTTCGCGGAATCGGATCGGATTCGTGACGTGCTGAGCGCGCGCGGAGTGGTACTCGAAGACACTGGCAAGGGAACAATTTGGCGGCGAGCGTGAGCCAGCCCGTGCCGAAGCGCGCCGCCGGTGGCACTCGGAAGCCGAAGCCAGGCCGCAACTCCCAACCCAGTCGCCAGCCGAAGTCGAAGCAAGCGAACGCACCGACGCCGCCAGCCGGTCGCTCGCTCGTCGCCGGCCCGCGAAGTGCGTTGCCGCTCGACGGCGAACAAATTGAGGGCCGGAGAGCGGTGAGGGAACTCCTCGTCGCCGGTCGTCGACGAGTCAAGGCCGTGTATATCTCGAACGCGCTCGATGCGAGCAGCATCGTCGATGAAATCAAACAGCTGGCCGGTCCGGCATTGCGCATGGTCGGCCCGGAGCGCATTCTTGAGCTCTCCCGGACCGAATCGCATCAAGGCGTTGTCGCAGTCGCAGATCCGATCCAGAACTTCGAGATGCTCCAGTTGGTGCGTGAACATGATCACCCGTTCATCGTTGCACTCGATGGTGTGACGGATCCAGGCAACCTCGGCGCGATATTGCGTTCGGCCGAAACGGCGGGAGTCACAGGTGTGTTGTTGCCGCGCAAACGAAGCGCTCAACTCAACCCGACTGTGGCCAAGGCCGCGGCCGGCGCGATTGAATATTTGCCCATCGCGCTCACGTCCGGGATTCCTGGGGCGCTCGACCGGCTCTCACGCGAACGAGTATGGATCGTTGGTCTTGATGGCGACGCCACGAAAACATTCGACGACCTAGAAATCGCTGATCAGCCACTTGTGCTCGTACTCGGAGCCGAAGGGCGCGGGCTCTCACCGCTCACGAAGAAACGTTGTGACGTGTTGGTACGAATCCCAATGTATGGCAACGTCGAATCGATGAATGTGAGTGCTGCAGCGGCGGTCGCAATGCACGAGATCGCAAAGCGCAGAACGCGCCAGTAACCTGCAATGCCTTGCCGGGTTAGCTCAGTTGGCTAGAGCAACGCACTTGTAATGCGTAGGTCGTGGGTTCGAATCCCACACCCGGCTCGCTGTGCCGACCGCGCGTAGGCGGGACCCAATTCAATCGGCGTTGCCCACGGATATTGATGTGACCGCAGGGCGTTCGATGGCAGCATCCACCATCGGGACCCGGTTGTCTGCTTTGATCTGTGCTCCCATGTCGAGCAATTTCTCACTCTCCGAACACGAATGCGCGCTACTCGACTTCGAGCGCGAAGCGTGGACGCTTGAGGGCCCGAAAGAATCGAATATTCGCAGTTGCCTCGCGATATCGCCGACGAAGTACTACCGAACGCTGAGCGCCCTCGTGGATGGTCCGGCCGCGTTCGCCTACGACCCGTTGACCACAATGAGACTCCGTCGATCTCGTGAGGAGCGTCGTCGGACTCGAATTGAAGGACGGCGTGCAGATCGTGGCCGTTCGTAGGAGCAATCTCCGCTACAGGAGCAAAATTCTTGCTCGTGTGCACCCTAGGGCTGCGCGACGCGACAGAATGAAGCCATGAGCGATTCCAGCGGCAGTGGCAAGCAATCGGGGGCGCCCGATCTCATGCGGGGCGCGAGCCCACAAATGCTCAAAACGGTGGGGTTGTTGCTCGCCGCATTCATTCTCGGTGTCGTCATGCTGAACGTGATCGACGATGGGTCGACGAGTAGTACTAAGAAACCGCCGTCGACGACTACCACCCACGCGGGCAAGGGTTCCCACAACTCCACGACTACGTCGTCGACGACTCCGAAGACGACCGCAAAGCAGCTCGCGCCAGCACAGATTCATTTGATTGTGTTGAATGCCAGCGGGGTGAACCACGTTGCCGCCAACGTCTCGAGCGCGATCCGTGGGCACGGCTATACGAGTCAGGAGACCGCCGAGACCGCCCCGGCGACTCGCAAGGGATCGGCAGTCCAATGCCGGCCAGGGCTGACTCGCGAGGCGAACGCGTTGGTTCTCCAGGTCGGGAACAAATCGAAAGTTGAGCCGTTTCCTGGCACACTTCCCAAGCTGAAGAGCGGCACGTCGGTTCCGGCAACCGTGCAGTGCATCGTCATTATCGGCACCGTCAAATAACACGAAGCAACGTTAGCAGCCTAGCCGCTGTCTGGCTCGCGCTTGGCGTCGCTGCGGGCTGTAGCGGCGGGAAGTCAGATCCTGCACGTGTGGTTGTGCGCGACGCGAAGGAGCCGGTTGCGTTCGCGGTTGATAGTTCGCAACGCATCTTGTATGCGGAACGACTGACGGGCTCGGTGCGCCGCATCGACCGTAGTCAACATCTCGAGTCGGCACCCGTCGCGCATGTTGCAGTGTCGACTGATGGCCAGCGGGGATTGCTTGGGCTCGCTGTTGATCGACACGATCGAATCTTTGTTGCGTACACCGAGGCGTCGGGTGACAAACGGTTGACCGTGTCGCGTGTGAGCGGTTCGATTGAACAAGTGGTGTGGCGTGGACCGAAGACAGAGGATCAGGCGAACGGCGGCCATATCGCATTCACGCCAAGCGGATCGTTGGTGATCGGCATCGGCGAGCTTGCTGGTCGATTTCTCAACCGCGAACTTGGCGCGCCGCCTTCGGGATTCAGCACGGGGCGACTGCTCGAACTCGACCCGAACGGTCGGGCGAATCAGCGTCCGCATGTCGTGTCGTATGGCTGGCACAATCCGTTCGCATTCGTTGTACGCGCCGACGGTTCGATCTGGGTTGCCGACAACGCGCCGACGGGAACGCCTGAACGACTCGCGCGGGGCGACAGAGAAATGCGGCCGACTGAGGTGACCGAGTTCAGCAGCGTGTTGATTCCCACAGCGTTGATCGCTTGGGATGGCAGGTTCGCGGTGTGCACCCTGACCGATTCCGCCTTGCGTCTGCAGTTGCAGACAGGCGGCCAGTTCACAACGTCGATGACGAAGCTGCCGTGCACGCGGGCAGCATTTTTACTCGGACCGACTGAGATCGTGTTTTCCGACGAATCTACGGTGTCGATCTACGGAGGGCCGGGGCGTAAATAGCCGCCGCGCGCGAGTAGCCGCTCGCGCACGGGACCCTGTGCTGCACTGATTGCGGTCAGTGCCATGGCGAGCGCGCCTTCGCGAACTGCTCGGTCGGCCGAGGCGTTGATGCACGCTGCGGCGAATTCCGGCTGATGGTTCACAGCCCCCGCCGTCTCGATTGCGATTGTGGGGTGGATCGATGGCATTGCCAGCGACACATTGCCCATGTCGGTCGAGAACGTGATATCGCCGTTGTATTCGCGTCCGAGCGGTTCGACGTGGCTGCGATAGAGCGCGACGAGTTCATCGTCGTGTTCCATGTGCGTGTACGTGGGGCATTCGTCCTGGAAGCTGACGGTCGCGCCGGTCGCGAGCGCGCCGGCTTCGAAACACCGTTCGACGCGCGGTCGAAGCACGTCGAGTTCGGCGACGGTCTTTGCTCGCACCATCCAGTCGGCTGTTGTGTGCGCCGGAATGATGTTTGCGGCGTCGCCGCCCTTCAAGATGATGCCGTGGATCTGATCGGTTGATACGAGGTGTTGGCGCAGCAAGCCAATTGCGACCTGGGCAATCGTGAGTGCGTCGGCAGCATTGATTCCAAGCTGTGGCGCCGCGGCGGCATGCGACTCGCGGCCTTCACAACGCACCTCGAAGTGCGTCACGGCGCTGACCCTCGGACGGAGCGCATCGACCGCTGCGGGATGCACCATCAAGGATGCGTGAATGCCATCGAACGCGCCGCGGTCGAGCATGTAGACCTTCCCACCGCCACCTTCTTCTGCCGGAGTGCCCATGATCGAAACCGTGATACCGAGGTCGTCGGCGATGGGCGCAAGGATGAGCCCTGCTCCAACGGCGGCTGCGGCGATGATGTTGTGTCCACAAGCGTGGCCGACTGCGGGAAGCGCGTCGTATTCCGCACAAATCGAAAGATGGAGTGGCCCGCTGCCTGCCCGTGCGACAAATGCTGTTGGGAGATCGGCGACACCAACATCGATGTCGATCCCAGCGTCGCTGAGGAGGCCGGCCGTCCAGGCGCTCGATTGAATCTCTTCGTACTTCAATTCGGGATGCGCGTGGATGCGATGCGAGAGCGCCAACAGCGACGGTTCAGCACGATCCAAGATGCCGGTGACGTGGTTTGAAAATGCGCTCACCCGTCCACACTACGTCGGGTCCCTAACATCGCCAACGTGGTCCGAGCAGTGATTTGTCCCGACAAATTTCGCGGGTCAATCAGCGCGGCTGACGCAGCTGCAGCCATAGCTCGCGGGCTGGCGCGCGCAGGGATTGCATCGGCTGTCGAACTCCCGCTCGCCGACGGCGGCGAAGGCACCCTCGACGCGCTGGTCGAATGTTTGGGTGGTTCGCTGCGCGCTGAAACAGTCACGGGTCCGTCAGGCAATTTGGTGACTGCACAGTGGGCTCATCTGGCACGAGGTGTGGCCGTCGTCGAAATGGCAAGGGCGAGTGGCCATGCACTCGTTGTGGGCGAACGCGATGCCTTGCATGCCACGAGCCGCGGGACCGGTGAGCTCATCGCCGCAGCGCTGCGCAGCGGGTGCACTCACGTCATTGTTGGTGTTGGAGGAAGCGCGACGACGGATGGTGGCTTGCCAGCACTCGACGCGCTCGGCTGGCAGCTGCGCGGCGCCGAAGTGACGGTTGCGTGTGACGTGAAAACGACATTTATCGATGCGGCAGCGGTCTTCGCGCCGCAAAAGGGTGCAAGTGCGGCGCAAGTTTCGTTGCTGACGCGTCGCCTCACGACGCTCGCGCAGACGTATCAAGAACGCACCGGTGTTGATGTGTTGGAGATGGAAGGATCTGGTGCTGCCGGTGGGCTCGCGGGTGGGCTCGCGGCGATTGGCGCGCACTTGGAGCCCGGCTTCGATGTTGTGGCAAATGCGGTCGGTCTTGACGATGTCATCGCCGAAGGATGCGATGTCTTGATCACCGGTGAGGGCAAGTTGGACGATTCCAGCCTCGACGGCAAGGTTGTTGGCGGCGCGCTCGATGCCGCAGATGCTCACGGTGTCGCCAGAAAGGTCGTGATTTGTGGCGTCGTCGATATCGACACTCGGCGACGTCTAGAGCAGCAGGGCGTAGTTGTCGTGGCCCTCAGCGATCGCGCGTGGGATATCGACGACTCGTTCGCGCGCGCAT
>JBBRPC010000140.1:0-9532 GCA_038228615.1 Acidimicrobiia bacterium | reverse complement strand
TGCCATATTGAACGTTCAGCGCGGATTGCGCTCTGCGCCCTTGCGACAGTGTCGAGACTTGCGTCGTAGGCGTGCAGCGACGGGATCAATCGTTCGAGCGTATCTTGATCGGCCGTTTCGAATGAGCGTTGGAACGCCGCAGGAAGGGAAACCTTGAGGAGTGCGGCCTTGCGGTCAATCGCATCACGGATGCCAAGCACAATGTTCGACGCGTGCATCGCAGTCGTCGCGCTCGCGAAATTCCACGCAGCCATTTCCTGGCGAACGATCAGCGGAGGCGCCCACTTCCCAAGCCGTGTTTCCAGTGCATGAAAACGAGGAAGCGTCCGCGAACGCACGGCCAACTCGGTAGCATCCGAACCGGTCAGCACATATTTCTTGAACAGCGGTACCGCCTGGCGCGATCCGCCAACACGCTCGAACAAATCGAGCATCGTCCGCCATCCGTACGATCCGGTCCGGCGATCAGGAGTTTGGTGCGCCCCATACGCCTCATGATGCATCAGCGCGGCTTGAACAACAGCTGCGGCCTTCTTCTCGCCGATTTCATTCGTAATCGTTCGCGCAACGAAGAATGCAGCGTTGTATCCGTACTGCTCCTGCTGATCGGGATCGTTCCCGCCGCTGAAGTTCGGATCCGACCAATCGTTCAACGCGACACGACCAGCGCTGTCGAGAGTTGGCGCCTTCGGCTGCTCGAGTTCGCGACCGAGACGGGCGCCGGCACGCGTCGAAAAATCTTGAGCAAAACCTTCGTTCATCCACCGATCAACGAACGTTTCATTGTTAAACCACTCGTGTGATGTTTCGTGCAACAGCACGATCGGGTCGAGCGCGTCTCCGACATCGATGGTGTTGTTGCTGTTGCGATACCACCCCGCGTATCCATAGATATACGGGGTTGCAGTTTCGGTGATTTCGAGGGTCCTCGCGCTCGGCAAAGCGCTACCGACCAACCGCTCCAGCGCAGGAACGCCGCGGCCAAGCTGTTGATGCACGAACGATGCCCACATCGGATCGTCCGGCCAGGACCGAATATCGATCTTGTGAGTACCAACAGCAACATGATCCTGGTGGAGCGCATCTTCGTTCGTCGCGGTAATGGCAGCCGCCCACGCACCGGGATCAGCGATATTCGCCGCGGTGTATGTCGTGACCCCGTCGCTATCGGTGCTCGACAGTTCTTGCCACGCGATGTCGACTTGAAACGTATCCGGCACTCGTACCGACACGTTTGCAAGCCCAGGATCGGCGTATGTGAACGCCAAGAAGCTCATGAAAGAAGGATTCACCCGGTAGACGCCGGGAACCCGCGGCCCCGACGGTGGGATGTCGTAGGCCACGTGGATTGTCTGGGTTTGATGGGAACCGAGCGTCGGCACAAGATGCACGTGGCCGTCGGCGAAGAAACGATTGCGCGGGGCCATATCGAATGCCAGAGGACGTCCGTTTCGGCTGGCGGCGACAGCCACTGCATTCGCCGCAAGCGGTAACCCGACGCGGTTGTAGTAGTACAAGATCGTCGCAGTGTTCGATTTCGTGTTCGTGACCGTGAGATCGACTGCGACGTGCACGACTCCGGCGGTATCGACAGTAAAGACACTGGTCGATTGTTCATGCAGATCGCCGACAGCCAACACTGGTGTCGCGCCACTCGCCATCACGAATCCGATGATGAGACCAGTCAGCGCGGTGCATCGCCACGGACTGAGACCCCGATCGCCGCTCGCCCTCACGAATTGAGGCCGCGTTCGATTGGCCGCTTGGCTACGACGACATCCCACGAGTGCCTCCTGAAATCCCCAAGAAAAGGTCGTTTCCCCCAGGTATATGGAGTCTGCGCCAATTTGATCGACTGTTTTGTGTCCGACACGACCTCCTTCGACAAAAAAGGACTCAGCCCGGGCTGACTCCCCGCCGACAACACAACTCGGGACGGATGGAGAGGTTATGGAATCACATCTGCGTGTGGGTCGAGCGATTCCACTGAACGCAATTCAGACCGCTGCAGCCGTGTTGGGCGTACGCCGAGAGATCACCGGCTCGGCACAACGTTGGACACTGGGTGCCTACGGCAGCTTCGAGCTCGACGGTCGCTTCGAGGGACTCACGCTGAGTGCTCAAACGCGTCGGGGCGATCAGCGTGTGCGGACATCAGGACGCTTGTGGAGCCCCGACGGCATGGCAGTAGTCGCAGTCGAGATCGCCCTGGAAAGCGCGCTCGCGCCACCGACACAAGTCAGCATTACACCTATCCTGCCGCTGCCACCAACGTTCGCTGAAGCCGAGCCAAACTTTCGCGCGCTCGCCTTCGCGGCGCTCTCGGAGTTCTGCGAGGAACTCCTCTTCCATGCAGCAAGTCTGCGCGCTGGGGCAGTTCGCTAACGAAGTTGCACGGTCTGTGGCGTGATCGCAACGGGCAGCTGCGTCGAGCCTTCAAGAAAACGATCTACATGGTGTGCGGCGCTGCGACCTTCGGCGATTGCCCAAACAATCAAACTCTGACCTCGGCCCATATCGCCAGCGGCGAACACCTTCGGAACCGTCGTCGCGAATGTGGCATCGCGCTGCACGTTGCCACGTTCGTCGAATGCAATTCCCAGTCGTTCGAGTAACCCGCCGCGCTCGGGACCGACGAAGCCCATCGCAAGAAACACCGCTTCGCATGGCAAATCGAACTCAGAGCCTGCGATCTTCTCAAACGTCATCCGCCCGTCGGTCAGCACCTGTTCGACGCCGTGGGCGCGCAGCCCCACAAGATTCCCATCGTCGTCGCCGAGGAAACATTCGGTATTGACGGCGTAGTCGCGCTCACCACCTTCTTCGTGCGCACTGGTCACTTTGTATGTCATCGGATAGGTCGGCCACGGCATCGATTCGTTGCGCTCATCGGGCGGTCGGGCCATAATTTCGAATTGATGGACACTCGCTGCACCCTGGCGATGCGAGGTCCCTAAACAATCCGCACCGGTATCGCCACCGCCAATGATCACCACTCGCTTGCCGTCGACATCGACCGGCGCCATGTCGTAATCACCGAGTTGCACTCGATTCGCGCCCGGCAAGAATTCCATCGCCTGGTACACCCCGCGCAATTCACGACCAGGAATCGGAAGGTCGCGCCACGCCGTCGCACCGCCTGCGAGCACAACTGCATCGAATTTCAGCAGTTCGTCGACCGACACTCCATCCGCACCGTCGCCGCCAACATTCGCGTTCACCCGAAACTGCGTACCCTCTTCGCTCATCTGGGTGATTCGGCGGTCGACGTGACGTTTCTCCATCTTGAATTCTGGGATGCCATAGCGCAACAAACCGCCGATTCGGTCGGCACGTTCGAACACCGTGACGTCATGACCCGCCCGCGTGAGTTGTTGCGCGGCTGCGAGACCGGCCGGGCCGCTCCCAACAACTGCGACGCGCTTTCCTGTCTTTTTTGAAGCAATGACCGGCGTCACCCAACCTTCTTCGAACGCGCGGTCGATGATTTCAACTTCGATTTGTTTGATCGCGACGGGCGTCTCATGAATACCGAGCACGCAGGCGCCCTCACAGGGTGCAGGACACAACCGCCCTGTGAATTCCGGAAAATTGTTCGTAGCGTGCAGTCGTTCCGCCGCAGCTTGCCAACGGCCGCGGTAGACGAGATCGTTCCACTCAGGAATCAGATTCCCTAACGGGCACCCGGTATGGCAAAATGGAATCCCGCAATCCATGCACCGTGCACCCTGAGTACGGACCTTGTGTTCGGGGAAATCTTCGTAGACCTCGTGCCAGTCGAGCAGCCTGACCGGAACTGGTCGGCGGGTCGGCGTCTCGCGGTCGTACTTCATGAATCCTGTTGTTTCACCCATTTTTTCATACCCTCGCTGCGGCCATGACGGCCTCATCGACATCGATACCACGTTGTTGCGCGTCGCTCATTGCTGCCAACACTCGTTTGTAATCTTTCGGGAAGACCTTTTGGAAGTTGACGACCTCATCGCGCCACGAGCCGAGGAGTCGCTGCGCGACCGCAGAGCCAGTCTCGTCAAGGTGTTTCTCGATCGTCGTCTTGAGCCATTCGACATCGTCGTCGTCGAGCGGATCGAGATCGACCATGTCGCGATTCATTCGTGACCACAGCATTCGATCCGGGTCGTACACGAACGCCACGCCTCCACTCATTCCAGCTGCGAAGTTGCGACCCGTCGGGCCGAGAATCACCGCGCGACCGCCAGTCATATATGCGCAACCGTGATCGCCAACACCTTCGGCAACTGCCGTCGCGCCTGAGTTGCGGACACAGAACCGCTCACCCACCTTGCCGCGCACGAACAGCTCCCCTGCTGTCGCTCCGTAGAGCGCGACGTTGCCTGCGATCACCTGCTCCTCCGCAACAAACGGCGAATTCGTTGGCGGATACATCACGATGCGACCACCGCTCAAACCTTTGCCCACATAGTCGTTGGCGTCGCCAACGAGCCGCAGCGTGATGCCCTTTGGCATGAACGCGCCAAGACTCTGGCCGGCGCTTCCGTGCAGGTTGACTGTGATCGTGTCGTCGGGCAGCCCCTTGCCACCGTGACGGCGTGTGAGCTCCGAACCGAGCATCGTGCCAACAGTTCGGTTGACATTTCGAATCGCCGCATCGATCGTGACGCGCTCGCCTCGTTGCAGAGCACGTTCTGCTTGAACGATGAGCTGAGTATCGAGCGCTCGATCTAAACCGTGGTCCTGCGGGCGAGAATTGATCAGCGTCGAGTGATATGGATTCTGCGGTACGGCGAGGATCGCCGAAAGATCGAGACCCTTCGCCTTCCAGTGATCCACGGCGTGAAGCATGTTGAGACACTCGACGTGACCAATCGCTTCTGCCATCGTTCGAAAGCCCAACTGTGCCAGGTATTCGCGCACTTCTTCGGCGATGAACTCCAGGAAATTAACGACGAACTCGGGCCTTCCGCTGAACTTCTTGCGCAGCTCAGGGTTCTGAGTCGCCACGCCCACCGGACAGGTGTCGAGGTGACACACGCGCATCATGACGCACCCACTTACCACGAGTGGCGCGGTCGCGAACCCAAACTCCTCGGCGCCGAGTAACGCCGCGACGATGACATCGCGACCAGTCTTGAGCTGGCCATCGCACTGCACAACAATGCGATCGCGCAAGCCGTTCAACAGCAACGTCTGCTGCGTTTCGGCCAATCCCAGTTCCCATGGCGCGCCAGCGTGTTTGATCGACGTGAGTCGCGCCGCGCCAGTACCGCCGTCGTGACCCGAAATCAACACCACATCTGCATGGGCTTTGCTCACACCAGCGGCCACCGTCCCTACGCCAACCTCGGCCACAAGTTTCACATGCACGCGCGCCTCAGGGTTCGAGTTCTTGAGATCGTGAATGAGCTGTTTGAGGTCCTCGATCGAGTAAATGTCGTGATGCGGGGGAGGCGAAATTAAGCCAACGCCCGGCGTGGTATGGCGAGTGTTCGCGATCCATGGATACACCTTGTAGCCCGAAAGTTCGCCGCCTTCGCCTGGCTTTGCGCCCTGCGCCATCTTGATCTGTAGGTCGTCGGCGTTCACGAGATACTCGCTCGTCACGCCGAAGCGTCCGCTCGCGACTTGTTTGATCGCGCTGCGACGCGAGTCTCCGTTGGCATCCGGAGTCCAACGCTCGCTGTCCTCGCCTCCCTCGCCAGTGTTGCTCCGTGCGCCGATCCGATTCATCGCGATTGCCAAGGTTTCGTGCGCCTCTTGGCTGATTGAGCCGTAGCTCATCGCGCCAGTTGAGAAGCGCTTGACAATTTCGCTCACCGGCTCAACATCATCGATCGGAATCGCGGATCGGTCGCTCGACAACTCAAAGAGCCCGCGCAACGTAGCCAAACGCGTGCTTTGATCGTCGACAAGCCGCGAGTACTGCTTGAACACCTCGTAACGTCCGGTACGAGTGCTGTGTTGCAACTTGAACACCGTCTCAGGATTGAAAAGGTGATACTCACCTTCACGTCGCCATTGGTAGTCGCCGCCAACAATCAGTTCGCGGTGCGCAAGTTCTTCAGGACGATCAGGGAACGCGAACGCGTGACGCGCAGCGACCTCCTGAGCGATGACGTCGAGATCAATTCCTTGAATACGCGAGGCCGTGCCGGTGAAGTACTCATCGACAATCGATTGTTGCAACCCAACCGCTTCGAAGATTTGCGCACCGGTATAGCTCGCGACCGTGGAGATGCCCATTTTTGACATCACCTTCAAAATGCCCTTGCCCGTCGCTTTGATGTAGTTCTTGACAGCTTTTCTCTCGTTCGTGTCGGCGATCGCACCCTCGCGGATCAAGTCGCGAATGGTGTCGAACGCGAGATAGGGGTTGATCGCGCCAGCGCCGTATCCAACGAGCAGGCAGAAGTGATGGGGTTCGACCGCTTCGCCCGTTTCGACGACTAAGCCGACCTTGGTACGCGTCTTCTCCCGCAACAAGTGATGATGCACCGCCGCCGTAAACAACAGGGCTGGTATTGGGGCGAGATCCGCGGTGCCATACCGGTCTGACAGAATGACGACATTCGCGCCATCGCGAATCGCCGCGCTGACCTCGTTGCGGATGCGATCGATGGCATCGCGCAACCCGTCTCCGCCTTCCCGTACTTCGTAGAGGCAACGAATCGTGACCGTCCGAAATCCGAACTCGGGAGCATCGCTATCGATGTAGCGCAACTTCGCAAGTTCGTCGTTATCGACAATCGGATACGGCACCACGATCTGATGACAGGAATCTGCTGTGGGGTGCAGCACATTCTGTTCGGGACCAATCGTCGAAGCGAGCGACGTGACGAGCGCTTCGAAGTTCGCGTCGAGTGGCGGGTTTGTCACTTGGGCAAACAACTGCTTGAAATATTCGTAGAGCTTGCGAGGTTTGTTCGACAGTGTCGCGAGCGGAGTATCGGTTCCCATCGACCCAAGCGACTCCACGGCGTGCATCGCCATTGGCGCGACGATTAAGCGAAGATCCTCTTGGGTATATCCGAAGAGACGCTGCTCGTGCACTGCTGTTCCGTGCACCGGAACCAGCGCGTACTGGCTCGGAAGGTCGTCGAGGTGCACAAGACCGTCGTCGAGCCACTGCTGATACGGCGCCTGCGCGGCCAACTCATCTTTGATCTCGTCGTCGGGGATCATGCGACCTTGCGTGGTGTCGACGAGAAAGACCTTGCCCGGTTCCAATCGGCCCTTTTTTACGATCTTCTCTGGTGCAATATCGAGGACACCGACTTCGCTCGCCATGATCACCATGTCGTCGTCGGTGACCCAGTAACGACTAGGACGTAAGCCATTCCGATCGAGGACAGCCCCGATGACCGTCCCGTCGGTGAACGCGATTGACGCCGGGCCATCCCACGGCTCCATGAGCGCCGAGTGATACCTGTAGAACGCCTTACGACCTGGGTCGATTGTCTCGTTGTTCTCCCAGGCCTCAGGAATCATCATCAACACGGCATGATGGATGGGGCGCCCCCCGAGATGAAGGAGTTCGAGCGCTTCATCGAAACGGGCGGTGTCGCTGGCCCCCGGTGTGCAAATTGGAAATATTCGCTCCAGATCGCCAGGAAGAACATCGCTCTCCATGTTGCCTTCGCGGGCCCGCATCCAGTTCTGATTGCCTTGCACCGTATTGATTTCACCGTTGTGGGCGACCATGCGGTACGGATGAGCGAGCGGCCAACTCGGAAAGGTATTCGTAGAGAATCGGGAGTGCAGGAGAACGATTGCAGATTCGAGGCGTTGATCCTGGAGGTCGAAGAAAAAGTCGCGTACCTGCGGGCTTGTGAGCATTCCTTTGTACACCATGGTGCGACACGACAAACTTGGGAAGTACACCCCAGATTCATGTTCGATTCGCTTGCGAGCGCACCACACATGGCGCTCAAGTTCAATGCCGCTCAGACCGAACTTCGAGACAAATATCTGTCGGAAGCTCGGCATCGCTGCGGCAGCAGTCTTGCCTGGCACCGTCGCGTCGACCGGCACATCGCGCCATCCGAGTATTTCAAAACCTTCATCGACGAAGATCTTCTCGATACCGCGAACGACCTCTTGTTGCGCTGCCTCGTCGACCGGGACGAACGCCATTCCAGTCGCGTAGGAACCCAAAACCGGGAGTTCGAAATCGACCACGGCACGAAAGAACGAATCGGGGACCTGAATCAGAACACCGGCGCCGTCGCCAGTATCGATCTCAGCACCTGCGGCACCACGATGGTCGAGGTTGCACAAACTTTGGAACGCTTGTTCGACAAGTGCCCGACTCTTACGCCCGCGCATATCGACGATGAAACCGACACCACAAGCATCGTGTTCGAAACGCGGGTCGTAGAGGCCGTAGGCCTCGGGAAGATCGCGCAGATACGCGGGGATACGGAGTTCATGAAACGCCATGGCGGCAATGTCCTTGCGAGCTCGTACGGGTTCGGCTGTGCGTGGTGCGAAGTCGGACCCGCAGGCAGGACATCATTGGCCAGCCGTGCGGTGAGAGGTCAACTCTACCGCAGGTACACGACGAGCGCCCCAACGAATTGCACTCCTGATCAGACCGCCGTCGAGCCCACTACGTGTCATGTGACTACCCGGTCGTGGCGCCAGACTGAGCTACCAAGTCAGGCCGATTGTTTGTCGCATGGCGGATTCGAATCCGGCGTCGTCAAAATGTTTGCGCGCTCCGAGGATCATCTCGGCGTCGGCGCCCACACGAATCCGCAACGGCGTCGCCGGGTCTTCGATTGCATCGGCGATCGCGACGGCGACGGATTCGGGCCCGGGACGGCCGCCAGGGCCGACCATCTTGGCGTCGAGACCATCCCACTGTTCCCAAAGATCTCGATATTCCACGGGTCCTGGTTCTTTGGGCGATGCCTTCATTCCAGGAGCGATATATCCCGGTTGCACGATCACCGTGCGAATTCCAAAATGTGCCAACTCGTAATGCAGCGTCTCGCTGATTGCCTCGAGTGCGAATTTCGTTGCGGCATACGGTCCTTCGAGTGGCGAAGCAACCTGACCCTGCACGGAACTGACGTTCACGATCACGCCACTCCCCCGCGTTCGCCACGCTGGCGCGACCTGTTGAATCAGCGCGAGCGCACCAATCGTGTTGGTTTCCAACATCAGACGTAAACGATCAAGCGGAAATGATTCGAGTGGACCTGCGCCCGAGAGCGCCGCGTTGTTCACGATCGCGTCGAGTTCGCCTGCGGCATCAAGCGCCGCGCTGATCGACGCAGCATCCGTCACGTCGAGTGCGACCCGTTGCGCTACGTCGAGATCGGTGAGGAGCGACGTATCGCGCGCCGATGCAATGACGTGATGTCCGCGGGCCGCCAGTTCGATCGCCGCAGCACGTCCGATGGCACGACCTGATCCGCTTACCAAAATTCGCATGCAGCCACGTTACCGATCGCGGGATTCGCGATCCCCCTCAAACCGGGCGCCAAACGAGTGCGCCAAACGAGTGCGCCAGCGCTACAGAGCGAGCACATCCTTGAGCGACGACGCG
>JBBRPC010000139.1:0-9544 GCA_038228615.1 Acidimicrobiia bacterium | reverse complement strand
CCAAGGTCACTTCATTGGGTTGGCAACGGCAGCGGTCACTCGATGAAGCGCTCGCCGCAACCGTACAGTGGTACCGCGACAATCGATGGTGGTGGGAACCCTTGAAGGCGCGCCCGTGAAATGGATCGTGACAGGGGCCGCTGGGATGCTGGGCCGTGACGTCGTCGACTATTGCGAACGTCAATCTCACGATGTCGTCTCCCTGACGCGCGCCGATCTCGATCTCACCGATGCTTCGAGCGTCGACGAGTGCGTCAGCGCGCTCCGACCGAATGTCATCGTCAACTGCGCGGGATTCACGGCAGTCGATGCCTGTGAAACCGACCACGACAAAGCGTTCGCGGGCAACGCGACCGTGCCTCGCAACCTTGCAGCAGCATGCGACCGCGTCGACGCGCGACTCATCCACATCAGCACCGACTACGTATTCGACGGTACGAAGTCTGCGCCGTATCACGAACTTGATCCCACGAATCCTCTCTCGGTCTATGGCGCTTCGAAGCTTGCAGGCGAACTGGCCGTGCAGGAAATATTGGGGGATGATTCGACAATTCTGCGCACGTCATGGGTCTGCGGCGAACACGGTCCGAACATGGTCAAAACCGTGCTGCATCTTGCCTCAGGTGAAGGACCGTTGCGCTTTGTGAACGATCAGCGCGGCTGCCCCACATTCACTGCCGATCTGGCAATCGCCATCGATCGCTTTGCGACGTCGTCGACAGGTGGATTGTTTCATGTCACGAACCAAGGCGCGGTGAGTTGGTACGAGTTTGTCTTGGAGATTGTGCGTGAACTCGGAGCGGATACCGCCCGCGTGGAGCCGATCGCTTCAAAGGATCTCCAGCCGCCACGCCCGGCGCCACGCCCGGCAAATTCGGTGCTCGAGAATCGGGCCATGACAGCTGCCGCGATGCCGCTACTCGACGACTTCCGCGTGCCGCTGCGCCAACTCGTCGCGACGCTCGTGGCGCCGAGCCCCTAGCTCTGCACAGGGCCGAGGCGCAGACTCATCCTGGGGAAGTCGCCATATCGCTCACCAAGTTGCGTTGTGATCGCTTTCGCGCGTCTATCAGCGCGCGTGCAGCTCGAGAGCCAGTCGAGGGTGCGTTTGTCGTCGTGTTGCGGTGCCGGTGAGCGATTGGTCTGAACACACAATCGAGTGAGCGATGCGCTCAACGCGTCGCGTTGGGAACGATCGCGTCCCATCGGATCCACAATTGCCAACTGTGTGTAACCGCGGGGCATCGCTGAAGCCGCAAGCATCACTCGTAACTCATATTTTGCACGCTCCGGCGTCGCTCGATCCCGGCCGTATCGATTCTGCGCCGCCCGGTCGACCACCACATCAACTCCGCGTGTTGCAAGAGCGACCGCAGTTTCGTCGAGTCCGAAACCGGGGCCGCTCAACAGCTGGCCTGAGACGTCGGAACGAATCAAGATCGAGGAGTGGAGACTCGAAAGCCTTGGTGCGATCGCACCCGCCGCGGCGTCGAACGCTGCGGGTCCCGCTTCTGCTCCAGTGGTCACGCGCACTGCGTCCGCGGTGGACAACACCGACGCGATGGTGATCAGGAGAAGACTTCCGACGGCAGTCAGCCTCGACAGATTCGGTCGCCATCGAGCGAATGCCACACCGATCGGTATCCAGAGCAACACCCCAACTGCTCGGTCCGGCGCAATGATCCACACGAACAATGGCAACACGACAGAGCGCAACGAAATGACGGCCAAACCGATTGCGATCAGCGACATCACAATCAATTGTGCAGTATCGGTGTCGCGCCGCCGCCACGCGATGATCGCGGCAGCGGCGAATGCGACGATCGCCCACGGAACGATCGGAGCCCGCTGCACGTCGATCGTCGTCGTCAGAGGAAGCTTCGGAATGTGGTTCGTGATCCAGTGTGCGCTGAGACCAGTCTCGAGACGCAGTGCACGCAAGGCGTTTTTCGCACCGAGGGTGTCGTGGCTCGAGCGAAAGAATCGAAGCATCAAGGTGACGTTGCCTGGATCATGGCGCAGTTGTTCGAGAAGCGGAGGGATCCACGCGATGATCGTGAGGCCAGCTGCCAGCGCCAATGGTCGCACGACTCGTTCGCGAGCACGCCCCTGTTGTGTCGCTCGCGCTCGGCGTACGACACCTCCTGCGATCGCAGCCGCTGCCACGCCGACTGCCACCAGAGCTACCGATGCATACGCCTGCGCCAACAACGAACCGAGCAGCACGACGCCATACCACGACCGAGTGTTTCCGCGGGCGGCGTCGTAACCGAGAACTACCAATGCGACGAGTAACAGTCCGGCGATGCTCGGTTCCCAAGGGTCGATGACGTAGCGCAATGTCATCCCATGCACAGCGACCGCCAAAACAGCACCGGCCCACAGTGCCGCGATATCTCCAAAGCGGCGACGGATCACCAAGATCACGACACACACCGCCGTCAAATTCGCCAGGGCGACTGTGATTTGGATGGTGGTGAACGATTGACCGAACAACCGGTATGGAATGGCAAGTAAATAGAAGTAGAGCGGACCGGGCTGATTCCATCCGTAGCGCTGATAGCTGCCAAGCAGGGGCGTGCGATGAGTGAACACGTCGCTAACACGCAGTTCGATGAGCGCGTCGTCGCCGTTGGTCGCCGGATGCTCCCGCCCGGCGATGCGCAGCATGACCAGCACAAAGGGCAAAGCGACCAAGCCAAGCGCGACGAACAACATCCACCGAGTGCGCGGCGCAGCATCGACCGGAGGATTGTCAGTGGTCATGTTGAACTCAGAGTCGGTCGACAATTGCCTTCGCAAAACCTGAGCAGCTCACCTCGTGGGCGCCTTCCATCATCCGCGCGAAGTCGTACGTGACAACCTTGTCGGCAACCGCAGCTTCTATGGCACGCACAATGTCTTGAGCTGCCGCCGTCCAGCCGAGATGTTCGAACATCATGACGCCAGACAAGATAACTGAACCCGGATTCACCTTGTCCTGTCCCGCGTACTTCGGTGCGGTGCCATGCGTAGCTTCGAAGATCGCGTGGCCGGTCACATAGTTGATGTTGCCGCCGGGCGCGATGCCAATTCCTCCGACCTGCGCCGCGAGCGCGTCGGAGAGATAATCGCCGTTCAAGTTGGTGGTCGCAATCACATCGAAATCACCAGGCCGCGTCAACACTTGTTGGAGCGTGATGTCGGCGATGCTGTCTTTGACCAGCACCTTCCCGCCGGCGTCGCCACCGCAATCGTCCCACCCAACTGCAACGTCGCTGAACTCGTCGCGCGTCACCTCGTATCCCCACTTCGCGAACGCGCCTTCGGTGAACTTTTGAATATTGCCTTTGTGCACAATCGTGACGCTCTTGCGCTGATGTTCCACCGCATACCGAATTGCGGCGCGCACCAAGCGCTTGCTGCCAGTGATCGAAATCGGCTTGATTCCAATCCCGCTATCGGTTCGGATATCCCAACCAAAGTCGCGCTTGAGTGTCTCGATCAGCTTCTGAGCTTCCGGCGTGCCCTCTTCAACTTCAAGGCCAGCATAGATATCTTCTGTATTCTCCCGAAAGATCACCATGTCGACAAGCTCGGGTCGTTTTACCGGCGATGGGACGCCTTGGAACCAGCGCACTGGTCGAAGGCAGACATAGAGGTCGAGGAGTTGACGCAACGCGACGTTCAGGCTGCGGATACCGCCACCGATCGGCGTGGTAAGCGGGCCCTTAATTCCAATCAGGTATTCGCGAAACACATCGACTGTTTCGTCGGGGAGCCAGGAACCGGTCGAGTCGAAGGCCTTTTGGCCAGCGAGCACTTCTTTCCATTCAATGGTTTTGCCGTGCCGAGCCGCCGCGGCATCGAGGACCAGTTGTGCTGCCGGCCAAATGTCGACGCCAGTGCCGTCGCCTTCGACGAACGGAATGATCGGATTGTCGGATACGTGCAGGGTGCCATCTGCACCCATCGTGATTTTGTCGGCCATCGCCGAAATCTACACGGGTCCTCAGCGCTCACACTGTCCGAGCAGTTTGTCAGCCGTTGGCGATATTGGCGAGGTTGCCGACGACCGTCTGCAAATTCGGGTCGATCGATGCCGTCCCGCTCGAGTCGGTCGCGTTCGTCAAGTGCTGTTGCCGCAAGAGCTGATCGATCACCTGCGACTCAACGATGATGTCGACGCGCCGATTCTTCGCCCGTCCTTCTGCAGTCGTGTTGTCGCCAATTGGGTCGAGCGCTGCCCTGCCGGTCGGTTGCATTTGCTCTGGATTCATGTGCAGCGCGTCAACGAGAAAGCGGACCACGCTCCCGGCGCGCGCCGTCGAGAGTTCCCAGTTCGATGGGTAGACGGAAGTCGAGATCACTCGATCGTCGGTATGACCCTCGATCAACAATGTGTTCGGCAACGGTCGCAGCACCTCCCCCACGAGCCGCAAGACTTGCTGACCCTCAAGTTGAATCGCGGCACTGGCGGGTGCAAAGAGGACCTTGTCGCTCACGATCCGGATCACGAGGCCGCGACCTTGCAGATCGAAGCTCAGCTTGTCGCCAAGACCAACTTTTGCCGCCGCCGCTTTGATTTGCTTCTCAACATTTTTCAGCGACTTTTGTTCCAGGTTCTTCGCTTCATCGACGCTCGCTTTGTTTTCGAGCAGTTGTTTGAGAATCTGGGTGCCGCTTGGGTTCGTGGTCGGGCCAGAGTCGGTTTGGCCGCTGTTGGATGCCGAACCGCTTCCTGCCACCGGACTCGCCGACGGGCTACCTGAAATCAATCCCGTCAAGGGATTCCCACTGATCGACTGATTGAAACCGGCGGACATCCGTTTTGCCTTGTCAACGTTGACCGACGAGATCGCGAACAACGCGATGAACATCGCCATCAGCAGCGTCAACAAGTCGGCGTACGGAATAACCCACGACTCGTGATTGGCGTGTTCTTCGTGTTCTTCGTGGGGTAGATCGTCCCCTCCACTCGACATCGCTACGCAGCCTTTTCGACTCGTTGCGACGGCGGGATGTGGCTCGAGAGAATCGCTTCAACCACGCGAGGACTCGTGCCGGATTGGATGCCCATGATTCCTTCGACGATGAGGTTCATGTGGGCAACCTCGTCGGCAGAAATCTTTTTGAGTTTGTTTGACCACGGCAGAAAGATCCCGTTCGCCAAGAAGACGCCCCAGAATGTCGCGACGAATGCTCCGGCAATGCCCTCGCCCACAAGATCGGGCTCCGACAGTTTGCTCATCGTTGCAATCAGGCCAAACACGGCCCCAATGATCCCGAACGTCGGCGCGTAAATCCCGGCCTTCTCGCACCAGGCGGCCCCAACCTTGTGACGTTCCTTCATTGCGTGGATTTCCGAGTTCAGAGTCTTTTTCAGCGCGTCGGCGTCGGTACCGTCGACTGCGAGTTGGATGCCCTTTTTGAGGAATGGTTCTTCGATGTTCTTGCTCGCCTCTTCGAGTGCGAGCAAACCTTCGGCACGCGCTTTGTTCGTCATTTCGACGATCTGATCGATCGTTGCTGCGGCCGAGTGTTCGGCGCCACCTTTGACGCATTTACCGATGACCTTGCCAATGTTTTGAGTGGCTTCAAAGGGAAACGAGGCGATCGTTGCGCCAAAGCACCCGAAGATCACAATGATGATCGACCCGAACTCCATGAAAAGAAACGCGGGGTTGATTCCGTGCATGATCGCGCCGACGAAGACCCCAATCAGGGTCACTACAAGGCCAATCATGCTGCCTTTTTCCACGTCGGCCTCCCAGGCTTCGCTTTTTGCCCGACAGAATCAGCCCTGTCGTTGCAAACCCTGTCGACACCTGGGAGCAGGGTCTGAAGGTGAATCAGGCGTCGAGTGCGGCCCGGAGCTGCGCCACAAAGGCTCCAGCCTCCTCTGGGCCGCCCGATTGGAGCAATTTGCGCACTAGCGCCGAACCGACGATGACCCCATCGGCGTAGCCCGCAGCTTCTCGCGCCTGGTCGGCATTCGAGATCCCGACACCGAGCAAGGCGGGGCGATCCGTCGTGGCTTTCAACCGTTCCCCCATGACCTTGGCCGAATCTGCGAGCGTCGCACGTTCGCCTGTGATCCCCATCAGCGAGACGCCGTACACGAAGCCCCTCGCAGCCTCGCAAATGTCATGCAGGCGAGCATCGGTCGTTGTGGGCGAGGCAAGGAGCACACATTCCACTCCGTGCGTCCGTGCCGACACATCGAAACCGCCGCGCACAAGTTCGTCGAGTGGCAGATCAGGAATGATCGCGCCAGAAATGTTGCTCCCGGCGAGCATCGCCGCGAACCGGTCGTGCCCCATCCGGTACACGAGGTTGTAATACGTCATCACAGCGAGAGGTATCTGCACGTCGATCGCAGCTGCCTGCGCGATGACCGAATCGGGGGTCGCCCCCAGATCGAGCGCGCGCTGCGACGCCTCTTGAATCGTCTTGCCATCCATGATCGGATCAGAGAACGGAATACCGATTTCGACGGCGTCGGCACCGTTCGCAGCACACGCGCGAACGACGTCGATCCAATCCTTTCCCAGCCCACCGGTGACATACGGAACCAGGAGCTTGCGCCCTTCGGCCCGTCGGGCTCGGAGATGCGCTTCAAGACTCAGCATCACATTTCCCCCAAGCGCTCCATGAGCTGCGCAGCATCCTTGTCGCCGCGCCCCGACAACGTCACCAGCACCGTCGACCCGGTTGGAATCGAACGACCGGCTTCGCGCGCGAGCCAACCAATCGCGTGCGACGGCTCGAGCGCGGGCACGATGCCTTCGGTTGCAGCGAGGAGCTGGAAACCACCGACCGCCTCCTCGTCGGTTGCCGTCTCGTAGCGAGCGCGGCCGAGTGCGGCTAACGCAGCATGTTCAGGTCCGACGCCGGGATAGTCGAGCCCAGCACTAATCGATGTCGCCTCAAGTACTTGGCCGTATTCGTCCTGAAGGAAGAGACTGCGCATGCCATGAACAACGCCAGGTACGCCACGATTGACCGCCGCGCCATGATGGCCGGTTTCTAGACCGAGCCCGCCAGCTTCGACGCCAATCAGCTTCGTGTCCGGACACGAGTCAACAAATCCAGCGAACGTGCCCATAGCGTTGGACCCGCCGCCCACACACGCCACGACGTACTGCGGATCCGCACCATCGAGTATCGCCCGACACTGGCGGCGCGATTCGTCTCCGACAACTCGTTGGAATTCGCGGACCATCCAAGGAAAGGGATGTGGGCCCATGACCGACCCCAGGCAATAATGCGTCGACTCCACCGACGCGACCCATTCACGCATGGCGTCGTTCACGGCATCTTTGAGCGTGGCGCTCCCGCTCGTGACGGGCACAACCTCGGCGCCGAGCAACTTCATGCGCCAGACGTTGAGCGCTTGGCGTTCAACATCAACGGCTCCCATGTACACGGTGCAGTCCAATCCGAACAACGCCGCGGCTGTCGCGGTTGCGACGCCATGCTGGCCAGCTCCGGTTTCAGCGATGACGCGCTGCTTGCCCATACGACGCGTGAGCAAAGCTTGGCCGAGAACGTTGTTGATCTTGTGCGAACCCGTGTGGGTGAGATCTTCACGCTTCAGGAGCACCCTCAACCCGAGACGTTCCGAGAGACGATGACATTCCGTGACGGGCGTTGGGCGCCCGGCATACTCCCCCAACAATTTCGCGTACTCAGCACGGAACTCAGTGTCGTGCCACGACGTCCGAAATGCTGTCTCCAGTTCTTCGAGCGCGGGAATCAGCGACTCTGGAACGAACCGGCCGCCATAATCGCCAAATCTTCCAGCACTCGTTGGTTCAGGACCAGGAGGATCGAGTTGCACAGCGTCACCTCGTGCGGGTGCCTTCATCGAATGTTCCTTTAGTTGCGAAGTGTTGGTGAACACTACCGGCGAAGAACCGAAGCGCCCCGGCCGAAAGCCGGGGCGCTCACCGCTTCTCAGGAACGAATTGCCGTCGTTAGTTCTTGAGTTCAGTGAAGGGGTTCGCCGCCGGGTGGGAACCTGTCGCGCCGACAACGATGTTGTTCGTCCCGAGCGCGTGCCCGTTGACGGCAAACGCGAACTTCACGTTCGATCCGCATCCAACCGCCACGTTGATTCCATCGATCCCACCTCGATTGGTCATCGCGAACACGATCTTGTGTGGCGACACGCGTCGTACGATGTCACCGACTTCGGTGCGAACCTTTCGAAACGCCAATGTGCCGTCACTCGAAGTGATCGATCCGACGTAAAGCGCCGCTTTGTGCGACGTGCTCATTCGGAGGCTGAAGATGTTGTCATCGGCGACTCGATACACACCGATGCCGTTCATACCAGCGGCGACCGCTGCAGGTTTGCCAATCGTGGCCGCGTCCCAGCTTCCTACCGGACACGTCGCGGCCGTGGCTGGCTGAGCGACAGCAGCGCCGGCACCGAACATGGTGCCGCCGACCAAAATAGTTCCGGCAATGGCGGTTGTGACACTCCGTTGCATCGTCTTGCGTGTGATCATTGTGGGTCCTTTCGGGTTCGGATGGTCGCTGTGATCGCGACATCTGAACTATCGAGGGCCGGTGTGCGACTCGCGCCAAGCGATCGTGATGCCTTCGCGAAGTTGTGTGAAGAATTGACCATGGAAACGGCCCGATATGCCTGGGCGCGACGTACGGAGTATTAGCTGTCGAGCTCCCAGTTGAAGGGACGTTCGTCGTCGCGATCATCATCGGCGTGATCTTCGTGCGAGAATTCCGTGACGACACCACTCGTGTCGGCTCGCGATATCGGCGGTTCAACGAGTTCAATACTCTCGCCAGCGTGCTTGGCAGCCTCCACAAACAACCGAAGCTTGCGCGGATCCTTTCTGCCGGGAGCAGCCTCGACGCCGGTCGACACGTCGACGCCCCATGGACGCACCTTCGCGATCGCATCCTCGACATTGTCGTGCGTCAAGCCACCAGCAATCAGTAGCCGAACACCCCCGGGAACACCTTCAGCGAGGCGCCAATCGAAGACCTTGCCCGAACCAGGATCGGGCGAATCGACGAGAATAATGTCGGCAGGACCATTCGCCGCTGCTTGCAGCGTCGGGTCGCCCGCAGTAAATGCCTGAATGACAAATTGGACGCGCTGGCGGATCCAGCGCACCTCTCGTAAGGGCTCGTGACCGTGCAGCTGTGCGCCGTGCAATCCGATTCGATTCACAACTTCCGAGACGCGTTCGGGCCGTTCGTTGCGAAAGACTCCGACAGTAATGATTTCGTTCGGGAGCCGCTTCACAATGTCGCGCACCGTATCGATATCGACCTGACGCCGGCTCGGCGCGAATACGAAGCCCAACGCATCGGCACCCAGTGCGGTGGCGAGCAGCGCATCGTCCTCGTTCGTGATGCCACAAATTTTGACCCACATAGCGCTTACCTCCGCACCTGACAGCTTGCCATGGCCCGACAAAGCC
This sequence comes from Acidimicrobiia bacterium, assembly GCA_038228615.1. Classification (GTDB taxonomy): domain Bacteria; phylum Actinomycetota; class Acidimicrobiia; order IMCC26256; family PALSA-610; genus F1-120-MAGs023. The sequence continues at coordinate 107 of JBBRPC010000139.1, read as the reverse complement.
TTTGTGGATCCTCGCTGCGGGCAAAGGCCTCGCCTACCAGGACCGCATCGAAACCGGCGTCGGCCATGCGGCGGGCATCGGCGACCGTACGCACGGCAGATTCCGCT
>JBBRPC010000138.1:0-9585 GCA_038228615.1 Acidimicrobiia bacterium | reverse complement strand
GGAATACTTACAAGAAGAGTTGTCGTGACAACTGCGCTTGAACCCATCATTTGATGTGCGGCCATCGCGACGATTCCCGACGTTCCGCCTGTCGTCGAGCTTTGCAACAGCGCACGCGCGCCGTGGACCAGATGATGAGGACCACACGTAAATGCCATCGCCGCAAACGCTCCGCCGAAATGTGAATAACCGCGTAGCGATCGGAGATGCCACAGTTCCCACACGGTGAGAACTCCGAGCCCTGTATATGCCAGCCCGACGACCAAACCGGCGATACCAACGAATGCGTTCGTCATTGGTCCTCCATCGGAATGGCCATCTGTTGCATGAATTCGTCGATCAGGAGGCGACGACCCAGGTTCGGTCGTATGGCGCCGAGATCAGATCCCGCGTCGGAACGCATGCGGCTTCGCCGCGTACCTGCAGCATGACCGCGAAGCGTCTTGGCGCTCGATACGAACAGGCCGAATTCCGCCGCGGCCATCGGCCGCGCATAGAGGAATCCTTGAGCGACCGTGCAGCCCAGCGCTTGTAGCTCCCTTGCCTGGACTGATGTTTCAACGCCTTCGGCCACCACGTGCAGTCCCATGGCATGGGCGAGACTCATGATGGAGGCGACGATCGCGGTGTCGCCTGGCTCGACCCCGAGTCCGTCCACGAATGATTGATCGATCTTGAGAATTTCGACCGGAAGTTGCTTCAATGAAGCCAACGAGGAGTACCCCGTGCCGAAGTCGTCGGCGGCGATGAAGCAACCCAGATCACGGATCGCGCGAAGGGCTTCAAGCGTCGATTCCGAACCCGTCATCAACACACTTTCGGTGAGTTCGATGCTGAGCATCCGCGGTTCAAGTTCGAAACGCGCGAGCGCCGCCGCGATCGTGTCGACGATCCCAGGATCAGCGAAGTCGTGGCCCGAAAGATTGATGCTGAGCGTGTGTGGCGGACACCGCAACGTCGAGCGCCACTCTTGGAGCTGGCGGCATGCTTCGAAAAGGGCGTAGCGGTCGATCAAACCAATCAGGCCGGACTCCTCGGCAATCGGTATGAAATCGTTCGGCGCGACGAGACCACGTCGCGGGTGGTTCCATCGCACCAGCGCTTCGGCACCGACGACGCGACCTTCGACCATATCGATCTGCGGCTGATAGTGCAGAGTGAACTCATCGAGATCGATCGCGCGCCGCAGATCTTGTTCAACCTCAACACGCTGTTGGAGTCGAGCCGCCGTCGCGACGTTGAACACCTCACTTCGCGCGCGGCCACGGTCTTTCGCTTCATACAACGCCGCGTCTGCATCTCGCAACAAGTCTTCGGCACGGCCATGCAGTTCCGTCGCCAGCGCGATCCCGACGCTCGCCGTGAGCACCCGCTGGTGCACGCCCAGATCGATTGGTTCTCGCATTGCTTCGGCGATCCGTTCGCCGATTTCATGTGCGACGAGTTCGTCGCCACCCTCACAGACCACCACGAATTCGTCGCCACCAAACCGACCGACGGTGTCACAATCTCGCACGCAGCGCTGGAGCCGTTGGGCCACCTGCGCCAAAGCCACGTCGCCGACGTCGTGGCCGAGCGTGTCGTTGATGAGCTTGAACCGATCAAGATCGACGAACAACAGTGCAACCGGCTCGCCGAGTCGCGCACGGCGCGCGAGAGCTTGGCCGACGCGATCGAGCAACAAGGCGCGATTCGGAAGTCCGCTCAACGCATCATGCGTGGCGCGGTATGCCAGCATCTCGTCGCTGCGGCGGCGGTCGGTGACATCAACATGGCACACGAGGAATCCACTGCCGTCCGAAAGAGCGCTCAGCGAAACTGCGAACCAGCACTCGTGCGAACGTACAGATGCTGGATACTCGATCGTGTAAGGCGATCCAGTCAACAGCACATCGGAGGCTCCGGTCACAATCCGACGTGCATAGTCACTTCCGGTTTCCAAACAGCGCGAAAACCAGTTGGTACCAATCGGGGCATGCGGCGGCCAGGCCGAACCCGAGACGCTGAACAGATCCCACGCGGCGTTCGCTGCAAATACTGTGCCATCGGTCGACACCAATGCGGCGCTTCCCGCGAGCGAGCCGAGAACTACGGCGCCATCAATGCGCCCGACAGGCGGCGTTCTCGAATCCATTCGCGCAGTCACATTTGCACTCCGTGTCCGACCTATCGCCCGCGTCAAGATCATCGACAGACGCATGCCATGCCTGAAGACGCTTTGCCCGCCCGCGCCCGACGGCCGCGGCGAACGTGCGGCCGATTTCGGCGCGGAATCGCAAGACGGCGATCCGGAAGGTCCGGATCGCCGTCTGGCGCGTGAGGTGACGCTCAGGTTCAGCCGATGGAGGCGACGATGCCCGTGAGCGGCGCGCCCTTGATTCGCACTGTGAATCGGTCGCCGACCAAGAGCATCTGGCCCACGTTGGCAGGAACCCGATACCAATCGCCCAGCGTGAACACGATCTGGGTCGCAGAGTACGAAACAAAGTTGATGCCGATGCAGTCACCGGGGAATCCGACCTGCCAACCCGCAGCGTCGGTAGTGTCCCAAAACACCACATTGTTCCCGTAGTCGTAGCCGTTGCCTGCGACATCAGGTTCGCCGCACGGACGGGTTGCGGGCTTAGGTTTTGGCGCCCTTGACCCAAAGCCCGAACCGCTCACGGTGATCACCGGGTTGTTCGAGTCGCCGCCGAAGCTGATCGACGTGACCGAAACCTTCGGCTTTGTCACGAGCACGAGCGTGACATCAGCGGCGAGCGTGTCGCCGGCCTGGGTGACTGCAATATTTGTTGCCGTTCCGTATGTCGTGCCGCCATACCACGCATGAACGAAGTTGGCATCGTTGGAGCACGACGCACCCTTGCCGAAGCGAAGTTTGATGCCACCTACCGTGTCTGGCAATTCGCCGAGCGAATAATCGCCGTTCTCGTTCGAACAGCCCTGGCCCAGCAGGACAGTGCCCGTCGAGGTGTAGGCCTGCACCGACACCGACGGCGCACCGATACCAGCATTGCTCGCGTCGAGCAGCTTGCCGCTGATGCTTCCTGCGGTTCCGAAGTTCAACAGGAGCTGATTTCCGAGGTTGGTGAAACCGCCATCGGTCACTCCGAAGGGCTGAGCCTTTGCCTTGTTGTACGTACCGCCGTAATAGAACGATGAAAAGCCCGTGGTGGAACCGCAATCACGAAACCGCCCGATGTAACTTCCGGCACCGACGTTCGCCTGCGAAATATGACCAGGTGTGCCATCGGCGCCACTCGGCCCGGCGTTCGCGACAACGACATCAGGCGAGTTCTTCTTGCCGGGCAGGATGATGTCCAAACAGACTCCGTCGACAGGTAGTGAATGCACATCATCGACGGTCACTTCGACTGTGCCGCCAGTCCCTGCGTGCGCGGGACCGACCGACAGGCCGGCGCTGGAACCCACAAGTGCGGCCAGTAGCGCGGTCATACACAGCGTGCGTCGACGTCGGGTTCGTGGTACGGATAAGGGGCGTTGCTCACTGTTGGTCATGGCTGTTACTCCTCGAAAGCGCTGGTGATGCGCCGACAGCGCCGACGCTGCGTCAATCTTCGAAGACAAGGCCGCGCGATGCGAGTGACGTGATCGCGCGTTCGGCCCGACGCCATGCAAACTCACAAGACCCGCGTTTCAGCGGCCACTCATGATCAATTCGGCGGATTGCAACCGTCGTCTGGCCTCGGCGAAGAGTTCCGGATCGAGGTGCGCCTTACTCTCGTTCAATATGCGACGGGCGTCGGCAACCGCCGCCGCGATTGTCGTATTCGCTCGAGCGCGGCCGCGTCGGTACGCAATCGCGATGTCACGTTCGTCGTTTTGGCGCATGAGCGACGCGACCTCTGTGGCGTGCTGTTGAATGGCATCTCGAAGCTGACGTGCACCGATCACGGTCCCGGCCGTCCATTGCAACTCGGCTGCAAGTGCTCGCAGTGAACGTGGACGCGGCGCCAGCGTCCAACCCGCGACGATGACCGCGGCGGTACCGGCCGCGGCAATCCGCCGATCCAACTGTTCAAGGTGGGGACCAGTGATCGAACGGACGAGTTCGTAGCCTTGCAGTGGCAGGGTCCATGGGTACCGGGAAATCAAACGCTCAGTGTGCGGGTGGCGCATCGTGCGATTCGACGCAACTGTGTACAGAAGCGCGCTTGTGAACGACAATGCCAAGGCAACGCGCGGCGATGCGATCCCGTCTCGGTCGACGCGTCGGGCCGACCAGATCGTCGCGCCAACCCCGATCGACAATGGTACAGCCGTCGCGGAAAACGGAACGCCTTCTCGGTGATCGCCCATAGGTTGCAGCGTCCAACCGATCCCCATCAGGAATGCTGTTGGAATGGCATCGAACGTCCACATACGTTCCCCGGTGCCGTTCGGCAACGCGACGCGAACATCACCGACCAACAGATCGCGGTCGCCATACGGGCGCAGCGCTGTGAGCCAATCGGCTGGCTCGATATGCACGCGCCCAGCCAGTGTGAGCGAGTCGAGGGCGCCGTGCAGCGACGCGACCTGCGATTCGTCGAGCAATATCGTCCCGGCCTCTGCGACGAGATCGATGCTGACAGTTCGACGCAGCTCCGGCTGCATGTTGTGGCGCGTTTGCCACACCATCAATGCGTCGCGCAAGTACGTCGCATGCGAACGTACGGCGGCCGCCACGTCGGCCTTAAACGCACCGGCGAAGTCGCGGCGCCGCGGAGCACCGCCCCCGAGATCGATCAGGGCGGTCGCGCGTTGCAGCACGTCGATGGCTCCTTCGTTCGTCATCACCACGTCGTGCAATCCCGCGAGTTCGGCACCCTGCAACTGCGCACGCAGGTCGACGTCGTGCTCACGTTGCAGCGCCGTTCGCCGACGTCGCGCGAATACCGAAAGCATCCAACCGCCTGTCACTCCCATCGCCTGCCAGGAGAACTGCTCCAGTCTCAGCCGGTGGCCGCGGGCGTGACGGATCGCAGCGGCGACCGAGGCATTGACGATCGGGATCACAAAGGCGGCCGGGCCAAGTCGGGCCCCGGCTTCAGCGGCCAGGGCAACTCCCGGGATCACCGAGTCTTCCGATGTGTCAGTGTCGTCATGCGCGGCGAAGGACCACACAGCGAGATCAGCGACATCGAGCACCAAACGCGGCCAGAGTTCGAAGTCATCTGTCGCCGCGAGGCGGCGGGCCTTAGCGATATCCAACACGGCCGAACCAAGTGCGAGGAGCCGCCAGCGAGGCGTATTCGCCGCACCGCGCGGCGATACCGTCTGGTGGATCCGACTCCCCAAACCCTCGATGAGCGTCAGCGAGGCGCGGGTGCGCACCACAGCGTCATACGCCCGGCGAGGTTTCACTCGGTGACTCACAACCGCCAGTCTGCACGACGGCGCGCGTCCCGTCCACTTGCATCGCGCGCCCCGACACGGCGATCATCAAACAATGGTCCTGGCTGATGAAGTGCTCCGGGTCGTCATTGTCGATGACGACCTGTGGATACGAAATGGGCGAGCGGCCGCGCTCTGCGACGTCGACGTCGTCGCGACCCTCGACCACGCGCAAGCCATGGATGCCACCGAGCTTTGGGACCGCGTCGACGTCGCGCTCGTCGATGCCTGGGATCATCGCGCCGGGTTCGACCGCTTCCCTGGCGTTGGGGTCGTTGAAGCGATTCGACGTCGGCGCACGCCCGATGAGACGACCATCATCGTGATCACGGGACACGTCGTGAATGACATGCTGCGCCTTCGTATGGCCGAAGCCGGCGCCGACTACTTCTACGGACACGACGATGTCGCAGGAGTCGCCGAACTCAACGATGTCATTCACTCACCGGGAAGCGACCACCGGCCCGTGGTAGCAGCAGAAGTGTTGCACGAGCTCGGCGTCCGGCGCGGCAGTCAACCCAACGCGGCCTTGGCGTGGATCCGATCCGAAGGATTCGACGACGCGTTTAGCGGCGAATCGCAAAAGTCGTTGCCGGTGACGCGACGAGCGATCATGCGCATCCGGCGCGAGATCGCCACCATCGCGCGAGTCGAAGATCCGCCTCCAACGGGCACAGAACGCGACGTGCGGTGGCCAGAATGGCAACACATCGTGCGGTTCGTGAACCGCGTCAGGGGCGCCGACGAACAACGGTGACCGCTCCCGCGCGCCGTGCCGCCCGGCTGCTATGCCCCAATGGGTCTACTCCGCGCCAGCGCCGAGCCGGAACGCGGACAGCATGCGCGTGATCAACGCGCCGATCTCGTCTCGCGCAGCGATCGGGTCTTCAGCGTCAGCGATATACAAACATGCCTCGCTCAAGGCCCCGCTGAGCAGGAGCGAGAGTGGTCGCACTGGCTGGCGCTCGAACACGCCAGCGTGCATCGCCTTGCGCAACGCCCCCCGGAGCGCGACCGCTCCGAAGCGGTTCTCAATTGCTCGAACGTCGCTCCAACCCAGCACCGCTCGTGCGTCGTACAACACAATCCTGCGCACCGACGGTTCGAGATGCGCGTCGATCCACAGCCCGCACCCCAAAATGAGCGCCTCCCATGAGTCGGGACGGTTGAATTCTGCGACGGCTTCGTCCGAAACCTCATGTTGCACCTGTTCGAATACCGCCCGAAACAGATCTTCCTTGCCCCTGAAGTGGTGATAGAGGGCCCCTTTCGTCACCCCGGCGCGCGCTACTACCTCATCGGTCGATGTCTCGGCGTAGCCGCGCGTCCCGAAGAGTTCCCGCGCCTGTTGCAACAACGCCGCTCGGGTCGCGTCACCCTGAGCAATGCGTTTATCCTTGACATTCATACTTGGAGTATGCATACTGACGTACCAACCGTATGTGAGAGAGATACTCTCAGTATGGTACTCCAGAGGAGGAGTAACCAGCATGCCAAAATTCATGATCGAACGAGAACTGCCAGGCGCCGGCAAACTTTCCGGGGAAGAACTCCGCGGGATCAGCCAGAAATCCAACAAGGTCATCTGCGACCTCGGACCCGAAATCCGTTGGCTGCAGAGCTACGTCACTGACGACAAGATCTATTGCGTGTACGTCGCGCCTGATGAAGACATCTTGTTCGAACATGCGCGATGCGGCGGGTTCCCTGCCGACAAAATCTCTCGCGTCGCGACGCTGATCGACCCTTCAACAGGAGAGTGAGCCACTGCGCTGCTGTGCACCGTCGCTTGGGCTGGCAAGGCCGTCGCCGCTTGGGGTATCGCCGAAAATCGGCGGTACCCCAGCCAGGCCGAGTTCGGCCATATCTTCGAGCGACTCCGCTGGTCCCCGCATTGCCCCGACGTGCGTGAGCGACCGAGGCAGATAGCGAAACACGATTGCCGAACTGATCAAGGCCAAGATCGCTCCCACCACAACCGCGAGATGCACTCCCGAGACGAACGCGTTGTCGGCCGCGGCAGTGAGAACATTGCGAGCACCCGATGGCAGCGTCGACGCGACCCGAATGGCTCCCGAGATCGACGTGCGAGCACCCGACGCGTCGGCGGTTCGAAGACCGCGAAGAATTGGTGCGACCTTCGTCGCGTAGCGAGAAGCTGCGACGCTGCCGAGGATCGCGATGCCGAGCGCGGCGCCGAGTTCTCGCGTCGCGTCGTTCATCGCTGAGCCTGCACCAGCACGGCGCGGCGGAACGGCCAACATGATCGATGCAGTCATGGGCGACATCGACAATGCGATTCCGGTGGTCAGCGGGATCACACACAGGACCACATATGCATATCCGGTGTGAGTGCTGAGAGCATGAAAGAGAATGAATCCGGTTGCAATACACAGCATCCCGAATGCCACGGTGACGTGAGCGCCAAAGCGGGCGCTCAAACGCGGCGTCAACGGTGCAACCACCATCATGATGAGTGCGATTGGCAACAACCGCAGCGCCGCCGAAAGTGGGCTATACCCCAACACAAGTTGGAAGTATTGCGAAACCAGAAACATCACGCCGTACATCGAAAGAAAGACCAGCACCATTCCGCCGGTACCGGTGCTGAACGCCGGGAGTCGAAAGTAGTGCATGTCGAACATTGGCTCAGCGACGCGAAGCTCCCAGGCAACGAACCCAACGAGGACCACAATCGCGACCGCGAATGACGCAACCGTCGCGAAGCTGGTCCAGCCCTTATTCGGCGCTTCGATCAATCCGTAGACCAACGCGGCGATACCGATGATCGACAGCAACGCGCCGAACGGGTCGAGCCGCGCTTCGCGCGGGTCGCGAGACTTCGGAATGACAAATTTTCCGAACACCAACGCAATCGCGATGAGCGGAACGTTGATCAAGAAGATCGAACCGAACCAGAAGTGCCCGAGCAGGAACCCGCTCGCAACCGGGCCAAGCGCCCCCGCAGCGCCCGTGACGCTTGCCCAGATGGCAATCGCCTTAGGGCGCTCATGTATCGGAAAGATGTTGATGATGATGGAAAGCGTCGAAGGCATGATGAGCGCGGCTGCTGCACCCATCAGCGCGCGGCACGCGATTATTTCGCCCATGCTCGTCGCCTGCGAGGCGAGCGCCGCGCCGAAGGCGAACAGCACTAACCCAATCTGCAACGCACCCTTGCGACCAAAACGGTCGCCAAGGGCGCCCGTAGTGAAGAGCAAGCCCGCGAACACGAGTGAATAAATCGCGACGACCCATTGGAGTTGCGCCTCCGTCGCGTGAAGGTCGCGGGCCAAGGTCGGGATCGCGACGTTCAAACTTGAGTTGCCGACGAACACAATGAGCAAGCTCAGACACAACGCAGGCAGGGCCCACCAACGGCGGTCGTACATCTCCGGCTCCCGGCCGTGCAGGTCCGGGCTATCTGGGCTCGGGCTATCTGGGCTCGGGCTCACTGGGGTTGGGCTCACTGGGGTTGGGGCCATGGTGCTCCTGGGCGCTCACTCGACTGCATCATGGGTACGATTCGTCCACTATAATCGGAGTCATGACTCCGTTTAAGACTCGGGCGCCGCACGAGCATGTCGACGCTCCCCCACGTGCGCCGCGCGCCGATGCGGTCCGCAACCGCGAGAAAGTGCTGAGCGCAGCAGAGGAGGCGTTCGCAGAGACGGGCATCAAGGCCTCGCTCGACGACATCGCGCTCCGCGCTGGCGTTGGGGTCGGCACAGTTTGTCGTCACTTTCCCACGAAACAACTACTCCTCGAAGCAGTCTGCAATCGGATGTATGCGTCGTTGTTGCACCGGGCCCAAGAGTCGCTCGACGCACCAGATCCCGCCGACGCATTCGAGCGTTTCTTCATCGCGCTCCCCGACTTCCACCAGCGCCATCGCGCCTTCACCCAGCAGATGGCCAATGAACTCGAGCTTGCGGCGCTTCCCGTGCGCGACGAACTCATGCAGGCCGTCACCGAACTCGTGATCCGAGCGCAAACCGCCAATGTCATCAGATCCGACATCGGACCAGCCGACGTCTCGATGCTGTTCTCCGGCGTCGCTCACGCAACCGCCGTTGCGGGTGACCTGCAACCCGAACTACGGGAACGCTATGTGCGAATCATTCTCGATGGCCTGCGCCCGAACCACACGTCGGTGCTGCCTGGCCGTCCGCTCGACTTCGCGCAATT
>JBBRPC010000137.1:0-9604 GCA_038228615.1 Acidimicrobiia bacterium | reverse complement strand
GTTGTTGGGCACGGTGTTCGTGGTGCGGGGAGTCGTGACGATGCACGGCGGTTGGCCGTGGTTCGCCAACCTGGTGCTCATCCACGGCTATTGGATCAGCGCGCAATACCACCCAGGATTCGTGGGAATGATCCAGGCATGGACCTTGGTAGTGGAGATCACCTTCTATGTCTTTCTCGGCGCATACGCCACGACGGTGCGCAGGATCGCCCGCGACAGCGACCCGATGCGATCGCAGGTCTATGGGCTCGTGGCAGTTGCAGCGCTCGCGGTCGGCGACATTGTGTGGGTCCATCTCGGCTCGCCGCCGTGGTGGACGACGGTCTTGTTCCCGCAGCTGCCGTTCTTTCTTGTTGGCATGTTGCTAGCGGTGCTCACCATCGACGCAGAAATTCGGGGGCGATACTCGCCGTTCACGCAACGGATAGCTGATCATCCGGCGGTATGTGGCGTGGTCGCGCTGACGGCGTTCGTCTCACTCGCAGAACTTCATCTGCATGCAACGGTCTCGTGGTGGTGGACGTTGCTACTGCAACTGCTGATCGTCAGCCCGTTGTTGTGTGTCGGTGTATTCAGCCCAGGGCGCCCGAGTCGCTTGCGCGCAATGTTGAGTAGTCGAACTGCGATATTTCTTGGGACCATCAGCTACGGGATTTACCTCTGGCACTACGCCCTCGTGCGCTGGACAGCCAACCACTGGTTCTTTGGTTGGGGCGATTCGGTTGCGTTGAAGGTCACTGCAACTGCATTGCCTGCGACGATTGCGATTGCACTGCTCTCGCATCGGGTTGTCGAGCGTCCTGCGATCGCGTTTGGTCGCTACCTCAGCTCCCGGCGAAATCGTGACGACGATTCGCCGCAAGATGCACCCCACGATCGTCCGATGGGCGGCCGTGCTGACCGAAACGACGGCGGCATGCCCCCGGCGGACAACGATGTTCCCGGGTGAGGCAGGCGCGAATCTGACGGTGTGTCAGATCGGCGAATACAGTGCTCAGCCTGCGCCAAACTCAGGAGGCCACTGTGATTGAGATCCCGAAGATCATTTCTGTCGACGACCATGTGATCGAGCCTGGCAACGTATGGCAAGACCGCCTTCCTGAGAAGTTCAAGGCGGTCGGCCCGCGCATCAAGCGCAAGAAACTCAAGGGCATGCATTACCAAGGCGGCAACTTTTCGTTCGAGCCGGCAGGCGAAAACGACGAGGGCTTTTGGTGCGACTGGTGGTACTGCGAAGACCTCCGGTACCCGATGACCCGTCTCAGCGCCGCGGCCGGATACGACCGTGACGAGGTGACCGTGTCGCCGATCACGATGGACGACATGCGTCCGGGTTGTTGGAATCAAGCCGACCGCCTTGCCGACATGGACGTGAACCACGTCGAGGCGAGTCTGTGTTTCCCGAGTTTTCCCCGCTTTTGTGGCCAAGCATTTTACGAACGCAAAGATCGCGAACTTGGTGATCTTTGCGTCAAGGCCTACAACGATTGGATGCTCGACGAATGGTGTGCCGGAACTGGTGGACGGCTGATCCCATTGATCATCGTGCAGCTTTGGGACGCGAACCTCGCTGCTGCTGAGATCCGTAGAAATGCGGCCAAAGGTTGCCGAGCCGTCACATTCAGCGAGATCCCACCGTTTCTCGGTTTACCTTCGATACACGACAAAGACCGATTCTGGGATCCATTTCTCACCGCGTGTGAGGAAACCGGGACGGTCATCAACATGCACATTGGGTCGAGTTCGAAGATGCCGAGTACATCCGGCGATGCTCCAGCCGCGGTGAGTTCGACGTTGACCTATATGAACGCAGCGATGTCACTCACAGATTGGTTGATGTCAGGAGTGTTCGAGCGCTTCCCGAATTTGAAGATCGCATACAGCGAGGGTCAGATCGGTTGGATACCGTACGTTCTCGAGCGAGCAGACAAAGTTTGGGAAGACAATCGGGCTTGGGGTGGCGTCTCCGAGATTGTGAAGCGTCCGCCGTCGGAGTATTACTACTCCAATATTTACGGCTGCTTTTTTGATGATCCGCACGGTTTGAAAAACATCGAGGCGGTCGGTGAGGACAACATCACGTTCGAAACCGACTATCCCCACAGCGACAGCACGTGGCCGCACACCAAGAAGGTTGCCGAAGAAATCATGAGCGGCCTGACCCAAGCGCAAGTCAACAAGATTTGTCGCGGTAACGCCATTAAGATGTTGCATCTCGACTTCGCTGAATAACAGAGGATGGCAAGGTGCGACGGCATTCGGCGGGAAGCTGCGCACTCATCTTTCTCGCCGTCGGGTTGCTTGGAGGCTGCTCTGGTCTGACGCCAAAGCTCGATATGGCGAAGATCGAACGCGGCGTGGCCAAAGCTGCGAAACGCCAATTTCCGCGTGCGTCGGTGAGCGCTGGCAAATGCCCTGCGCATCGCAGCACCCGCAAAGGCGATCATTTCGAATGCACCGTCTCGATCGAACAGCAGACGACGCGCTATCTCGTCACCCAGACCGACGGGCACGCCAGCGTGCACATCTCGCTTATGGATCAATTCGTGCTCAGTCGTGAGCTCGAGCCCTACATTCGAGACCAGTTACGAGGCGACGATCGCGGTGCGCAGGTTGGCTGTGGTCCGCAGTTCGTCTACATCCTTAATCAGGCGCGCATGCTGTCGTGTTCCGTCGTGTTCGCGAACGGCACATCGGCAGGTGCGGCCGTTGCTGTGAGCGCATCCGGTCAATTTGGGGGCGTGACGCTGACGCGTTGACGTCGGCGTCCGTCGGGCCGTGCCGGGCGTCGGCCTCGGCGACAGAAACTAGAACGCGTTACACTTCCCGGCCATGAGTGATGCCAAATTCCGGAATTTGATTGGTGGCGAATCGGTCGATGGTGCCGACGGTTCCTATGAGATTCATAACCCAGCAAACGGTGCCGTTGTCGGACACGCACCTGAAGCATCAGTGCAACAGTCGCATGCGGCAGCCCGAGCGGCCAAGGATGCATTTGACGCATGGTCTCGCACAGCACCCGAGTACCGCGCCGAATTGCTCTCGAAAGCGGCAGTTGCAGTGCGCGCACATGCAGATGAGCTTGTACCCCTCGTAATTTCCGAGACTGGATGTACCGCGACGGTTGGCAAGACAATGCAAGTGCCTCAGGTCGTTGCCCGCTTCGAACGGTATGCACGTGGAGCGATGGAAGACCTCGACATCCCGCTCTCACCGATGGAAATGCCAGCTACGGCGTTGGCGCCCGGCGGCATTATGGGCGCAGTCGTGCGTCGGATCCCCGTCGGACCTGTCGCATGTATTTCGCCATATAACTTTCCGCTCGTCAATATCGCGGGCAAGATCGGACCAGCACTTGCCACCGGCAACACGGTCGTTGTCCGTCCCGCGTCGCAGGACCCGCTCGCGGTGATTGAGCTCTGTCGAATCTTGAATGACGAGGTTGGTTTTCCGCCAGGGGTTATCAATTGCATCACCGGATCTACGCCGCCGAGCGGTGAAGCGCTTGTGGAGACTCGCGATATCGACATGATTTCATTCACGGGTTCGACGGGCGTTGGATTGCGAATTGCGGAGGTGGGCGGGCGGTCGATGAAACGCCTGCTGCTCGAACTCGGTGGCAAGGGTGCGGCGCTAGTGCTCGACGATGCCGACGTAAAAACTGCCGTTGGTGCCATCATGTCGGTGTGGGCCTTTCACTCGGGACAGATCTGCACGGCCCCGACACGCGTCATCGTACATCGATCGAAATATGAGGAACTGTGCGCAGGACTAGTGCAGGCCGCGGGGTATCTCAAGGTTGGCGATCCGCTGGAGAAGGGGACCGTCGTCGGACCGCTCATCACAGCAGCGCACCGGGCGCGAGTGGAGAGCTATATCGCATCTGGGGTCGCAGAGGGTGCAACGATCGCCGTTGGTGGCGGTCGACCTGACGGGTTGGATCAAGGTTGGTACCTCGAACCTACGTTGATCACCGAGTGTCGTGCAGAGATGAAAGTCGTACGCGAGGAAATTTTCGGTCCTGTCGTGGTCGTCGTGCCATTTGACGGCGATGATGAGGAAGGGATCGCGATCGCGAACAACTCCGACTTCGGACTCTACGACTACGTGTTTTCAGGCGATTCCGGACGGGCGCTGCGTGCAGGACAGCGACTTCGGGCCGGAAACATTGGGATTAATACTGTGCAGCGCCATCATGAAGCCTGCTTCGGCGGCACCAAGTTTTCTGGCATTGGCCGCGATGGCGGCATTTTCGGACTGCACGAGTATACGGAGCTTCAGAGCGTGGTGTGGAGCATATAGTGTCAGTCTATGTAGTTCCGAACGGCCATCTTGTCTACGGCATCCAGCTGCCAGTCCAAGCCAAGTCGATCCGCACGTCGATGGAGTGGGAACGCAGCGACGACGTCGGAACGGCGGATCTTGTGCGCGCGGCGAAGGCATGCGACGACGCGGGATTTTTCTATGTCGCGGTCTGCGACCATGTGACAGTCTCGCCAGCAGCAGCGATCGACGGAGGCATGTCGCCAACGTGGTACGACCCGATCGCAACGCTTGCGTATGTCGCGGCTGTCACCACTCGTACGCGATTGATGACGAATGTGTACGTCGCCGCGTACCGTCATCCGTTGCAGACAGCGAAGCACTTCGCGACGCTGGATGCGTTGAGTGGCGGCCGCGCGATCCTCGGGGTCGGTGTCGGCCACTTGCAGAGCGAGTTCGAAGCGCTCGGCGTTTCATTCGCCGATCGAGGGGCTGGTACCAACGATGCCATTGATGGAATCGTTGCCGCCTGGAACGCAGACTTTTCGCAACAGCCAGCGCCGGTACAGGTACCTCGACCACCAATTTGGATTGGCGGCTCCGGCGCGCCGGCATTGCGCCGCGTCGCGGAACGGGGCGACGGATGGATTCCACAAGGGACGCTGCGCACGGTCATGCCCGAGTCGATCGACGCGATCCGACGACACCGCGATGTGGTGCGTCCCGATGCGAAACTTGATATCGGATTTATTCATGAATATGTGTACGTCGGCGATACCGATTGGGACTTCGACGGCGAATACACCGTGGCCGGATCGGATCAACGCGTCATCGACAAGTGCAATGAAATGGGTTTGATGGGCGTGAATCACTTGCAGATGCGGTTGCGCTGTCGCGACATCAGTGAATTCTGTGATCAGGCCGTGGCGTTTGGTGAGCGAGTGGGTCCGTATCTCGAATCGAATGGTGCGATCTGATGGTCATGCTCACGATGCGACAAGATTTTCGGGCACCCGCATTCGGTCCTGCATCGACTGCCGAGATCTATTCTGCGGCTATTGAGATGTGGGAATGGGCCGACGCGCAGGGCTGGGATATGGCCGTTGTGTCCGAACACCACGGCGTCGTCGATGGATGGATGCCAGCGCCCTTCACCATTGCCGGGCTCGGCATAGGGCGCACGAAACGAATCCCTTTTTTCATATCTGCGTCGCTGTTGCCACTCCACGACCCGGTGCGCATCGCAGAACAGATTGCGGTGCTCGACTGCGCGGCGCCTGGCCGCTTGATGACCGTCTTTGGCGCTGGCTATCGCGTCGAAGAATTCGAGATGGCTGGCGTCGCGCATCGCGATCGCACGAAGATCCTTGAGACGAATATCGCGATTGTGAAAGCGGCGCTCGAACACGGTGTCGTCGAAATCGACGGTCGAGAGGTCATCGTGACTCCCCGTCCTGTGACGCGACCGCACCCGATGCTCTTTGTTGGTGGTGGCGTGCCAGCTGCAGCGCGCCGTGCCGCTCGCCTGCATCTTCCTATGATGCCAATGAATACGGATCCGGAACTCCCGAAGGCCTACGCCGAGGAATCTGCTCGCGTCGGGTATACGGGTGGGTACGTGATGCATCCGAACGGGCCGACGTTCGTGCACGTCGCTGCCGATCCTGAAAAGGCCTGGGCTGAGATCGGCGAATATTTGCTCTACGAAACCAGCACATATGCATCGTTCCAAACGCCAGGCCAACACTCGACGCCAGTGGTGCACGCCGACGACATCGCTGGCCTGAGGCGCGCGGCGAATCTTTGGGTTGGTACGCCAGACGACATCATTGGCTTGGTCCGAACGAACTCCGACATCTCCGCCTTGAACTTCCACCCGTTGGCAGGAGGTCTCCCACCGCGTCTGGCTTGGGAGAGCCTCGAATTGTTCGCAAGCAAGGTGCGGCCCCACATTTGATGGTGGCAATGCGCTCGCGTCGAATATTCGGAGTCTGCGGTACCGTCGTGGGCGTGGCACGCGATCGTCGACCTATGAGCGAAATCGGTTCCGAACCGGATGTCCGCTTTTCATACGCGAACGAGCGAACGTTCTTGGCGTGGAACCGCACCGCGATGGCGTTGATCGCGACCGGACTTGCGGCAGCGTCGGTGTTACCGAAATTTTCATTCGGTGGGGGTCGCCGCTTAATTGGCGTCCCGTTGATCGCGTTGGGTGCGACGCTTGCCCTGACGTCGTTTTGGCGATGGCAAGCCAACGAGATCGCGATGCGAGAAGGACGACCGCTGCCGCCGTCGCAACTCCCGAGGATCCTCGCGGTCGGTGTTGCAATCGCCGCGACAATCGCTGCAGTCGTTGCCATTGTTGGCGCTCGGTAAGCCCCGCGCACCGATGCCCGACGAACCAAACCCTTCTTGGATCATTCCCGACGACGAAGGTGTCCCGGGCCTTGCAGGCGAACGCACCGACATGGCTTGGTCACGATCCGGGCTTGCAGTCGTCGCCTGTGCCGCGGCAATCGCCAAGAAAACCCTGAGCAACCTCCATCACGTGAGCGGCACGACGGTGGTGTTCACCGGTATTTTGGTTGCCGGTATCAGTTGGCTGGTCGGGTTGGGATGGGCCCGACTCATTGCCAGAGGAACGATGGAAGGGCGCACGGCCGCCGACCGTCGAATGATCGCGGTCACCGCGTACGGGACCGTTGCACTCGGCACGGTGGCGGTAGTGATTGCGCTGTTGCCCTCGTAACACGCCGATTTGTGGCTCACCGATGCATGGGGCCTTCGGCTTGGGAGCGCTTTGGACCGTGCACTGCGAGAACACGTTCTAGTATCGCGCCATGCTCGCAGACATCGATCTCAACGATATGGACCGGTTCCAGGACGCGTTCCCGCACGAATGGTTCACGTACCTCCGCAACAACAAGCCGATCCACTTCCACGAAGGCCCGGATGCCGCGACGCCTGGCTACTGGGTGTTCACGAAGTACGACGACATCGTCGCGTTGTCGCGGGATTGGGAGACGTTCTCTTCTGAGCGCGAAGACGCCGACGCTCCCACCGGCGGTGTGATGATCATGGAGATGCCTGCGGAAGCCGGTGTCGGGGCAATGATGCTCACGATGGACCCGCCGAAACACACCCGCTACCGCAAAATCGTGATGAGCGCGTTCACACCTCGGGTCTTACGCCTCTTTGAAGCGACCGTCAAGCGCAGGGCCACCGAGATCATCGATGCGGTGATCGAACAGGGCCAATGCGATTTCGTCAACGACATCGCGGCAGAACTGCCACTCCAAGCGATCGCAGAGATCCTTGGTGTCCCGCACGACGATCGCGGCAAGCTGTTCGATTGGACCAACGCGATGGTTGGTTCGACCGACCCGGAATATGCGTTCTCCGAGGAAGACACGGTGAACGCACAGGTGCAGATGTTCACCTACGCGAATGAGCTAGCCGTCGCCAAGCGCAACGGGCACTACGACGACATTGTGAGTGAAATCCTGCATGCCGAGGTCGATGGCGAACAGCTCGACGAAATGGAGTTCGACCTGTTCTTCATGTTGCTCACCGTGGCAGGCAACGAAACGACCCGCAACGCGATCTCCCATGGAATGTTGGCGTTCTTTGAACACGAGGACCAATGGAAGTTGCTCTGTGAACATCCCGAACATTTGAATACTGCCGCCGAGGAAATCGTTCGCTGGGCGAGCCCGGTGATCTATTTTCGGCGCACCGTCACGAAGGACGTCGAATATAAGGGATTTCAGCTGAAAAAGGGCGAGAAAATCACGATGTGGTATCCATCCGTGAACCGCGACGAAGACGTCTTTGATGAGCCATTCAAATTCGATGTCACCAGGTCACCGAACAAGCATTTGGGCTTCGGTGGTCACGGACCACATCATTGCCTCGGGTTCAATCTCGCCCGGATGGAAATCGTTGCGATTTTCGATGAGCTGACCAGGCGGATGCCCGATATCCAGATTGCTGGAGACGTCGATCGTCTCCGCTCGAACTTCATCAACGGGATCAAGCGCATTCCGGTGACATTCTCGGTCGGTCAGCGGGTGTTGGGCTAGCCCCTCAGGTACTGAAGCTTCCTAGTTTCGGACCACGTTGAGCGGTCATTTGCACGCGAAGGACGTTCGTCGGACGCCGATGCGCGAGACTGTGGGTGCAGGGTCGGCGGGCGACCCTGGGGAAAAGGGAGCATCATGAGACATCGCAAGTTAGCGACGACTGCCGGAGTGCTGATAGTTGGGTTCGTGGCGGCGACAAGTGCCCAGGGCGGAGCGCAAGCCCAATCTTCGCCACGACGGCACGTACAGATAGATCCGGGCGCGTATGTGTTGAACGCTCCGCGTGGTCTGAGCACTGCGAATATCGGGGTTGACAGGGTGCGAGAGTTCTCGCCACGCAGTCACGCCAACATCGCCGCGGCTGGCCCAACCATTCCAACATGGGGCTCTTCGACAGTTCGCGGTGGCCACACGTACAAGTTCAAAATGGTCGGCAGAAGTCCGTTGGTAAAACAAACTACGGGCACCACCACAATTCCCACGGAAATCATTCCGATCAAAATGACGTTCCCGAGCGCAGGCGTCACCCTCGACGCGTCGAAGCCAGACCCGAATTGTCTTCCTAATGGCAGCGCCGCGGCGTATACGACAAAGTCGCCTGTGTTCGCGAACCACAGCTACAAACTCGGCACCGCCTCTATTGGCAACGTGCAGTACACCGACTTCTTCCGTCGGGCGGAGTTCTGGAAGTACACGAAGCCAGGTGCAATCAACGCCAACTATCACATGGCGCTCACTACGAAAATTCTTCCCGCCGTGTCTGTGGTGGCGAACGGATTTCCGGTGGAGTCTGCACCATGCGGTTTCGTCGGCAAGATCGACTTCGCAACCTGGGACACGTACGTACAAAAGACGTTGTTGCCGCAGTTGAAGGCAAAAGGTGTTGGCCCCACCAACTTGCCGATCTTCATGTTCTACAACGTGGTGTTGTTCCAAGGAACGCTCAACAGTTGCTGTGTGCTCGGCTATCACAGCTCGTTCAACAGCCCATCGTTCGCTGGCGCGTTCCAAACGTACAGCGTGACAGACTTCGATACGAGTGGAAGCTTCCCTGGCGTTTCGGACACGGGAACCCTCACCCACGAAATCGGCGAATGGGCAGACGACCCGAACGGCGTGAACCCTGTGCCGGTATGGGGCAACATCGGCCAGGTGCAAGGTTGCCAAAACAACCTCGAGGTTGGCGACCCGTTGAGCGGCACGATCAAGCACGTCAAAATGGCGAACGGCGTCACGTACACCGTGCAGGAACTGGCCTT
>JBBRPC010000136.1:0-9650 GCA_038228615.1 Acidimicrobiia bacterium | reverse complement strand
GGGCCACTTGTCGCGCTGGCAGGGTACGGCGACGCTCTCCAGTTCGAAACGCTCCCTGTTGCGAGCGTCGACGCGGCATCGAGTGAACGCTTCGAGATTCGGGACGCAGAATTGGCTGCATTTGTCGGCGACCGTTTTGCCGCGGCGCGCCTCCAAGTTGCCGGTCGTCGACCGCGGGTGGAATTGCTCAATGGCGTCGGTACGCCTGGTCTCGTACAACGGGTCGCCAACGTCATCGTCCCTGCTGGTGGCGCAGTGACCTTGTCTGGGAATGCGGTCCGATTCGACGCGCTGGTCACCAAGGTCGTCTACTACCAGGATCGTGACGCTCCGATCGCCCGCACATTCGTGCGGATTCTCGGAGCGGGAACTGTCGCCAAGGGCGCAGCCCCAGTGTCGGTGGTAGATATCACCATCGTGATTGGACACGATCTCGCCACCCAGCTGAAACGTTGAAACTGCATGAATGAAGCGCATCTCAGAGCTATCGCGGCCGCCCGCGCGGCCGACGAGAAGTCTGGTCACGACATCGTCGTGCTCGACGTCGGCGACATCATTTCGATCGTCGAAACATTTGTGATCGTGAGCGCGTCGAGTACGCGAGCGGTCAATGCGATCGCTGACAACATCGAAATGGTGTTGCGGGATGATCACGCAACGAAACCCCGAACCTCGGAAGGGCGCGACACCTCCACCTGGGTGTTGATCGACTATGCCGACATGATTGTGCACGTCTTTTTGGAAGAAACCCGCGAGTACTACGACCTTGAGCGTTTGTGGTCGGATGCGCCCCGAATCGATTGGGCCCCGAATTCCCGAGAATTGACTGCCTAGCCGGAGCGAATCGGGAGTTTGACCCGATTTGGACGTCTCTGTACACTGCTCGGATGGGTCGAGGGATGCATGCGCTGCCAGGCGCGTTTGGCCGGTTGCGTCACGGGATCGCGTTGCTGGTCTGCGTCGCTTCGCTGAGTGGCTGCGGCTTCATCTCAATCTGGGGTGATTCGCAGACGGCGAACGGCGCAGCCAACATCACCTCGCAATACTCCGACGTGAACGCAACACTCGACATCCATGGCCGTCCCGGCTGCGGTTTCTATGGGAATCCGCTATGTCCCACGCCGAATTGGGGTGTTCCGATCGGCGCGGCGTTGGCGAGTTATGCGGCGGCGAACCAATCGGTGCGTTGCTTTGTTGTGCACCTCGGATTGAACGACGCGTTGTGGAACCTGGATCTTGCGACCCGGAACTACGCGGCCAAAATCGACACGTTCATGAAGTGGTTCCCGAGCACGACAACCGTTGTATGGCTCAATTTGCCGTACGCACAAGCACCGACGCTCCCGGGACTCGACGCTCGGCTGCAATTTGTCAACGCGCAGCTCGTCAAGGCCGAGCAACGATTCTCCAACCTTTCGGTCTGGGATCTTCGGGCCCATTTCAACGGCCATTTCCCCGAGTGGTATCTGAGCGACGGCTTTCACTACAACGCGACTGGCTCGTTGGAGTTCGCGGCGCAAATGCGTGCGGCAACCGACGCCGCGGGCTGCTCCTAGTTCGCAGGCCTCAGTGGCGTCGGTCCAGCACAACTACTCGGTGTGGAACGGCCCCGCGTATGCCCGTTACATTGCGAGACGTGACATCCCCATTGCGCACAACGATTACTGCGGCTCTCCATGATCGACTCGCGGTAGATCCCGACGGCCTCTACCTCGATTTTCACGGCGACAAGTGGAGTGCCCGAAGGATCGACGAAGCATCGAGGCGAGCTGCTGGTGGGCTGGCTGCCCTCGGTGTGCGTGCCGGCGATCGAGTCGCGTCGCTGATGGAAAATTCGCCGGAGCAAGTGGTGGCATTCTTTGGCGCGCTGAGGCTGGGCGCTATTGCGGTGCCAATCAATACGGCGTATAAGGGCGAGTTCCTTCGGCATCAGATCGCCGATTCCGGCGCAAGTGTCGTGCTCGTCCAGCCCGATATGCGGGATCGTGTCGAGGCGGTTGCCACCGGGGTCGCGACGCCTGATTTGCGGCATGTTCTTGACCCGGCGACCATGCTCAGCGGCAACGCGGCGCTCGTCGACGACGCAACGGTCGTACCAAGCGATGTCGCGTGTTTGATCTACACCGCCGGCACCACGGGACCGTCGAAGGGCTGCATGTTGAGCCACAATTACGTCGTGGCGATGGCCCGTCAAATTGCGCGCGCGTGGCAGCGCCAACCCGACGACGTCGTGTGGACTCCGCTGCCGTTGTTCCACCTGAACGCGATTTCGGTCTGCGTGGTTGGTACGTTGCTGACTGGTGGGTCGGCGGCAATCTCGCGGAAGTTTTCCGTGAGCGGATTTTGGCCTGAGGTCCAACGTACCGGCGCGACTGTGTTGTCGATGCTTGGCTCGTTGGCCATTCTCATTGCGAATGCCGATGATCATCCGGAGATGGCTGGACACAAATTGCGTGTGTGCGCAGCGGCACCGATGCCGCCAGATACGGATCGGCTATGGCGCGAACGCTTTGGTTGTGCAACGTTTTCAGGTGGTTTTGGTCTCACGGAGGCGAGCTTGCTCGCCGCGCTCCCGCCTGGCATGGAGAACAGAACGGGTGCGGCTGGGGTGCTGAACCAGATTGAATTCGAAACGGTATTGCTCGACGACGACGATCTTCCTACACCAGTTGGGGAAGTGGGGGAACTCTGTGCGCGGCCGCGCTATCCCGATCTGATGTTTGCAGGCTATTGGAACCGCGCCGACGATACCGTCGCGGCGTGGCGCAACCTGTGGTACCACACAGGCGATTTGGGTCGCATCGACGCCGACGAGTTTCTCTACTTCGTGGACCGCAAGAAAGACACCTTGCGGCGACGTGGCGAAAATATTTCGAGCTTCGAGATGGAAAAGGTGCTGTACAGCCATGCAGCGATCAAAGATTGTGCTGTTCATGCTGTGCCGTCGGCGATGGGTGAGGACGACGTCAAGGTGACAGCCGTGCTGCTGACGGTCGATGCTGTCGACCATGAAACGCTTTGCAAGTGGGTAGCTGCACGCGTGCCCTATTTCGCGATCCCTCGGTACATCGAATTTCGAGCTGATTTGCCCCGCAATCCGGTCGGCCGAGTGCTGAAGTACCAACTGCGCGATGAGGGAGTGACCGCGACGACCTGGGATCGAGAGGTCGCAGGGATCGAATTCGAACGGCGTTGATCTCGGGACCGTACGATCGAGAATATGACGACGATCGCGATGGACTCCCTAGAAACGCTGCTGTACGAAGTTGTCGATGGAGTGGCCTGGGTCACGTTGAATCGACCGGAGGTGTTGAACGCCTTCAACTATCGGATGCAAGAGGAGCTCCACGCGGTGTGGCGCAACGCTCGTCACGACAACGCTGTGAAGTGCTTGGTCCTCACCGGCGCGGGCGACAAGGCGTTTTGCACGGGTATTGATCGCGCTGAGGCAATGGGGCATTGGGTCGACGATCCTGCCGCTGCGGGGCACGCCGCAGTTCCTGTTGGCGGCGGCGAGAGCGACACGCCGTGGCACTTCGACGATCCAGGCGACCTGATTGGGCCAAAACGTTGCGATTTGTGGAAGCCGGTGATCGCCGCAGTGAATGGCATGGCGTGCGGAGGCGCGTTCTACATGTTGGGCGAAGTCGAATTTGTCATCGCTGCCGATCACGCGACATTCTTCGATCCACACGTGACGTACGGAATGACGGCATGTTTCGAGTCGATGCACATGTTGCAGAAAATGCCGTTCCACGAAATCATGCGGATCGCGCTGCTTGGCGCTCACGAACGCGTTTCTGCACAGCGTGCATACGGGATTGGTTTGGTCTCGGAAGTGGTTCCTGCGTCCGAACTTCATGATGCCGCGGCGCGTGTGGCGAACGCCATCGCTTCGCAGCCAGCGACGGCGGTGCAGGGAACCGTACGCGCACTGTGGATGGCCCGCGACATGGATCGTAAGAACGCACTCGATTTTGGCAAGGTGTTGATTCGACCGGGCAGCGATCCGGCCGCGTTGTTGGAAGGACAGCGCGCGTTTTCGGGTGGAACCCGAATCACACCGCGGGTGCGTTAGCCCCGCCGAGTTCGCTTGCGGCTTTGCGGTGCCTCCAGAGGTCGCGAACGATGACCTGCACCATCCCAGCGACTGGGATCGCCGCGAACGCTCCTACGAATCCAAGTAGTTCGACTCCGACGAGCATGCTCACCAACACCACGAGCGGATCGAGATGCACGGTGCGGGCCATGACCGCGACTGACAGCACGTTGTTTTCGAAGATTTGGTAGAGCAGACAAAAAATGATTGCCGCGATGCCTTTCGCTGGCGAATCGATGAACGCGATGAGTACGACTGCCACTGCGCCGAGCGTTGCGCCGATCAACGGGATGAGGTCGGTGATCGCGACGAACACTGCAAGTACTCCAGCGAACGGCACGCCAGCAATGGTAAGGAATACAAAACTGGCAGTGCCAGCCACAAGCGAAATCAGTAGATTGCCAATCATGTAGCCACTGACGGCCTTCGCGCATTGTCTGCCAACGTTGCGGACGCGATTGCGCCTCGATTCCTCCAGCAAGGTCGTGGCAGCTGTGAGTGCTCGTGGCCCCCTCGCCAACATCAGCAGTGTCAACGTGATGATGGTGATCATGGCGACGAGCGCGTTGCCCACTTGTCTGGCGAAGCTCCACGAACCACTCGCGAGTTCGTTGCCGAACTTGTGAATGTTCTTCTCGGAGAGGCGCTCCTCCAAATTGAACCGTTTCACAAGACTGCCAGCTGTGCCCTTGCCAGCGCGAGCGTCTTTGAGGAAATCGGGGACTTGTTGGGCATAGCTCGTTCCCTGGTTCACAAGGGGTCGCGCGACGACGTAGATCATTCCGCCGGTGATGGCAGCGCTCGCAGCAATCACGGTCGCGATCGCGAATCCACGCCGAATTCGCAGCCGGAGTTCGACAAGATCGACGGCTGGGCCGAGGATCGTCGCCACGAGACCAGCGATTGCCATCCAGAGCAGCACGCGTGCCAGAGAAATTGCGAGTGCGACCGCGGCGAGCGAGGCCAGGACGGACGCGATCGTTGCCCAGATGGTGCGCCAAGGAACCCGTGCAGTGTCCATCCCAATATTCAAGCTCAGCTCGGACTGACGAGCTTGGCTTGGAACAGCGCCAAGACTGCGTCGAGTGCCGCTCGCGTTGGTTGTCCGGCCTCATCGATCAGGTCGCCGGTGAGCACCGAATGATGATTGGAGAGCTGACTGTTTGGGTTGCCGTCGTGTTGCTCCAACTCGACTGCCACGAAGCCAGTACCGAGGCGATCCTTGAGAAATTGAAACCGCTCCTCTGGTACGAACGTGTCGCCTTTGAACCGTAAGCCGAGAACGCGGAGGCCCTCATTCGCGCACCTGCCCGCAACAATCTCGAGGTCGGCTGCGCTGCAATCGATGTTGTACCTGTGCCGCTTCGAGACACCGAACGGCAACGACGGCTGCGAAAGTACGGGGGCGAGCACGCGAGCATCGACGGCCATCGCGAGCGCGAATCCGCCGGTGAAGCACATTCCGACGGCTCCCACTCCTGGTCCACCGCATCGGTCGTGTTCGTTCGCTGCGAGCGCCCGTAGCCAGTCGACGATTGGCGACGACTTTCCGAGCGCGAACACCGAGAACTCTTTGCTAATACACGCCTTGCCAATTGAACCCACGGTGTAGCTCGCCATGTTCAGTTTGTTGCCTTCGAATGGGTCGCGCCCGGGTGTTCCGAACATTTGTGGCAACACGGCGGTGCAGCCAAGTGCAGCGACGCGATCTGCAAAGCCCAAGACCATGGGCGATATCCCAGGCATCTCAGTCATGACGATAACGGCTGGCCCGGAACCTTTTCTATAGATGTCGTGCGTGACGCCGTCGTGGCTGAATTGCTCTTCGGCGAAGCTTCCGAGCGTTCCTGTTGGTGCGTTGGTGTTACCGCTGACATTGCTGGGGCCGGTCATGAGGCGCATTTCAGCACGTCGAGATCTCTCCTTGCCACCCTGGTCACGACGACCACTAGTGTCGCGCGACACCTAGGGCTCAAGGAGCGCGCAATAATGGCAGTTCAAGTAGGCGACAAGATCCCGGCGGTCGACATCAAGACCATGGGTCCCGAGGGCGCTCCTGTCGACGTCAATACCGGCGCAGTGCTCGGCACCGGCAAAGTTGTGTTGTTCGCGGTGCCCGGTGCATTTACGCCGGGGTGCTCGAAGGTGCACCTTCCTGGCTTCGTGTCGCGCGCGAACGAACTCACTGCCAAGGGCGTCGACACGATCGCTTGTATCGCGGTGAACGACGCCTGGGTGATGCAGGCATGGGCTGAGGCGCAAGGAGTCGGCGACACAATCATGATGCTTGCAGATGGATCTGGGGAGTTCACCGCGGCAATGGATCTCGTGATGGACGGTTCGGCGATCGGCCTTGGATCGCGCTCGAGACGCTATGCAGCAGTCATCGAAGACGGTGTGATCACCCATCTCGACGTTGAGGCACCTGGCCAGATGAGCGTGAGCACATGTGACGCGGTGCTCGACCGCGTCTGAGGACCTCGCGCCGTGCATGCACAACAACCAGCATGAACCCGTTTCTGGCTGGTCCCACCGAGTTCCGGAGTGTGTTCGTCGACGCCCCAGTTGCGATGGCGCTCGTCGGAATCGGGCGGGACAACGCTGGTCGATACCTTGCGGTGAACACGATGTTCTGTGAGCAGTTACAGCGGACAGAAGCCGAGTTGCTCACCTTGACCGTGGGCGAGGTCACGCACCCTGACGACATCGCGGCCACCCACGCGGCGATGATCGCGTTCGCTCAGAATGCTGACGATCGCTACGCGATCACAAAACGTCATGTACGTGCCGACGGATCAAGTTTGTGGGTTGAGGCGACCGCGACGCTCGTGCGCGACGAAGACGGGACCGTGCGATATGCAGTCGCGCATGTCGTGGATATCGATGAGCGGATGAAAGCGACCGAACTTGTTCGCGAGCGCGACCTCGAGGTCGCGCGGCTTGGCGCCCTTGAGTCGCAGCATCGGCTTGAACTCGAACTTCAGCATGCCAGGAGAATGGAAAGTTTGGGTCGCATCGCGGCGGGCGTCGCCCACGATTTCAACAACTTGCTCGGTGTGATTTTCAACTTTCTGGCCGTCGTGCGCACGCAGGTGGCCGACAACGGCCCAGTTCTCGAAGATCTTGACCACATTCGTACCGCTGCCGAAAGTGCGGCGAATATCACTCGTCGTTTGATGTTGTTCGGGCGCCAGGACGAAACTCCATCAGCCGAGATCGATGTGAATGCGGCGATTCATGAGGTCGTCGTGCTGTTGCGGGCGGCCGCGGATCACTGCACGATCGTTGAGAACCCCGAACCGCTTGGTGCGATGGTCGTCATTGAGCGCGGCGAGTTTGAGCAGGTGTTACTCAACCTGTTGATGAACGCGCTCGATGTGACAAGTCCTGGAGGATGCGTCGCGATCGCGACTCGTGTGGTCAGTGAAGGTGCGTTGAACTCTGTCGAGATCTCAGTGATCGACTCGGGGCGTGGGATGTCGGCCGAGGACCAGCAGTTGGCATTCGAGCCGTTCTACACAACGAAGCCACCGTCGGAAGGCACTGGTCTGGGGCTATCGACCGTCGCTGGGATTGTGCAGCGTGCGAAGGGCACCGTGGCGATCGAATCTGAGCTCGGAGGTGGAACGACTGTCGTTGTGAAACTTCCACTTGCTGGTGATATCGCACGGCCGCAGGCCTTGAAAGCGGCGGGGTGAGTCCCATCTTGGTGCTCACGCCGCCTAGTCTTGTGTTCTCGGGTGATTTCGATCGCGACCGAGGGAAAGGCCACGATGGCATCGAAACAGCGCACGACGTTCGACAAGATCAATCGAGAAAAGAACCGCCAGGCGAAGCAGGCCGCGAAGCGCGAACGGCGCCAGAGCGGTGTGACCAACATGGGTACCCCGGTGTACAACGAGCGTGGGGTCCTGCTTGGCGAAATCGGCGATGACGGTGAACTCATTCCGTATGTCGCGGAAGCGTTTCGAGTCGACTAATTTCTTGCCGAAATACTCACGCTTGGGTGTTGGGTGATCATGATGAGTGGTCGGCAACCGTTCGCCACACTCGGAGAAAGTTTGCGCCGAACACCGCGTCGATGTCGACGGCAGTCATTCCTCGCGCGCCCAGGAGCGCCGAGAGTTCAAGAAACTGCACATAGTCGCTGAGCACCGGCCGAAAGTTGGCATCCATGTCGGTGCCGACGGCGACGTGTGCGATGCCGATGGTATCGACGAGGCGACAAATCTCAGCGGCGTAATCATCGAGGGTCGCGAGCACAATTCCGGCGGGCCAGGCACCCACGATCCCACCTGTTGCTGCGACCAGGCGAGCATGTTCGACCGATAGCAGTCTTGGATGGTCGGCGCCGGGCCGCGCGAGGTGGCTGTGTGACAGCATGATCGGATGGGCCGACAGCTCCGCCGCGTCTGCTGTTGTTGCCATCGTCGCGTGGGCCATATCGACAATCATGCCAAGCGTGTTCATCTCGCTCACAACATCGCGGCCGATCGCGGTGAGTCCGCCGTGATGTGGCTCTTCGGTTTGGACATCGCCGAGTGCATTGATGCAATAGTGCACGAGCGTGATCGAGCGCACTCCCATCGCGTAGCTCTCTGCAATGCGCTCGGCATGCGTCTCGACAAAATCCCCGCCTTCGCAAGTAATCCACACGCCGACCTCACCATCGCGATGGAGCCGTTCGACGTCGTCGGGTTGCAGCACCGGTTGATACCTTCCAGACGACGTGAGCTCGGCGATGCCGCCGACCTGTTGGATATGGGTCGCGATGGCTTCTCCGGGTGTGAAGGCTCGCAGCGCGCCGAGCCGGCCGTCGCGCGTGAAACCGATTACTGGCGCGTCGGAAACGGTTGCGAAGCTCGCCACCGTCACTCCACCTGCACGGAGTCGATCGAGTGCATCAAACGATCGGTCTCCGCCCAGTTGGGCCCTGGCCTGAGGGTCGGCGAGACCGCGAAGAAAACAAGCGCCAGGATGCGCGTGGATGTCGATCCAAGGCCCGTGATGGAGGGGTTCGAGTTGCTGCGGTTCAGGATGGGGGACCATTTGTTGAGACGTTACCGATGTAGACCGTCTCGGCCCGAGCGCTCACCAAGACGAGGGTTGCGGGTCGCGGCTGGGTAGCGTCGGGTCTCAGATTCGAGGATCTTGAGCCCGAACCGCGGGCGCAAGTGTGAAGAAACGACCGAGGTACCGCATTGTCGCCAAACCCAGGTGTGCGCGATCTGGTGATCGTCGCAAACCGGCTTCCAGTGTTTCGTTCGCAAGACGATGCGCCGAACAAATGGCAATCGAGCCCGGGTGGTCTCGTCGCGGCATTGGATTCGGTGGTGCAATCGAATCGTACGCGATGGGTCGGCTGGAACGGCAACGCCGACAACACAGACGACTCGTTTTTGCACGGTGACGTCGAACTGTTTCAAATCGGGTTGACCGATTACGAGATCGAGAATTTCTACGGAGGTTTCTCCAACTCAACCTTGTGGCCCCTCTACCACGACGCGATATTTATTCCCCAGTTCCACCGGCACTGGTGGGATTCCTACGT
>JBBRPC010000135.1:0-9662 GCA_038228615.1 Acidimicrobiia bacterium | reverse complement strand
CGTTGCGCATCGTGTGCATCCTGCAAGTTGTTTTGCTGCGTCGTCAGGTCTGCTGAATCGATTGAATACGCATTTCGAACGGCAAGGGCCGAGTCACGATGTACCGTCGGAGACGATTGTGTGTCCGAGGGGCTGAGCCTCCAACTGCAGTAGGTGCTCGCATGGCGAGCGAGTGAGAATCGAGTTCGAATGGATCCGTGGACGTATACCGATGGTGAATATCCATTGGCGACGCCAAGCCACGCAGCCGAGATGCATGAGGTTCGCGACAAGGTGGTGATCGTGACCGGTGCTGGGAGAGGAATCGGGCGGGGTATGGCGATGCATCTCGCCAAAGGTGGAGCGCGGGTTGTCGTTGCTGAGTGGAAACCGGAACTGCTCGCGGAGACTGTCGAAGCCATTGAGACACTGGGTGCGGAATGCATTGGCGTGGTCACGAACATTATGGAACGCACGGAAATCGATGCGATGGTGAGTGCCACGCTTGAACGGTTTGGACGGGTCGACGGGTTGATCAACAACGCCCAAACGTTTCGACCGTTGCACGACATTGCAACCGTGAGTGATACCGATCTCGACGTCTTCTACACGTCTGGAGTGAAAGGCACCTTGTGGGCGATGCAAGCCGTACATCCCCATATGGCCGCGCAACGTTGGGGCCGAATCGTCAACTTCGCCTCGTCGATGGGAATCACCGGGGGCACCGGTTTTGCCGCGTACAACGCTTCGAAAGAAGGGATCCGTGCGCTGACCCGCACTGCCGCGCGCGAATGGGCGATGGACGGAATTGTTGTGAATTGCATTGCACCGGCCGCGGCGACCCACAAAGGCGTTGGCGCCCAGCAGAGCGAGGGGTATCGCCAATTCATTGAGAGCTGTCCGATGCGGCGCCAGGGCGATCCCGAATGGGATCTTGGTCCGCTCGCGTGGTTCTTGGTTTCCGACGCTTGTCGGTACGTCACGGGTCATACGTTCATGGCCGACGGTGGCGCGTTCATGTGGGCATGAGCGAAGAGGTCGACACCAGTGTGGATGCCGCGGCCGCTGGCGCGCGGTTGTTGCGGGCCGACGGTTTCGCGACAGTTGTGCCTGTTGTTGCGGGCGACGGCCACTACGACTCGCAAGGCCATCTGAACAACGCCGCGATTGGCCAACTGTTCAACGACATGCGCATCGACTACGTGAGGAGGACCGTCGGCGCATGGTGGGTGGAGACCATGCGCGCGACGTCACTCGTCGTCGCTGTTCGGGAATCGCATATTTTGTATGAATCGCAGGGCATGCCTGGAGAGTCGTTTGTCGGAGCCATGCGTTATCTGCGCATCGAAGGCAAAGCGGCAGTGTTGGAACAGCGTCTTGTTGAGTCGTCGGTGGGCCGTCCTGTGGCACAAGCGTGGGTGGTGCAATTGTTGTTGCGGCGCGGCACGGTCGTTGATTGGCCAGCCGAATATTTCGATCGCGTTGGTGTGATCGAAGGACGTATCATCGAACGTCGAAAGCGATCGCCGCGAACTTTTGGACCAGGAACATGACCTACCTCGGCCAGCACGGATGGAAACAGCGCGAGACGGTGCTCGACCTTCTCAAATGGCAGCGTGCAGGAATGCGAGCGTCAGCGGCGCGTTCCTCGTTCTACGACCGAATTCTCACGCTGTGTATCGCCGACTATGAACGCGGCGACCGCCGCATCGGGGCCTTGCTTGAGCGCACGCCGATGTCGTACGACTCCGCGGCAACGCTTCGTTTGTTAGCCGGGATACAGCGCTGTGTGCTCGGTGGCGAAGGTGGCGAACTGGCTGCAGTGTGGCCAAACGAGGTCGCGCCGGGCGACCCCGACGCTGCGTACGAGCTGATCAAGCAACTCTTGGTTGATCCGCCTACGTTGGTGCTCGACTGGTTGACGCGGGATCCTCAGACGAACGAGGTCGGTCGCGCGGCAGGGTTGGCGTGCGGACTCGCCGTGATTGCGATGTCGACCGGATTGGCCATACGCCTCTTTGAGATTGGGTCGAGCGCCGGCCTGAATTTGCGCCTCGACTCGTATAGATACACGAACGAACAAGGCGAGACCTGGGGCGCCCCTGAGGCAGCCTTGCGGTTCGACGCGGCGAGCTACGTCGGTAACCCGCCCTTCAGCGCTGACGCTCGTATCGCGCACCGCGTTGGGTGCGACCTCAATCCCATCGATGCGACGACGAATGCTGGGGAGTTGCAGCTCCTGTCGTATGTCTGGCCGGATCATCATTCGCGGATTGCCCGACTACGCGCGGCGCTGGTGACGGCTCGGACCGTACCGGTAACGATCGAACAGAGTTCAGCGAGCGATTGGGTTGCGCGGCGCGTCATTGCGCGGTCGGGTTTCGCGACCGTATTGATGCACTCGATCATGTGGCAGTACCTCCCGGAGCCCGATCAATCAGCGATCCGATCTGTGCTCGTTGCTCGCGGCGTCGCCGCGAGCAACGACGCTCCATTGGCCTGGTTGACGCTGGAACCGGCACCCGATCTGA
This sequence comes from Acidimicrobiia bacterium, assembly GCA_038228615.1. Taxonomy (GTDB): domain Bacteria; phylum Actinomycetota; class Acidimicrobiia; order IMCC26256; family PALSA-610; genus F1-120-MAGs023. The sequence goes on along the minus strand of JBBRPC010000135.1, from coordinate 7,152 downwards.
TCTCGACGAATGTGACCGTCACGATGTGGCCGTCTGGCGAATCGCGCGTTGTAGCGCGAGCGGGATTTCACGGTCCGCCGATCACCTGGTTGGGTGCGACGTCGGCTATCGGCTCACCGAAGTGAGTAAGGCTTCGGTTGCAAGTATGGCTCGGGGAATTGCGCGGTCGTAACCCTCTGCTTCGATCTGGGGGCCGATAATTTCAATGTCGATGTCGCCGAGATACCCCGAGTCGAGCAGCGTAGAGAGGATGCGCTGTAACGGAATATCGCCATCGCCTGGAACGAGTCGATCTGGAGTGGCCAAAGTGCCGATCGCGAAGTCGCTGATCTGCACGAGACCGATGCGTGAGATGTGGTCGCGGAGTGTTGTGTACAAACCGCGCTCGGCCCAGCATGCGTTGATTTCCATGCACACGTCGGCGTCGAGTCGGATCGCGAGGTCGATGGCGTCGTGTAACGAGTGAACGAACCCGACATCGACGCGCAAGGCATGCGTGTGTTCGATCGCGAACCGAATTCGACGGAGCGCGGCCTCACCGAGGACCGGACGCATGGCCGTGTCGAACGCATCGGCTGCCTCTTCCCACGAGAGCGTTCTCGCCGGGCCAGTGGTCAGCACGACCGTTGTTGCTTCGAACGTGTTGGCAGCGACAAGCGAACGGATGACGCGTTCTCGCTGCCGATCCCACAATTCGGGGTTATCGAGCAGAAATGGTCCCAGCCCAATGACATTGCCGACAGAAAAATGTCCGGCGTCAATTCCTCGGCGCACAAGCTCAACGCCTGCCTCCCATCCGTACGCTTCCAATTTCGCGACGGAGATGCCGACACGCTTGATCTCGTGGCGCTGCCAAAATGCAAGCTGTTCGTCGAGCGAGAGACTGTACGTGCAGATCGCGCTGACACTGATGGGAATCACCATGTCGTGCCTGAAGGTTTCGCAGCCATCGGGTCACCCCAAGGTCGCGGCGCGGGCGTTGCTACTGCCGCCGTCGAGTTGGAGATTGATCCCTGTGAGGAATTCCGATTCAGTGGAAGCGAGAAACACTGCCGCGCTTGCGATGTCGTCCGCGCGGCCAAGTCGCGTGAGGTGCATCGCTTGGCGACGCGCCAGAGTGTCGGAGTCGATTTCGGCGTCGCGGCGATCATTGATCACGAAACCCGGGCTGATCGTGTTACAGCGAATATTGCTGCTTGCGTAGTCGACGGCGATGGCGCGCGTCAGACCGTTCAGCGCCGACTTGCTTGCAACGTACGCGGTGAACTGCTTGCTTGCGCGTTCGGCTTGACGGCTCGACACGTTGATAATCGCACCGTGGCCGGCGCGCAGCATGTGAGGAATCGCCGCCCGACAAGCCCACATCGGTGCGTCGACGTTGATCCGAAATGCGCCACGCCATGCTGCCGTGTCGAGGTCGCCGACCGCAGCGTCGTTTGCCCAAGCACTTGCTGCATTGTTGACCAGCACTGTGAGCGATCCCATTGCTTGCGCGCTGCGAGCGATGAGTTCGGCCACTGCCGCTTCCTCGTTGAGATCGGTGAGCACGACGTGAGCGACTCCCCCTGCTTGGCGAATTGTTGCGGCCACTGATGCTGCACGATCGTGATCTCTGCCGGTGATACACACTTGTGCGCCCTCTGCGGCGAACATCACCGCTGTGGCGAGTCCGATTCCTGAAGTCGAACCGGTGACGAGCGCGGCGAGGCCGCGCAGACGATCAGCCATAGTCGGGCGTTTCGTCGTGCCCAAGCGTGAGTACTTCGACGCCCTCGTTTGTCACGAGCAGCGTGTGCTCGAATTGTGCTGAGTCGCTTCCGTCGGCGGTTGGCGCAGTCCATCGATCACGCCAGATCTTGCCGACCTCCCAGGAACCAGCATTAATCATGGGCTCGATCGTGAATGTGTCGCCTGGCATCATGATGTCGTTGGCGTCGCGGTCGTAGTAGTGGGGTACCGATGGTGCGCAGTGGAACACCTCGCCGATTCCGTGTCCGACAAAGTTTCGCACGACAGAAAAGTTGTGGGCCTCGGCGTGCGTCTGGATTGCGCGCCCGATGTCGTGCATTGGCACGCCCGGGCGAACCGCTCGAATTCCGCGCCAGAGACACTGCCGGGTTACCGCGACGAGACGGGCTCGCTCGTCGCTCACGGATCCCACCGCAAACGTCGCGCTCGTATCGCCGTGGACACCTTCGAGGAAGATCGTGACATCGCAGTTCACGATGTCGCCCTCGACGAGGGCTCGATCATCAGGTATGCCGTGACAGATGATCTCGTTGACCGATGTGCAAAGACTTTTCCGATACCCCTTGTACCCCAAGGTGCTCGGGTATCCGCCGAGCTCCAAGTATGTGTCGAACGCGAGCGCGTCGAGTTCCTCAGTTGTGACGCCAGGCCCGACGCGTTCACCGACGATGCGCAGCACCTCGGCGGCGGCGCGCCCGGCGGCGCGCATTCTCGGCACGAACGATCCGGGCGCGAATTCTGGTTCGAGGGCATCTGGCGCACGTGCATATGGAGGGCGCACGACCGCGTCGGGAACAGAACGTGGCGGTGTGACTCGACCCGGCGACACGCGTGCGGATTTCGCGTGATGTTCAGCGGCCGCCACAGCGCCACCTACGCCGAGCGTGCTGGCAGCACCCTTGCGGCGGATGTCCCTACGTTTCTGTTGTCGCTTGGTCATCGTGATTGATCATCCAGTCGGCCGATGTCGTGAAGTACTCCAGCATCGCGCTTTTGTAAGGTTCGACGAGTTCAGTTTGGTCTAACGCTGCCGCCATTGCATTCCACCAAGCGTCGCGTTCATTCCTCCCAATCTTGAGGTGGCCGTGTCGCATTCGAAGTCGTGGATGGCCTTTCGACTCGCTGTATGCGCCAGGGCCGCCGAAATACTGGGCCAAAAAGAGCGTGAGCCAATGGCGTGAGTCGTCGAGCTCTGACGGATACAACGGTCGGAGCACAGGGTCGTGTTCGACTCGTTGGTAAAAGTTTCGAACGAGCTGTTCAAAGAAGGTCTGGCCGCCTACGGCGTCGTACAACGATTCCAAGGTTGCTCCAGGTGTGTCGTGGGCTCGCAATCCAAGTAGCGTGCTCGACTCTTGTCCTCACGAACGAATGGAGCTGTGTTGCCATGAGCCACTCCTTCCTGACGGCCAAAGCTGAAGTCCGAACTGCCGGACGAAAAGGCTACGGGATCTTCGCGGTGCAACCCATTGTGTGCGGCGAAACGGTCGCCGGCTTTGGTGGGACCGTGTGTGACCGGGCCACATTTTCGGCGTTGCCAGAGGACCGACAAATCCACGCCATCCAAATCGATGACGAGCTCTACATGGTGGGATCTGTCGATCCCGATCCGGCAGATTTGGCCAACCACTCCTGTGCTCCCAATACGGGTGTCGTCGGCAACATCTTGTTGGTCGCGATGGCAAATATCGCCGTCGGAGACGAGGTCTGTTTCGACTACGCCATGTGTGACGCCGCCGATTACGACGAGTTCATTTGCGCATGCGGCACCCCAGAGTGTCGCAAGGTCGTGACGAGTGCGGATTGGCAACGGCCTGAGCTACAGGAACGGTATCGAGGCTGGATGTCGAGCTACCTGCAGCGCAGAATCGACGCGATGCAGAACGAGACCAACACTCGCTAACGCTTCGCACCTATTTGGATGGTTGCGGTTCGCGCCGTAGTTCGCGAACCGCAACGCCGCTAAGAATTCCGCCGAGCACCAGCGCGAGTGTCACGAGAGACGTGGCGACGGCATAGCTGAGTGCAGTCGGAACTTGAGAGTGCGTGAGCCAATCGAAGCGCGCGAAGCCGCCGCACACGGCGATCGCGACGCCCCCGAGCAGGGTGATCGGTGCAGTCGCACCGGTCTGTACTCGGGTGGTGGCGACGATGACCGCGGCGGCGCTCAGGAAGGTGCCGAGCGCGTACAACGTCGGTCCGAGCTGATCGAGGAAGGGACTCGTGGTTGCTTGGTGTTGGGCAGCGAGTTGGATCACTGCAGTTGCCGCGACAATGAACGCGAGCGTGACGATCCCGCGGCGCGACCAACGCATCACGACACCAACGCCGATGCCGAGCGCGATGACGCCAACCATCAGCGCGGCCGTTGGCGCGTGGGGAGCGACGTATCGCAACGACCCCACGATTTCAGCGGGGCGTCCGTCGATCGTGATTGGAATGCGCCATTCCTTGGCGGCAGTACCGGACGTGTGATGCGCGCGGTGATCCGGCCATCGGTAGAGATGGCCATGAGAGATGCGATGCCAATCTGGGGCCGCGTGCGCGTCAAAACGAGTCGGCACGTGTGGTTGTGGCCTCGTCGTTCGGTTGATGTAGCCCTCTGGAGATCGACGATTCACCCAGGTTCCCTCGCGATCGATGCGCAAATAGGGTTCGCCGTTGTAGCCGAAGACCACGACGACGTGCTGTTGGTCGCTGAGCTCGACTTGCTCTCCCTGATCAGTTGTTCGGACCGATACTCCAACTGCGCTCGGTGTCACTCCGATGGCCATATTGCGCCAGTTGGTCGTCCCCAGCGTGACCGATGCTTCGGCACTCGCGGGATGGGCTCCGAAGCCGAGTATCGCCGCCGCGCCGATCGCGAGCATGCCGCAGCGTCGTCCCCAAGCCATGGGCCATTCTCGCACCCGAAACGATGAGGTGCTCGACCCTGATGGTGACGACTCGGTACCGTTCTGGCTTGTGGACAGGATTGCGGCGTTCGCTGCAGCGGTGAATAAGGAGGCACCCGCGCTCGACCGCACCGCAGCGTTGCTTGCGTCCGCAGTGCGACCGCCCGTCGATATTGACGACGTGATGCAGCAACTCGATGTACTCGGAAGCGAGTGTGTTCCCGGCGATTTCGCTGATGTGTGTTCCGTACTCTTTCGCCGAGCTGCGTTTCGTGGAGATGTCGCCCGCTACAACGATCCCGAGAACTCGTTCATTGATGCAGTCTTGGAGCGGCGCGTCGGAATTCCTATCTCGCTGTCTATTGTGACGATTGAAGTTGGCCGAAGGGCTGGTGTGGCAATCGATCCGATTTCGATGCCAGGGCATTTTCTTGTGCAAGATCACGCATCGAAAGTGTTCTGCGATCCGTTTCACGGAGGCGAACTTCTCGATGAAGCCGGTTGCCGTCGACGACACGATGCGTTGTTTGGCGGTCGGAGAGTCCTTCGTGAACAAGAATTGGTTCCTGTTTCGGTACCCGCGGTGCTCGCTCGAGTACTCAACAATCTTGAACAGTCGCGTCTCGGCTCGGATCCCGTGCGACTCGGGGTGCTCCTTTCCTTGCATGCTGTGCTGCCGGGGTTGCCAGCCGGAGAGCACCTTGCACTCGCGGCGCGATTTGCGGCTATCGGACGCTTCGGCGCGGCGGGGGCTGCCGCACAACGAGCGGTTGCTGTGCTCGACGGTGATGAACGACTCGTCGCCGAGCGCGCCGCGGGGCAGTACTGGGCCTGCACAAATTGAACGTTGCGACGGGACCGCAACCGATGTTTCCGCTGGGTACTGTGCTGTTTCCCGGGCAACTGCTGCCGTTGCAGATCTTCGAACCGCGGTATCTCGTGATGATTGCCGAGGTGTTAGCGGGCGATGGTGAGTTTGGTATCGCGTTGATCGAACGCGGGAGCGAGGTCGGCGGCGGCGACGTTCGGAGCGACGTTGGGTGTCTGGCTCGTGTCGTGCAGGCGCAACAGCTCGACGATGGCAGGGTCGGGCTCTTGGTGGAAGGTGTTCGGCGTCTGCGGATCCTGGAGTGGCTTGAAGACGACCCGTTTCCCAGGGCGTTGATCGCCATGGTCGACCGTCCGGAGCCTCACGCGGCTGACCGAGATCGGGTGATCTCGGTGCGAATGCTTGTGGATCAGTTGGCATCGGCTGTGACTCCCCCGGTGCGCCTTGATATTCCTTCGGAACTCTCGCCGCAGGATTTTGCAGACCTGATCTCTGCTCGAATCGGCTTCGCGACGTTCGATGCGCAACGACTGTTGCATACAGATTCGGTTGGTGCGCAACTCGACTTGCTCGCCGCGCTGCTCAGCGACGCGATTTCGCTCATCGAGCTGCAGCGAGGCTCCAACTAGCCTGTGATGCCATGGAGCACAGCGTTTCGAATCCCAATATGGCGACACCCGGTCTCCCACAGTCTGCCCACCCGGCCCCGAGTGGTCCAGCAGCAAATGATCCACTGGCCTCGGGGAGCGACGAGGTTGTCCTTGAACGGATCGAACGAGAGCTTGTCGAGGTCGACGCGGAGCTTGAAGCGCTGAACGCTGCCAGAGGCAACTGATTGTGGCTGCGGTCTCGCTGCGATGTTTCGCAGCGGCGCGTGAGGCCGCCGGCCGAAGCTCCGACGAGTTTGTGGCCGATACTGTCGGCGCGCTGCTCGATGCCGCGGTCGGTCGCTACGGCGCGCGATTCGACTCCGTGCTGGCGAACTCTCGGATATGGCTGAACGGCGACGATCCTCCCGACGGGCTGCGGTCGCTCCTTGGTGAAGGTGACGAAGTCGCGGTGCTCCCGCCCGTTTCGGGTGGATGACTTCCACGCCATTGCGAAGCTCGGAACCTTTCGGGCCGATGAGATTCGGCTGGATTGCCACGCGGAGGAACCAGTTCGAGTATCTATCGGAGTTCATCGTGTCGGCCGACCCCGCTAGGGTGCTGACCGATGCTGGCGTTGGAGGTGTGTCATCGACCGTATTGAAGCGCTCATCGTTCCTGGCGTTGTCGACGGACTGTCCGGTCGCGACGACGCGAGTTTGCGGGCATTCAAAACTGAAGCGACGGCGGTGGAAAATGCTGTCAGTTACTACCGTCGGCTCGCCCAAGCACGGATTGAAATTCTTGAAGCTGAGCAGCAGCGGCGCGCTCGCGGAGGCTCGGTTGCAGAACTGATTGATCAGCTTCCGAAGATTCTCGGTGGCGACACGGCCCGGACGAGCGCGGCCGATACGCGATTCATCGAACCCGATCTTGGTGTGCTCGAGTTGCGTTGGCCCGACGGACGGGAACAACTCGTTGAAAGCGATGATTCGCTGGCGACATTGCCGGTGATTTCGGATACCGACCTCGGTGCAGTGCTCGAACGGTTACAGGCGTTCGAACGCGAACTGTCAGATGACCGGCGCCGCCT
>JBBRPC010000134.1:0-9662 GCA_038228615.1 Acidimicrobiia bacterium | reverse complement strand
GCTGATGCGGCGACGTGCGCGGCGATGCCACTCGTCACGATGCTGTGGTCGTCGCACAGCCATGCGAAGCCGTCGTCTCCGAGAACATCGAGAGGATCTACGAGGTGATCGATCTCGCGCGTTGTGGCGCGCAGGGTGGTTGTGTCGAGCGTCATGACCGAGTGCCAACGATGAGCTGCGCGGCGCCAAGGCCAAAACGGCGATGCAGTACGCCCGTGAATCCCGCGTTGCGCACCATCGCGGTCAGCGCGCGAGGTTCTGGGAGGTACACGGTCGAGGCAGGAAGGTATGCGTACGCAGCCTTGTCGGAGAGTAACCCTCCGATGAACGGCACGATCTTGCGGAAGTACAGGCCATGTCCTATCCGCAACAGGCGCGACCGCGGTTCGCCGATATCGAGTACAACGAGGCGCCCTTCGGGCCGGATGACGCGCGCGCATTCAGCGAAGAATGGTTCCAGCGATGTGAAGTTCCGGAGCGCGAATCCACAGGTCACCGCATCCACGCTCGCGGTCGCGACGGGAAGGCAGAGTACGTCGGCGCGGGTCAGTGGCGACTGTGTTGTCGTTGCTTCGAGCATGCCCGCAGAAAAGTCGAAGCCGAACGCGCGATAGCCAACTTGGTTGATGTCGTTACACATGTCGCCCGTGCCGCATGCCAAGTCGATGACGATCGCGCTTGGTGTGCTTTCGATTTCGCGAATTGCTGCACGTCGCCACGCGACGTCGAGACGGAAAGTGAGGAGGCGATTCATCCGGTCGTACTTCGGAGCGATGCGATCGAACATTGCTTCAACGTTCGCGGCTTTGTCATGTTGATTTGGAAGGAACTTCGATGTGTTCACGCGCCGCCTTCTATGCGACGTGTGGCTTCGACTGTGACCGCTGCGATCTCGTTTGCATCGCCGACGGATTCGAGATGTTCTTGCGCGACGGCCAGGAGCACGCGTCGGAAATGGTGCTCGACGAGCGACGTCACCGCAGGCAACATCACGCGAAATGCGTCGACGAGCCGTTGCGCCTTCTCCGAGTCGGCCAGATCGGAGGTTCGCAACGGGCCTCGAATGTGTGCATCGAACATCGCGACGGCGTGCTCTGCCGTGGCGCGGGTGCGTTCGTGGTGTTCCCTGGCGAGTGCAAGTACCTCGGTCATCGGTAGGCCAGTCCCCATGAGTTCCAAGCCAGCCTGCATCGCGCGAGCGTCATCTGCTGTGTAACGGGGCGCGCCTTCGTGCATGCGCGGTACGAGGAATCCTTCCGCGACCACCGTTTCGAGCATCTCGATCGGAACGTGTGTCCACTCCGAGAGTTCCTCAATGGTGAGAAACGCCTCGTGGTCATCTGTCGCTTCTGCTGCTACCGCAGCGGCCAGGGGCTCGTCGGTCGGATCGAGTTCGCCCCGCACGATGCGACCGATCAACGCGAGCGTGAGACCACGCAGCCGGAGATCGCGGATGCGGGCAAGGCGCTCCCGATGCTCGGCGCTGTACCACGCGATTCTTCCGTCTCTGCGGGGCGGATCGAGCAGGCGACGTTTTTGGTAGAAGCGGATCGTGTCGACCGATGTGCCCGAAAGTTCGGCCAGTTCCTCGACGCGTAACTGGTCGTTCGGATCCATATGCCAATTGTAGGAGTGGTTACTCCCACGGTTCGGGTTCGAGCGCTCGAAGTGGGGAGTGGGAAGTGGGGAGTGGGGTGTTCCCGTTGGATCAGACGGTGTTCCATTTAGGCTGACGCTTCTCGGCAAACGCGGTTGCGCCCTCAACTGCGTCACCTGAGGAGAAGACCTCCACTGCGTATTTGTTGGTCAGCTTCCAGCCCTCGGCTTCGCTGAGCTCGGCAGCTTCCTTCACGAGTTGGCGTGAGAGGCGCACTGCGAGCGGAGAATTTTCGCCGATCCGGTCGGCCAACGCGACCGCGGTGTCGAGCACTTCGGCCTTGGGAACGAGGCGGTTCACCAAACCCAATTCGGCGGCTCGTTGCGCGCTGATTGGATCGCCGGTCATCGCCAATTCGAGCGCCAGCGCAAGCGGAACCCGTTTGGGAAGCCGGATGAGTCCGCCGGCGGCTGCAATGAGGCCGCGTTGCGCTTCGGGAATCCCGAACCGTGCGTCGTCGGACGCAACGACAAGATCGCACGACAACACCAGTTCGAAACCGCCAGCGAGTGCAGGGCCTTGTACGGCCGCGATAATCGGTTTGGCGAAGTTTCGGGTCACGAGGCCGCCGAAACCACCTTTGGCAGCGCCGATTTCGCCGCCCCGTCCTTGAGCGACGACTTTGAGATCAGCCCCAGCGCAAAACACGTCTCCGGTGCCCGTCACGACGACGGCTCGGATATTGGGATCGACCTCGATCGCGTCGAGCAACTCGGCCATCATGGTGCTGACTTCGGGGCTGATTGCGTTCTTCGCTTCCGGACGATTCAGGCGGACGACAGCGACGTGGCCGCGATCTTCTCGTTCGACTATTGCCATGGTGTCCTCCGATATGACCTGCAGTTGAGGTCGGCGACTGTGGAAGGTATCGGAGGGAACGATTCGCACTCCAGTCGGCGCGCGAACGGATCGACAAACTTCCCGTGACCGCGTTTCCACATCGCCGCGTTGAGGTGCCTCCTCGCCTGGAACGTGTCGGCGCGCGTGTCGAACAACTGCGCGCTGGCCGGGGTGGGCGCGAAATTCCGGATCGCATCGCCGTAGGTGTGCTCGTGAGCGGTTTTGTGCTGTGCACGATCGGGGCCTTGGTGACCCCAACGGTGTCGGTAGCGAACGCCGATCTCGGCCTCGTGGCACAGTTGCTCGCGACCGTGTTTTGGGGGGCCGCGCTTATCGGCGCGGTCGGGCTGTTTTTTCGTCTGCGGCGCGGTCTCGTCGGAGCGTTCATCGCGTCGCTTGCGTTTTTGGGTTCGCCGGTCCTTGCCGCGATCATTGATCATGGCGTCGTTGGTCGCCGGTGGACAGCAGAGCTGGTATGCGCTGTGGAATTTGTGTTGCTATGCGTTGGTGCTCTGCGGAGCACCGGTAATGGCGTCGGTGATCCCCGGACTCAAGATCCGCACGGCCAACAAGCCCACTAGCGCAATCACGGCAGTCGTCACGGTCACGACCCTCACGCCGATGCGATCGCCGAGTTGGCCTTGCACAGTCAGCGCGATTGCATAGAACGTCCCGAGCACGACCTGGTTGACCGATATAACTCGGCCGCGGAGCTCAGATGGTGCACGAAGCTGCGCGATGTTTGAAAAGCTTGAGAGCGCTCCGAAATATGACATTCCAGTGAAGAACAATGCAGGAATAGCGAACCACACATTGGGCGAGAGTCCGTAGGCGATGAGCGCGATCGGTAGAGCGGTCATCGATCCGACCATGAGTCGTCGCACTCCGAAGCGGTCGACCATTTTGGCGAACGTGACGCCCGTGACGACTGCACCGGCACCTTGCGCGGCAATGAGCCACCCGACTCCGCTGTCGCCAGCGTGGAATTCCTTTTCCACCATCGCGGGGATCAGCCCGATAAACGGTGAAACCCACAACGTGTTCCAGCACAGTGATTGCACCATGATTCGCAAGCCGGGTTCCGCGCGAACGAAACGGAAGCCTTGGAGAATCGACTCGAAGATCCCAGCCTTGGACCCGGTTCGTTTCGGAACGCGAATGGTGAAGAGCGCGACGAGCACGGCGGCAAAACTGAGTGCGTTGATACCGAGGATCCAACTGATGCCTGCTGAGTGGTACAGCGCCACCGAGAGCGATGGACCGACAACCCTCCCGAGATTCCACGACGCCGAGCTCAAGCCAATCGCGCTGCTCAACGCCTCCGGTTTCACAAGTTCGGGAAGCACCGACTGGAACGCTGGGAATCCCAGCGCGAACGTACAGCCGTTTGCGAGCGCGTAGAGCGCGATTACCGGCGCGCCAGGCTTGCCAGTCGCCATGATGATGGTCAGTATCCCTGCCAGAACGCCTTGCGCAATCGTCACGACGATGAAGATCATCTTGCGCGAATAGCGATCCGCGAGTGCGCCTCCGATCGGACCGAGTAGCGCGGTTGGTGCAAACTCGCCCGCGGCAACTGCGGCCGACCATGCCGCGCTCTTCGTGAGATGTGCGGTGTAGTAGCCCAAAGCGGCAGCTTGCATCCACGTGCCGATGTTCGACACGAAGCCTCCGGCCCACACGGTCGCGAATGCTCGGCTCTGAAACGCAGCAAACGTTGGGGTTTTCGTGCTCGGCGGCGTTGGAATCGTAGGCGCGGTCGATGTGGTCATGAACCTGTCCAGCGTGGCGCTCGCTTTTCCAAGAACGCCGTCATTCCCTCCTGGGCGTCGTCGAGCATCGCATTTTCTTGCATGACCTGGGCCGCGTGGCCATACGCGTCGTGTTCGTCGGCTTCAATCTGTTGCCAGAAGGCGCGTTTGCCGAGCGTGATCACTTCGGCGCTGGCAGCAGCGATAGTTGCAGCGAGCTCGTCGACGACAGCATCGAGGTCATCGGCGGGCACCGCGCGATTGACGAGACCCCAATCGACCGCCGTGGCAGCGTCGATCATCGTGCCGGTGAGCAGCATCTCCATTGCCCGCTTGCGCCCGACGGCTCGCGAGATCGGCACCATGGGCGTGCTGCAGAACAGGCCGATGTTCACGCCTGGGGTCGCAAAACGTGCCGTCTCGGTGCACACTGCGAGGTCGCACGACGCGACCAGTTGGCAGCCAGCAGCGGTGGCGACGCCGTGCACTTTGGCGATGATCGGAACCCGAAGTGCGTGGAGGGATTCCATGAGATTTGTACAGGTTGTAAACAACTCTGCGTAAAAGGTTGGGTCGCGGGTGTCGCGCATCTCGGCGAGGTCGTGTCCTGCGCTGAACGCAGGGCCGGCACCTGCCAGCACGATCACGCGTGTGGCCGTTCGTGCTGCGGCATTTTCCAATGCGGCCATCAGCGATTGCATCATCTCGAGCGACAGTGCGTTGCGCCGATTGGGGCGGTTCAAGTGCAGATACGCGATAGGCCCGTCGAAATTTGCGGTGACAAATTCAGTGTTCACACCCATACCGTAGAGGGTTGCAGGCGGTAGGCGACACGCCGAAGGCTGCGCAGCAAGGGTACGCCGAGGATCAAAATGAATACGGCGTTCGTGATCGCCCCTGCGGCGTCCCATGCAAACGATGTTGCGAAGTAGTACGACCAATATCGATGCAACGTCGCGCTGTATCCCATGCCAGCTTGGTACGAGAGGCGTCCTCCGTCGCGTACCAACGGCCAAAACCACAGGTTCATTGTGGCTCCAAAAATGAATGCCCAACACCATCCAAATGCGGCGAGTGCAACGACCTGCGTGCGGATATTTCGGTTCCGCAGCAGCTGACCGAGCGCGCCCGCAGCCGCGCCCATCGCCGCGAGCGCGAGCATCTGGTATGGCAACCACGGACCAATGCCGGCGGTGATGACGCCAGAGGCGGCCATCGCTGTGAGCCCGAGCAGCATGCCAAATCGAGCACCGAATGCGGCAGCTGCAAGAACGGTCAGAAAGAACATAGCGTTGGCGCCGCCGGGTAGGTCGAACAGGCGCAGCAGTGCATTCATGGCGCCTATCACGCCAAGCGTGGCGATGGTTGCGCCGTTCATTCGGTGTTGTGAAACCTCAAGCATCAATGCGCCAACCGTCAGCACGCCAAGCAGCATGGCCCAAATCCAAGCGTCGCCACTATGTGCTGTAGCGCTCGTGCCTGATGAGGGGAACCACAACGGCCATGCGAATGCAACGACCCCAACTGCCGCGATTGTGCAATACATCACGGAGGCGTGCAGCCGAGGCATCATGGCGACACCGATCCAAGCGAATCGTCGGACGGCATCCCCTGTCGAGCCCGATCACCGTTTTCGATTTCGGTCTGGTGACCGTGCTGTTGGGCGGCCCACCTACTGGCCTCATCGACAGTGATTAAGGGTGGAACGACGCGCAGAGTTTGGGGAGCGAATAGCGATCCTGAAAGTACCGCGCGGGCCGGACCGTCGGCGACGATTTCACCATCTCCGAGCACGACGACGCGGGTTGCGGTTCGTGCGGCGAGCTCCACGTCGTGGGTCGCGAGCATGATCCCCCCACCCTGTGCAGCGTGCTCACCTAGGGCGCGTTCGAGTGCGTTGCGGGATTGCGTATCCATTCCGCGTGTCGGTTCGTCGAGGAGGAGTAGTGGCGCTCCGCCGACTGCGACGACGGCGATGGCGAGCCGCTGGCGTTCGCCTCCAGAAAGGGATCTCGGGTGACGTTTCGCAACTGCCTCGAGGTCGAGGCGACTGAGCCATCGCCGCACAATGTCGTTCGATGCAGCGTTTCGGGACGCATGCCCGAGGAGTCGAAGCGTTGCAGCGATCTCATCGATTGCGGTCGGGGCAGAAAAGAGCGGCCCAGTTTCTTGCGGCACATAGCTGACGCGCCCATTGCGTTCCACGGTGCCCGAATCGGGGCGCTGCAGCGCAGCCAATGTGCGCAGCAAGGTGCTCTTACCCGCTCCGTTGCGGCCGAGAATTGCAACAATTTCGCCAGCCCGCACGATGAGGTCGTCGATATGTAATGCGACACGGCCGCGGTATTGCACGCGAAGCCGGTTGGCTCGAACGAGTATGTCGCCGAGCGAAGGCGCGATCGATTGAGGAGCGACCGGGTGTAAACCCACGGCGAATGCACGCGCGGCTTTGACTGTCAAAGGCAACGGGCTCCATCCGAGCGCGCGACCGAGTTGCGTTACCGTGGGAGCACCCGGATACGCGCCAAGCACTGACGATGGGTCGCCATCACCGACCACCATGCCATGGTCGATCACGAGCGCTCGGTCCACGAGGGGAGCAGCGCGATCAACGCGATGCTCAGCGATCACAACTGTGGTGCCGAGATCCGTATTGAGTCGCGCGAGTGCCGCCAGCACGTCCTCGGCGCCTTGCGGATCAAGCTGGCTCGTGGGTTCGTCGAGTACCAAAATCGACGGCGCTGCAGCGAGCGCGCCAGCGATCGCGACGCGTTGGCGTTCTCCACCCGACAATGTCGCCGGTTCGCGGTCGCGTAGGTGAGCGATGCCGAGCGCATCGAGTACTTCCTCGATGCGTCTGCGCATCGTCGCGGTGTCGTGCCCGAGATTTTCGAGGACAAAAGCGATATCGCTTTCAACATGATCGACCACGAACTGTGATTCTGGGTCTTGGTGTACGAAGCCGACGACATCGGCAAGCATGCGGGGTTCGTGATCTCGGGTTGTTCGGTTGCCAACGCGCACGGTGCCGGTAAACGTTCCGCCGGTGAGGTGAGGAACGATGCCGTTCACGGCGCGTAGGAGTGTGCTCTTGCCTGATCCCGACGCGCCGACCGCGAGCACAAATTCGCCAGCGTGCACCTGCAAATTGTCGACCGAGATCGCATACGTCTCGGAGTCGCGATACTGGTATCGCACTCCGTCGAAATTCACTGTGCCCATGATGGCTCCGGTGTGTCGCTGTCTCGCGATGTTGGGGTCGGCGCGATATCGATGAACGTAGAGGAACTTGAGTCGACTGATGCGGGCGCAGTGAATGCAGGCACGACGAGGAAGCCGAACGCAAGCAGGGGTCCGATGCCGATGGTTGGCCACGCGAGCGGTTGTGGGCTCCAAGCTAAGGATCGATCACCGAGCACAGATGTGAGCACAACAAGTGCCAATGCGAGCACAGAAGTGCTCAGCAGCCAGAGGTCGGTCGCGCGCAGTGGCCGAGCTCGATACCGCGTTCGGGGATAGCCGGATGCTGCGATTCGCGTGGCCGCACCCAACAGTGTTGCGCCGCAGAGCGCGAGCATGGTGGCGGCAATTTTCGCTTGGCTCGTGAGTGCGACGATTGCGCCACACAGCGCCGCGAGGCCGAGGAGAGAACACCAACCAGCTCGACGTTCCGCGCGACTCGCTCGCATGTGTCCGAGTCCGCGTGATTCCATCGATTCGGCCAACGCGATGGCGCGTTCGAGTCCGCCTTCGACGACGGGAATGATGAGTCGGCGAACACGGCCGCGTCGTACTGGGTTTCCGCCGCAGCGGGCGCGGTCCGCGAGGTGTACCGCTCGCAATGTCGCGATTGTTGATGGCACGAACGCGATTGCGATGGTGACCACGAGCGCGGGCTCATGAAACGCCCGCGGAATTGCGCGCATGACTTCGTGGTGCGACACGACGGCGTTCCATGCAGCGAATGTCGCGATAAACACCACCACCCCGTACGCCTCGAATATTGATCGCACCAGCGGTTCTTGTTCGATCGTCCCGAACACTGTGAACCCACCCAACGCGTTGGGCAATGCGAAATGGATCGGCAAGGTCAATAGGGTTGTGCTGCCGGTGCCATGTGTGGTGAGTACGGTCAACACAACTCGGATGAGTCCGAATGCGGTGGCGAGCGCCAGCATGATCGGAAATGCTTTCGCAAGAGCGTGGCGTCGCCCGTGGACCTCCACAATCAGGACCGCGATGAACAAGATGATGGTCAGGTACAGCGGGTTCGTCGTTGCTTGTGCGCACACGGCCGCGGCCAACATCCACACCGTCCAGGTGAGCGCGTGCAGGCGGGGTGCGTTCGCAGCCATGCGCACCACAATCGCGCACTGAGGGCGTACGGCTCTGAGTCAGCGCCGGTGGGAATCCGGGTGGCAAAAGTGACGACAGCATGGTTCGGTCGTTACTCTCCGTGTTCATGCGTGCAATGTTGCGAACTCGATCAGTCATGTTGGGCGTCGTCGTGTCGGCAGTGGGGGCCGCAGGATGTGCCGCGATCCCTGGAGTTACGGGAGTTCCAGGGGATCTCCAGGGCTCGAGCGTCGCGCCGGCATTCAACGGTTTGATCAGCCTCACGGGTGTGCAAGCCCCCGATCGCTGCGATGCTCTCGACTCGCGACACTGCCTCTTGCCGTTTCCCAGCAACACCTTCACCGTGGAAGATCACGCGACGGCGACTGGGCGCAGGATCAATTTCAACCGTCTCTCGATGCCGACCAATAGCCAAGGCGTCCAGGCCGACCCCACCGAGTGGAATCGCAACGACGGGTTTAGCCCTGGCCAAGCGATCAGCCTCTTTGTGCCGGGTATCGACCTTACGGCCTCAAAAATCAACGATGTCACGAACATCGGAGCGTCGCTTCGGGCCGACGCGGGTGTGGTGCTCCTCGACGCGACCACGGGTCGTCGCTGGCCATATTGGGCCGAACTCGACGCGAGCGTGACGGATCCGCATGACCAGGTGCTCTACATCCGTCCAGCGCGTAACTATCCAGATGGCGACCGCATGGTGGTCGGGTTACGTCATCTCGTCACGACCGGCGGCGCCGCCATTCCTGCGAACGATGTGTTTCGTGCGTATCGGGATCGTTTGCGCACCACCATTCCAGCCATCGAACGTCAACGCCCTCGTTACGAGAGACTCCTCGGCGAACTCGGCCGCGCTGGTGTCGCACGCGACGATTCGCTCTTCATCGCTTGGGATTTCACGATCGCATCGACGAGGAATCTCACGGAGCGCATGCTGCACATTCGCGACACCACGTTCCAAGGGTTGGGATCCAACGCGCCTGCATTTACGGTCGATCAAATCGACGACAATCCAGATACCAACATCGCTCGGAGAGTGACCGGCACCTTCGACGTGCCGT
>JBBRPC010000133.1:0-9677 GCA_038228615.1 Acidimicrobiia bacterium | reverse complement strand
GCGTCGATCCCTGTGATATTCGGACCGCCACCGACGACCAGTTCAGCGTTCTTCGCAGTCCCACCGCCGAGCGCACGGGCGCCAGGCGCAGCGATTTCCGCGGCCGTTGCGCCGCGTTGCACCTGGTCTTTGCTGACTGCGACCGCAATCGCAGCTTTCGAACCGTCGGGCCCGAGCCCGACCAGTGCAACGATTCCGCTGCTGTTGGGCAACGCCCGCAGTGTCGCCTGCGCCATCTGGCGGAGATCATCTGGGGTACCGCCGTCGTGTCGCAGTACGAGCACACCTCGATCCGCACTGTTCGCAAACTCGGTTGCGATTGATGTTGCAGCCTTCATGCGTAAGACTGCGATCTCAGTTTCGAGTTCTTTGACCTGCGCGAGCAGTTTTGCAACCTTGTCTTCAACCTCATTTGGCGTTGCACGCAATTGCGCGGCAACGCGCCGCAGGCGCGCCTCTTCATCGGTGATGTGCTCCAGTGCCCCATCGCCGGTGAGCGCTTCGATCCTTCGCACATTGGATCCGATCGAACCTTCACCGATGATCTTGATCGGCCCGATGACGCCGAGGTTATCGACATGGGTACCGCCGCAAAATTCCGTGGACGGTCCCGCAGTGAGGACCCGAACCACGTCGCCGTACTTGTCGCCAAAGAATGCAATCGCACCTCGCGCTTGCGCTTCGGTTTTGGTCATCTCGTCGTGGGCGACCGGCACGGCGGTGAGTACCTGCGCGTTCGCCAACGCTTCGACCTTCAGGAGTTCGTCGTCGCTGACGGATTCGAAGTGATTGAAATCGAAGCGCAACCGTTCTGGGCCAACATGCGATCCAGCTTGTTTCACATGGTCGCCGAGTGTCTCGCGCAGCGCCCAATGAAGCAAGTGCGTCGCGGTGTGGTTGCGACGAATGCGATCTCGACGAACACCATCGATTCGCGCGTCGACGATATCGCCTTCGGTCAGGACTCCTGTTGCGATCTCGCACCGATGCACCGTCAGCCCGGGAAGACCGAACTGTGTATCGGTCACCACAACTTCAGCTTGACCGATCAACATGCCGGTGTCGCCCACTTGACCACCGCTTTCCGCGTAGAACGGTGTGCGATCAAGGATCACGTCGACAAGGCGACCAGCTTCGGCATGCGCGATCCGTTCGTTTGCGTCGATGATCGCGATGACCCGCGACCCTTCGGTGAGGTACTCGGCGCGACCAGTGAAGGTGGTCAGGCCGTGTTCTGCAATGATTTCACGAAATAATTCGATCGGCGCGTTCGCTTTGCCGCCAGCCTCTTTCGCGGCGTCACGTGCACGATCACGTTGCGCGAGCATTCGCGAGTCGTAGTCGTCGACATCGACATCGCGGCCGTATTCCGCGGCAATTTCCTTCGTGAGGTCCACTGGGAAACCGAGGGTGTCGTGAAGAAAGAACGCATCCTCGCCCGACACGTCGCCACGCAGCAGTATCTCATCGAGCAACTCAGTCCCGCGAGCCAAGGTGGCGCGAAACGATTCTTCTTCACGGCGGATGATGTTGGTGACGAACGCCTGATCAGCAAGGAGCTTCGGATAGGCAGTTCCCATCACCGCGCACACCGCAGCGATCAACGGTGGGGTCACCACGTCGCGCGCACCGAGCAAATAGGCGTGGCGAACGGCACGACGGATAATGCGCCGAAGCACGTACCCACGTTCCTGGTTGCTCGGCATGACTCCGTCGCTCACCACAAAGGTCATGGTGCGCGCATGCTCTGCCAAGATGCGCAGGTACACATCGTGTTCGGGGTTTGCGCCGTACACGACTCCGGTGACAGTTTCGGCGGCTCGAATGAGCGACGCCAACATGTCGAGCTCCCACACTGAGTCGATGCCCTGCAAGACCATCAAGTTGCGCTCGAGGCCAGCGCCGGTGTCGATCGACGGTTTCGGAAGTGCCACTCTGGAACCATCTGAGAGCTGATCAAACTGCATGAAGACGAGATTCCAGATCTCGATATAGCGATCCGCGCCTGTCGCAGGACCACCATCCGGTCCGTGCGCAGGCCCGAGATCCCAAAAGATCTCACTGCTCGGTCCGCAGGGACCCGTGTCGCCCATCTTCCAAAAGTTGTCCTCGTCGAGGCGTTGAATTCGCTCGAGTGGCACACCCACGACGTCGTGCCAGATCGACGCGGCCTCTTCGTCGGAGGTGTGGACGGTCACCCACAGCCGGTCCGTAGGAAACTTCAACACCTCGGTGTAGAACTCCCATGCCCAGGTGATCGCCTCGTGTTTGAAGTAGTCACCAAAACTAAAATTGCCCATCATCTCGAAAAACGAGAAATGACGATTCGTCCGACCAATGTCGTCGAGGTCGTTGTGTTTCCCACCAGCCCGGACGCATTTCTGAATCGATGACACCCTGGCGTTCGGTGGCGCTTCTTCGCCGACGAAATACGGTTTGAAGGGCACCATCCCCGCGACCGTGAACAACAAGGTTTTGTCGATCGGGATCGTGCTCGCCGACTCCACGACGGAGTGCCCGCGCGCGGCCCAAAACTCGTGCCACGCGTGTCGCAGCGCATCGGCAGTACGGGGCGTTTCAGGCATAGGCGGGCAATGCTACTTGCCAGGTGACACAGTTGATCGGGCTTAACGCACGGCTCGCAACGGACGAGGGTCGTACTGTTTGCGCAGTTCCGACTCCTTTTTGCTCATCGCATCGCGCCCTTCAGCAACCGCTTCGCGTACTCGATCGACGGAACGACGCGCGACCTCAGGTGGAGCAAACCGTTGTGCTTCGCGTTTGACCTTGCGAGCAACGGCGTAACTCGTGCCGAGCCCAGCGACATAGCCGATCGTGGTCCATCGTGCGCGCTTGAACATTGTGGGTCGTTGCTCCTTTTGACTTATGACGCACGGCGAGTTCGTCGCCGTTTGCCTCGTTCTTTAGCAGCCGCGATCTCAGCCGCTGGCACGCTGCCGCGCAGCCGTTGGGCGGATCGTTTCACCCCGGCACTGAACGCCATCGATTTCACTACAGGACTCGCGATCGTGCGGTAGGCGAGGCGTGATGCCGAATCGACATGCGCCTCGATACCCTCGGCGGCGGTAATAAGTCGGTCGACGCGATCTACGTTGTCGACCGTGCTGTCGACTGCAGCCCGAAGTTCGTCGACGAGCGGAAGCGTCTCGTTGCGCAGTGAGTCGATCGACCGTTGCAGCGACCGCAAGGTTGCACGCAACGACAGCAACATTGTGACAACGGCGCCAGCGACGACTGCAACGACCACCGACATCACCACTGCGACTACGTCACTCGCGCTCATCGTCAGCAACCTCTTCTCGAGCTTCGTTACGTCGTTCGTTCCACTGACGCACGATGCCAGCCTCGGCGCCGTGCGTCTTCGGTTTATACAGCTGCACACCGGCCAATTCATCGGGCAGATACGACTGTGGCAGCCATCCCGAATCGGCGTCATGAGGATAGCGATATCCAACCCCATGCCCCAAAGATTGGGCTCCCTGATAACTCCCGTCGCGCAAATGCATCGGAACCTGCCCCAGTGCGGAATTTCTTACCCATTCGGTCGCACGATTGAGTGCCATATATGCCGAATTCGATTTCGGTGCGAGCGCGAGAAACGTGACGGCGTGCGCCAGGTTGATACGGGCTTCAGGAAGCCCGACAAATTCCACTGCCTGGGCAGCGGCCGTCGCGATCGACAGCGCCTGCGAATTCGCCAAGCCGATGTCTTCGCTTGCGAAGATCACCATCCTTCGAGCGATAAAGCGTGCGTCCTCGCCCGCCTCAAGCATGCGCGCCAACCAAAATATTGCCGCCGAAGGATCAGATCCCCGCATACTTTTGATGAACGCACTCACGATGTCGTAGTGCTCGTCGTTGCCATACCGCACAGCACGCATGGCGATTGCTGACTCGGCATCCGCCAAGGTGATCCGAGCCGCGTTCGAATCTTCGCGCGATCGTTCGAATGCAAGTGCGTGCGCCAATTCGAGACAGGTCAAGACATGGCGCGCGTCGCCCTCAGCTCGCGTCGAGAGGTGCTCAAGCGCGTCGGCGTCGATCGCTGCGGGTTCGCCACCGAGGCCGCGCGCGACATCGCTCAAGGCTCGCTCGACCAGCTCCGCGAGATCTGCAGGTTCGAGCTGTTCGACCCGGAACAACGTGGAGCGCGAGAGCAAGGGTCCGGTCAGTGAAAAGTACGGATTCTCGGTGGTTGCGCCGATCAGCACCAACAAGCCGTCTTCGACATGCGGCAACAGCGCGTCTTGTTGCGTCTTGTTGAAACGGTGCACTTCATCGAGAAACAGGATCGTTCCTTGACCGCGTTGCCCCAAACGGTCGCGGGCGCGCTCGACAATTTCGCGCACATCTTTGACTCCAGCATTGACCGCAGACAAGCTCTCGAATGCCTTACTCGTTGCCCCAGCGACAAGCCTGGCGATGCTCGTCTTTCCCGTGCCTGCCGGGCCCCACACGATCACCGACGAAAGGCGGTCTGATTCGATCAATACGCGAAGGGGTTTTCCTTGCGCGAGGAGGTGGCGCTGCCCAACAATTTCGTCGAGTCGCCGCGGCCGCAGCCTGGCCGCGAGCGGCGCACGCGACGCAAGACGGTCCTCGACCGCAGCACTGAACAAATCCAACGTCAGCGTCCGTAGTCGTCGGACAGGCGGACGATGTCGTCCTCTCCGAAATAGGAACCGTGTTGCACCTCGATGAACACGAGCGGTTCGGTCCCCGTGTTTTTGACGCGGTGCGGCGTGCCAATCGGGATATCGACCGCGCTGCCAGCCTCGAAGACGTGCTCACCGTCGCCGAGCGTGACGATGCCAGCGCCGCCGATCGCGAACCAGTGTTCTGCTCTTCGGTGATGAAGTTGCAGGCTCAGACGCCCGCCTGCGTTCACGACAATGCGTTTGACCTTGAACGTCGGCGAATCGGCCAACACGAAATACTCTCCCCACGGCCGCACGTCGTGTTCCAGCGCATCGTGAGCGTCCATTCGCCGATCCTACGGCGTCGTAGCGCAGATCACATTTTCGGCGTGGCCTTGCGCACCGTGAGACCGAGTTCGCGCAAGTGCGCATCGGCAATCGCAGTCGGTGCATTCGTCATTGGGTCGGAGCCCGACTGCGTCTTCGGGAAGGCGATCACCTCGCGGATGTTCTCCTCGCCAGCCAAGATCGCCACCAGTCGGTCGATACCGACGGCAAAACCAGCGTGCGGCGGCGGGCCGAATCGGAACGCGTCGAGCAGGAACCCAAATTTCTGGTCCTGTTCAGCCTCACTAATGCCCAGCAGCGCGAAAACTCTGGCTTGAATGTCGCGGCGATGGATTCGGACGCTCCCCGATCCAAGTTCCCAACCGTTCAACACAAGGTCGTATGCCTGCGAACGCACCGACAGCGGATCGCTTTCCAAACGATCGAGGTCTTCGTCATGAGGCATTGTGAATGGATGGTGCGCAGAGAGAGGCGTGCCATCGTCGGTGACCCCGTCGAACAACGGAAAGTCGACGACCCACAAAAAATGCAGCCCACCTTCAAACACCGGCGGTCGACCGAGATCCAAGCGCAATTGACCCAGCACATCAACAGTCGTACGCCAATCGCCCGCGGCGATGAGCACAAGGTCGCCGACGTGCGCGTCGAGAGTTGCAAGAATTCCCGACCGCTCCTCGTCTGTCAAGAACTTGACGACAGGCGACTCCAGGCCAGGTTGACCTTCGACGTCGCGCACCCTCATCCACACCAAACCTGGCGCACCGAGTTGTTTCGCGCGATCAACAAGACCATCGACCACGTTGCGCGACGCTTCACCTTGATCGCGTACGCAGATCCCCTTGATGCAATCTGCACCTGCGAACGCACGGAATTCTGTGGCCGCAAATACTTCGGCGAGGTCGATCAGTTCCATGGCAAATCGAATATCGGGCTTATCGGAACCGAAGCGGTTCATCGCTTCGTGCCAAGTAATCCGCGGCACAGTGGTGGGGCTCTCGCCCGGACGCACCGCGTTCGCGGCCGCGATCACCGCGACATTGATCGCGTCCTGGACATCGTCTTGACTCGCAAACGTCATCTCGATATCGAGTTGCACAAACTCAAACTGTCGATCTGCACGCACATCCTCGTCTCGCAAACAGCGAGCCAATTGGTAATAGCGATCGAAGCCCCCAACCATCAGCAGCTGCTTGAACAGCTGCGGACTTTGCGGAAGCGCATAGAACGCGCCTGGATGCAATCGGCTCGGGACCACAAAGTCGCGCGCGCCTTCCGGAGTGGAAGCGATCAACATTGGAGTTTCGATTTCGACGAACCCTTGTTCATCCATCGCCGCGCGCATGACCTTGTTGACAACGGCACGCGTGCGCAGGTTCTGTTGCATCGGCCCACGCCGCAGATCGAGGTACCGATGGCGCAGCCGCGTCGATTCATCCACGTCGACACGATCGTCGAGCGGAAACGGCGGCGGTTCCGACTCGCTCAAAACGTCGAGGCTGTCGGCGACAAGCTCGACCGCACCGGTGGGCATCGAATCATTGACCGTCCCATCTGGACGCGCTTTCACGAGGCCTTCGATGCGCAGAACCCACTCCGCCCTGACTTGTTTCATGTGTTCCAGCCCAGCTCGGCTCGGATCCACGACGACCTGCAACAGGCCTGTGGCATCACGCACATCAAGAAAGGCAACGCCACCGTGATCGCGCCGGTTCGCGACCCAGCCGCAGACCGTGACCCGCGTATCGATGTGTTCCGCTCGCAACTCTCCTGGCCGGTGGGTTCGCATCATTGTGGAAATCCTTCGGGGTTCATCAGCTAGTGCATCGTGTTCGCAACCAGACAGCGGCGTCGTCGCGAGCGACTTCGAGCTGTTCTCCAGTTGCCAAGTTCTTGATGACAAGGTGTCGGGACGCAAACTCACGCGGCGCGTACATCGCGCCGTATTGAGCGCCGGCCTTGGCAGCAGCCGCCCATTGCTTCTTCAATGCTGTGCTCGCGTACGAGCGATCGGCGCGCATTCCGAGTTCGCGCAATTCGTGAAGGAAGAGCGTCGTGTCGCTCGTGCCGATTGCATCGATCACAAACACTTCGACGCGGCTCGCCGGGATCGGAAGCGCCCCTTGCGCGTCGCAAGCCAAGAGGAGCCGTTCAATTCCACTCCCAAACCCGATCGCTGGGGCCGGCGGTCCCCCCATCTCTTCGCTCAACCTGTCGTAACGGCCGCCGCCACCGAGCGCGTTCTGTGCTCCGGAAAGCGCAGTGCCCTCGAACTCAAATACCGTTGCCGTGTAGTAGTCGAAGCCCCGAACCAACCGCGGCTCGACCTCGAAGCTGATCCCAAGGCTGGTCAAACCCAGCTGCACTGCCTCGAACTGCGCCGCGCTCGTTTCGTTCAGGTAGTCACCCAGTTTCGGCGCGCCATCGATGAGTGGTTGCCAATCTGGGCGTTTGGAATCAAGGATGCGCATCGGGTTCTGCTCAGCGCGCGCCATCTCGTCACCGATCAGGTCCGAGTGTTGTCGCCAATACTGCGACAACACTTCGACATAACGGATCCGGCTTGACGTATCGCCCATCGAGTTGACAACGAGGCGCACGTCGCGCAACCCGAGCGATGCATAAAACCCATGGAGAAGATCGATCATTTCGACGTCGATTTGCGGATCGTCGCTTCCGATCGCTTCAGCTCCCAATTGCCAGTGCTGGCGATACCGACCTTCTTGAGGTTGTTCATACCGGAAGTTCGGCGCGCAGTACCAGACTTTCCACGGCAGGCTGGGTCGATGTTCAACAAATGCCCGCACGGTGCCGGCTGTGCCCTCGGGCCGCAGCGCGAGATGCCGTTCCTTTTTGTCGAAGAAGTCGTACATCTCTTTCGACACCACGTCGGTTGTCTCGCCGACACGGGCAAATACTTCGTAGTGCTCGAACATCGGGGTCATGACGAGCCCGTAACCGAAGCGAGCTGCACGATCGGCAAACGCCGAGATCAGCGTGACCCAACGCGACGAATCCGGGGGCAGCACATCGCGGGTGCCTTTCGGTGCTCGAAATACCTCCCGATCGCTGGCCATGGGCCTCAGAGGCTACCGGCGACCCGCCCCAACCAGGGGATGCTTTTCGGGGGTGGCGTGACACCACAGGAGCACGATACGCGACACTCCGTGGCGCAGGAGCGAGGCACGAGCAAGATGCGCAACACGCGGTGGCGAAGGCAGCGCAGGAGCGAGACACGAGCAAGATGCGTGCCAAGCCACTCGCCGCGCCGGGCGAAGCAGGCGCAGTTGACGCGGGCGAAGCAGGCGCAATATTAGGGCAGGCCTGCGGGTTTCGCGACCTCGGCCCAGGTGTTGACACCCCATTGCGAGGCGACGGGATCGAGAAACTTCGGTGGGGAAAGATATTTTAGGCGCTGGTCGTAGACGTAGTCCTTGGAAAATCCGCTTTGAATCACGCCACCAGAATTCGTCCCAACAGGTCCGCGATACCGTTGCGCGAGGACGCCGCGGACATGCAATGCGCCGAGTGGGGAACCTCGGTCCCACATCTGCACGCGCACCGAATGATTCACCGACAGGCTCGCGGCTTGCAACGAAGGGTCGGAGAACGGCGCATTGCGGGCGGTCTCTCCCGGGAAATTCGCATTGAGATTGCAGGCGCTTGTCACGCCGCTCGCACAATTCACGGGGTGGTAAATCTCGACAAAGTTGTTCGCAACCAAGCCAAGGAGGTCGGTGCCGCTCAAACCTCCTTGGTATTGCAGATGCCACGTGACGATGACATTGTTTTCGGCAGCGACTGTGAGCTGACCTTTCAAACTTCCCTCGACGAACGCGTCGCCGTTTCGACATCCGTAGGTGTTCAAATCGTTCGCGATCGGCATGCCCAGCGGGTGCGCTCGACCCGAAACGTTGTATGGGCAACCGTTCGTGTAGTTGGGGTCACTCGAAGTCGACGGCACGTTCTGTATGTAGATCACGCCGTTGGCGGGCAATGGCCCCGTCCCGCTTTTCGGGCACGCGCCAGAATCTCCGTTTGTTTGCTTCGAAAACGGGCTGTTTACAGTCATTGTGCCCGCTGAGTTCAGCTTGATGCGCGTCGGGCCCGTATAGAGGCACCCGTGTTTACCGGACGCGACTTCCGCCTTGATCGTGGCGTTGCTCGGCGGCATCGTCAATGTCGCAAGATTCTTTGGGTCGCTTGGATTTGCAAAGACGGGGACGCTGGTCGGACACCCATCTCGAAACAGCGATCCTCCTGCGCCCGTCCACGATGTCGACGTGTCGCCGAGGAAATGTGGTGTGCCACAGACCATGAACGCGTCGTTCGTATGCATTGGACCGTTCATCGTGTCGGCACTAATGAAGGTGATGTCGCTGCAGTAGCTGCCATTCGCATCACTATCGCCAGGAAAATCACTGCGGCCATTTATGTCGCGTTGATTCCCGAAACCGCCGTAGTAATACTTCGAACAGTAGGTCTGGGCTTGCGCTGGCGTGAACGGCGTGCCCGAGTACAACGCGGGATCGACCGTCTCGAAATCTGTGAAATACAGGTAGTCCAGAAAACTCCGGTGACGGACTGTGACCGAAACTGTCCGGGTGATGTTGTTCACGCGCCCCGTCGAGGTCAAGCGCACCTTGCCGTCACTCGCGATCGTCGATGTATCCG
>JBBRPC010000132.1:0-9706 GCA_038228615.1 Acidimicrobiia bacterium | reverse complement strand
TTCGCGCAGAGGTCCCAGCGAGCCGTCTCATCGACTGGACACCGAGCGACGGTTGGGAACCTATCTGCAAGGCCATCGGATTGCCGGTGCCGACCGAACCATTCCCGCGCACCAACACCACGAACGAGTTTCGAGAGATGATAGGTATCGATCCGCTGACCTGACACGCACCGCGCAACGACGCACCACGCAACGGTACGCGCCGGTCAGTGCAGACGCCCGAGAATCACCTTCGCGATCGCCAAGTAGATCGCGTCGCTTTGTTGTTTCGACAGCGGCGGACCGCCGCCGCCGCGAACAATAGATAATTCGAGGTTGTCGCGGCCCTGACGCACGTCGAGCGTCCCGATCGGGAACGACGCACCCGGCGGAAGAGCGACCGCCTCGTCGCCAAGGTTGGGTACAGCGCGATATCCGACGTAACGGCGAAAGAAGGTCTGCATCGCCGCAGCATCGCCAGCGCGGTACACGGAATATTGGATGACGGCGCCGGGCCCTCCATTGAGCAGGTCGGCGAACGTTTCCACCCTCGCGTTGCTGATATTGAGACCTGGCGCAAAATTGCTTTTGCCGCCATTCCCTTCAGGTTCTTTGCACGGTTGACCAAGCAGTCGCGAGGCTTCCTCGACCGTGATTAACGATGCGGCATAATCGCCGTTGAGAAACGCGGTCGGGTCATCAATTGCTCCTGGCTTGGGGGCCTTGGCACGCGGTCCTCGACGAGTCCAGGCGACGGTGCCGCGTCCGGCAGCAGAACTACTGCCTTTCACTTCGTACGTCATGGAGCCAGAAGCCAGATCTTGCCAAACGCCTTTGATGACGAGCGATGTGATGTCGTCATGGCCAGGGATATGACTCGCATTGAGTTGGAATTCGCCGAAGCCAAGGAATTGCAGGTCGAACGCACCAACTAACGGCGATTGCAGCGTGACATCATCGTCATTGCGTGAGAGTGCGTCGGCATCCACGCGATAGGTCGTAGTAGTCGGAGCCGAAGGCCCACCGAGGAACGGTCCATCGATCTTGAGCGTGAAGTCGATCGCCCGACCAGCTACGTCGATATCGAAGATACCGTCGACATTGCCGCCGCGATCCTTGTCGTCGCGCCACGAACCGCGCCAAATCCCATTGATCTTGTCGCGTTCAGTTTGGAGTTGATCCGCTGTCGACCTGGCGCCTTTCGCGAGTTTCGAGGTGGTGGCTTCGACGGTCGTACCCGTCGACCCCGGCGCGGACGTTGCGCCCGTTGAGCCGCGCGCAGTCCCGCTCGATGTCGAGCTCGTCGCACGCGTCACCGTCGACGTCTCGGAACACGCGGCGAGAAACGCGAGCCCGCCGAGCAATTCGAGCAGGGCCCGACGCCCCATTTCTTGGTCGCTCACACGACCGACTTGTTCGCTGCAACCACGCGCTTGCGACCGAACGGCGCCCACATTGCAAGACCCACACCAAGGAATACGCCAAGAATCGGCAAAACGGTCAACGCGATGTTGTCGAGTTGCATCACTCCGAAAAACACGAGGTCGAGGCCGGCGAACAACCCAACGAACAAACCGGCGATCGCCGCGAGGCCAGGACGACCCCGAAATTGCGTGTCGTGTTTCATCAATGTGCCTTTCGAGCGCGAATCGTCAATGAAAGATTCATTACCATGAAGATCGTCAACGCGACCGAGGCCCACGCCAGCGGACTTGTCCCTTCAATCTGGACGACGACAGCGCCTTTGCACAACACCCCACTCGGCTCCTGGTCGCGACCGTGGACGAGCACTTTGATCCCCGCGATCAACGTTGGAAAATCGTAGTGGTACGTCCCATCGTTCGCGTTGGATCCGGTGCGTTTGCCATTTTTCCCCCACTGCCCGATTTCAATATCACCTATCGGCCAAGGAAACTTGACCTGCACCTCGCCCACAGCGACGCGCTTCGTCGCCGGAACCGGGACGCTCGCCTTCCACTTCACGTCACCCACACGCGGGATTTTCGCAAAGTTGATCTTCTGCGCGTCGTACGACTTGCCCGTCGTCAAAATGACGCCAGTCGCTGCACAACCACCCGTGACGTTTGCACCTGCTGGCGAAGGCGCGATCGCAATCGCGCTACCAACCAGCAGAACAACAAGTCCGCTTCGCCGCACCCATCTCATCGTCAACCCCGTCGTCGCATCCATTTCAACAGGGTCAATTCTGTACTCAGGGAGCCTTGCAAGCTAGGGGTCGAACCACCCCGCTCTTTTGTGGGTAGATCTACCGACGTCACCTGACCACTCATGAGGACCGGTCACAACGACCGACCAGAGACAACCGACCTGAGACACAGCACAAAATCTTGGCAAAACTGGCACACCGCGCGCGAACTGCCAGAAACCAAGGCTCGTACAGTCAAGGTCCAATGACTTGTCGCGATACTTCGGACTGTCGGCGCGCACACCCACTTGATATGGATTCGCGTGGCGTTTAGCACCCATCCCCGCGACGTTCGAGATGTGTTGGCGCGCTTTTTGTGGGGCACAGTCCTTGAGATCGGGCCCGGCTATCAGCCGTTCCCAACCGCAGACGGAAGCACGGTCATCGTCGCCGACAGACCGCTCACAGTGCCCCGAGACGAACTGTTCCCCGAGCTTGCCGATGCTCCGCCGTTTATCGCGCCAGACGTCGAACTCGACCTCGACACTGATCGTTTGAAAGCGTTCGATGACGCATCGTTCGACGGTGTTGTAGCGAGCCATGTGCTCGAACATCTCGCAGAGCCCATCGGAGCACTGGTCGAAATAGGGCGTGTGTTGCGGGTCGGCGGTTTCGCCGTGCTGCTGCTCCCCGAACGGACCCGCACCTTCGACGCCGGACGGATCCCAACTTCGCTCGCTCACCTCGCTGACGAGCACCGCAATGCGGTCAGCGAGATCAGTCGCGAACACCTCGCAGAATATCTAGGGCATGTCGAGGGCCGCGAGCGCGAGGTTCGCGACGACGAACTTGAGCTTCATCGTCGGCGCTCAATTCATGTTCATTGTTGGGCCGCGGCCGAGTTCCTACCTGTCATCGCAGCGGCGGAAATGCATTCAGAACATTCCTGGGAACTCGTTGAGATACTCCTGCCAGAAGACGTCGTTGACGGCATCGAATTCGCGCTCGTGTTGCAAAAAGTACCTCGCACGCCGACACCATTTCTTCAGAAGCTGGGCGACATGTGGTGCCAACTCGTCGTCCTGTATCCCCATCGGAACGCGGATCATCTCGCGTCTCTCTCGGCGGTACTTGTACGCGATCAGGCCGAACTCGCCGTCGATGGCGACCAAGAATCGGTCATGACGCTCGCTGATCAGGTCGCACAGCTCTATCGAGCGAGCGCAAACCGAACCCCAACAGACACCGCGCCGTCAACGAGAAATCGAAAGACGGTACTCGCACGCGTCGCGAACCGCATCGTTCGGTCCCTTCGGGGAATGCGCATCAGTCGCGAATGAGATTGCGGCTCACAGCCCACTGAGTTACAGGAATGCAAAAGACTCGTCCCGTCGTGCCTGAGCCCTACGCTTTCGTGGATGGTGTCGTCGAAGCAACGCATTCTTCTCATTGAAGACGACCATGGGATCGGCGCCAATTTGCAGCGGGCGCTGACAACAGATGCGGTCAGCGTGCAATGGGCCAAAACTTGTGCGACTGCGACACAATTCGCGGCGACTGAGCCGCCCGATCTTGTCATCTTGGATCTCGGCTTACCCGATGGTGATGGCATCGATATGTGCGCCCATCTCCTCGAGCGCCAGCCGGCGTTGCCCATCATTATTGTGACCGCAAGAGACACCGAAATCGACGTCGTGGTCGGGCTCGACAATGGCGCGGTCGACTACGTGACGAAACCATTTCGTCTCGCTGAGCTCCTCGCGCGAGTCCGCGCGCACCTTCGCCGTATGCCACTTGAATCGGACGGGATCGTGATCGGCGAACTCTGTGTCGACCGCGCCGCGCGTACCGTTGTGCTCGGCGGCACTGCCGTCGAACTGCGAGCAAAGGAATTTGATCTCCTTGCCTGTCTCGCAACTGCGGCGGGCAAGGTCGTACGTCGCGAAGACATCATGACCGAGATTTGGGACGAGCACTGGTTCGGATCCACAAAAACGCTCGACGTCACCGTCGCGTCGCTCCGCCGCAAACTTTCCGACGTCGTCCCAGACGCCGTCGACATCACAACACTGCGTGGTGTGGGCTACAGACTCGAAACTTCATGAGGCGCAGAATCCTCGCGGCGATGCTCGTCGTCGCATCGCTCGCAATCGCGGCCTTGGCGCTTCCTCTTTCGGTGCGGCTCGGCCGCGACGCGCGCGCGCAAGTTGTCAGTCGGCTGGAAAGGGTCGCGATCGCAGAATCCGTTCGGGTTCCGACGAACCTCAGCCAGTCAACACACCTCGCGATTCCAGACATCGCATACGACGGTGATCTCACGATCTTTGACGCGCACGGCCGATGGGTTGCCGGCGAAGGCTCGCATCAGGCCGACGCCGCAACACGGGGTGCGCTGGCTGGCCGAACCACCGCACGGACCGACCGGCTGTCGATTGCAGTCGCGGTCCCGGTGGTTCGCGGCCTGAAAGTGGTTGCGGCCGTCAGAGCCTCGCAGCCTGTTGCCGTTTCTCGTGAATCGGTGCGTCGCCAACGCATCGCGATTCTTGTCTTCGGATGCGCGGCACTGACTGCCGCGCTTGTCGTCGGCCTCGCAGTGTCAGCAGCCATCGCGCGCCCGTTACGACGGCTCGGGACCGACGCCACGCGCCTTGGGGCCGGCGACTTCACCGCACGCGCGCATCGGAGCCGCATCCGAGAAATCGACGAGGTCGCGAACGCGCTCGACGACACGGCACAACGGCTCGGCGGCATGATCGACAGAGAACGCGCGTTCAGCGCGCAAGCGTCACATCAGCTGCGCACTCCCCTGACATCGTTGCGACTCGCGATCGAGACCGAACTCCAATCACCACGGCCGAATCACGAAATCGTGCTGAACGAACTCCTCGTCGAAGCCGATCGGCTCGAGGCGACAATCAGCGAACTTCTCGCGCTCGCTCGCAACAACGCGCCCCAAACGCTCACCGACGCCGGCACCATCGCACGCACAGTCGACGACAGATGGCGCGGCCGTCTCGCCGCCACCGGTCGGTCGCTCCGCCTTGTCGTCGACAGCGCCGCACCACCCGTTCGCACGTCTCCTATCGCTCTCGGCCAAATCCTCGATGTCTTGTGCGACAACGCACTGCGGCACGGTTCGGGGGTCGTGACGATCGCCGTCCGCCGCGGGCTGGGCGGCGGCACCGTGATCACCGTTGCGGACGATGGCAACGGCATGACCACCGATCCGCTCACCGCTGACGCGACAGGGTCGTCGGATCTCCACGGCATGGGACTCGCGATCGCACGATCGATCGCCGAAAGCCAAGGAGCGCGGCTGCGGCTTGCAAATCTGGGCCACGCGCCGGTGTTCGAAATCACGCTGAGTTAACGACGGCCGGGCTCTCTGGCTCCGCCTGGGTGAAATTCTTACTCGACTCTCACCCAATTCTTAACTTAAGCTAGATTTAGATTTCTTCTTGGCGATCGCGAATAAAGGACGTTGTCATGGTTGTGTCGAAATACCTAGCGGTGACTGTCGCTTCGTTGAGCATCTCACTCGGGGCGTGCGCGAGCAGCCATACCAACGTTGGCACAAAGATCGCCACGTCGGCGCCGATCGCATGTGGACATACGACGCGCGTGCACTACATCGCTGCCGATTCTGTCGCCTGGAATTATGCCACTACAGGGTCGAACCAGATCACAGGCGCCCCGTTCGGCGACCACGAAAACACCTACGTGAAGCGTGGACCGGATCGGATCGGGAGCACATACCTCAAGTCGCTGTACCGTGAATACACCGACGGGTCGTTCACGAAACTTGTGCCTCGTACAGCCGAATGGCAACACCTCGGCGACCTCGGGCCCGTCATCCACGCCGAGGTCGGCGACACCATCAACGTTGTCTTCAAGAACAACACACCATTCCCTGCGAGCATGCATCCCCACGGTGTCGAGTACGCCAAGGACTCCGAAGGCGCCCCGTACGCCGACGGCACGTCAGGCAAAGACAAGCTCGACGATGGCGTTCCGCAGGGAGGAAGCCATACCTATATCTGGCATGTTCCCGCACGGAGTGGACCCGCGCCGATGGAAGGTAGTTCGTCGATGTGGATGTATCACTCGCACGTTGACGAAGCAGGAGATACCTACGCCGGACTCATGGGTCCAATCATCGTGACGCGTTGCGGTATGGCACGAGCCGACGGTTCTCCCAAAGATGTCGATCGCGAACTCGTGATGAATTTCATGGTCGCAGACGAAAACCAAAGCCTGTGGCTCACAAGAAACATCAATAAGTACGCAGAAAATCCTTCGTCGGTCAACCCAGACGACGAAGACTTCGGCGAGAGCAACCTGATGCACTCCATCAATGGATATGTGTTCGGCAATCAGCCAATGCCATTCGTGCGCAAAGGGCAACGAGTCCGTTGGTACGTCATGGCAATGGGTACCGAGGTCGATCTCCACACGCCGCATTGGCACGGAAACACAGTCGTAGCGAACGGCATGCGTACCGACGTCATCAGCTTGCTACCAGCGAGCATGGTCACGGCCGACATGCAACCCGACGACGTTGGGATCTGGCTCTTTCATTGCCATGTGAGCGATCACATCAAGGCAGGCATGATGACCCGTTACCAAGTCACCGACTAGAGGATCGCGGCGTCGAAAGACCGGATGTCGTCAGGATGCGTTGGCTGACAAATGGTCCGAGGCCCACGCGCTCTCCACCAATTTCAATGGTCGTTGTGCCATCGGGCGACGACGCCGTCACAGTCCCGGCGACCCCAGGCGCAATGCGCGACTGTTCGAGGAATTCGAGTAGCCCGGCCGCGACCTCCAACTCCTCTGGAATTCGCGTGACAACGAAGTCGGTCCCGACCTTGAGTTTGGCAAGAGGTTCGGCGTCGGGCGCCTCGTACTGCGACCCGGGTATCGGATTGCCATGCGGACACGTGGTGGGATCGCCAAGCACTCGTACCATCGCCGCCTCGACATGGTCCGAGATGACGTGTTCCCACTTGCCTGCCTCGTAGTGCGCTTCGGGTGACGACAGACCAAGGATGTCGGTGAGGAATCGCTCAGCCAGACGGTGGCGGCGCACAACTCGTTCGGCCAATTTGCGACCAGGAGCGCTGAGCTTGACTGCTCGGCCCCTGACCGTCAGCAAGCCCTCGGCTTCCATCTTGCGCATCATCTCAGAAACCGCAGGCGCTGACACGCCAAGCCGTTCCGCGATTCTGGCCTGCTTGACCACGACAGCATCTTCACCGAGTTCGAAAACAGTTTCGCAATACTGCTCAAACGCAGGATGCCATTCAGGAGTTTCGTAGCCAACCACGGACCCACGATACAGCCGTCGAGGTCAAGGGATATTTATCTCGAACCACCACTGGCCGCGCGAGCCGTTTGAGCACACCGCGCCACCAACTCCGTCGACCCCAATGAGTCGGCCCACGCCAGAGTCACTGGCAACTTTGAGGTCGATGGTGCCTTCACGACCGTCGTATGGACCAACCAACGACGCCGCAAAACTTCCTGCGCGACCTGCCACGATTCCTTCAAACCGCAGTACTCCGGCCATCGTCGCCACGCCGCTCGCACCGACATGCAAGACGGCTCGGATCGTCACTGTGCCATCGGCATCGCCAGACCAGGCTTGGTCGATACGCGACAGCACCATTCGGGTTGGCGATTCGTCGAAGGCATCCATCTGCCAGCCAAGCACCGCGAATGTCCCTTCGATACGCGTCGTCATCGCATCCCATTCACGTGCAAATCTTATCTATCATTACGCTGATTTATGAAGTCTCCCTAATAATTATTGTCGCCATTGCCTATGGTCCACAACGAGGTTCGCCATGCTGCTGAACGTCTTTTCAGGAAACTGGCCGGTCTCGGCAATCTCACAGCCTGCTCACACGTACCTCTACGAAGCAGCGAGCACGATGATCGATGGATTGAGTTTGCGTGGCGACTCATCGCCTCCGCATGACAATCGCGTCTATTTGTATGCGGCTGCCTGTTGTCGATACATCCGTGCGTAATGCCCATCGATGGCGAGAAGCTCGACGTGCGCGCCGAGCTCAGCAACCGTCCCGTCGACCAGCACAACAATGAGATCAGCCATCCTCACAGAAGAAAATCGGTGCGAGATCAACAACGTGATTGCACCACTCTCACCGATCCCACGTGCCGCGCGTCGGTACTGCTCGTAGAGCGCCTGTTCTGCCGCGGGATCAAGCGCGGCCGTGGGTTCGTCGAGTACGAGGCACAATGGCTGATCAGCCATCATGCCTCGTGCGATTGCAAGCCGCTGCCACTGCCCACCCGACAACTCTGCGCCATCGGCGTAGCTTTTCCCAACATGTGCATCGAGTCCGCCATCGAGCTTTCTCACTAACGCATCGGCACCGCCACGCTCGATCGCTCGCAGGATGCGGGACTCTTCGCGAAGAGCCGCCGGATCACCAACCCCGACACTGTTGCGCACGGTTGATTCAAGACGCATGAAGTCTTGGAACGTCCCGCCGAGGCGACGGCGCCAGTCGCGTATGTCGATCTCGGCCAAGTCGATGCCGTCAACGAGAATTCGCCCGTCGATTGGCTTGTACATCCCCGTCAGCACCTTCACGAGCGTTGTTTTGCCCGCGCCGTTGTCGCCAACAATTGCGACTGTCGAACCAGCAGGGAAATGCACATTGACATCGCGCAACACGGGCACTTCAGTCCCCGGGTAGGTAAATGCGAGATGTTCCAATCGGATTCCATCGCTCAGCGTCGGCGGCGCCAGCTTCGTACCCGCGTATCGCTTCGAGTGTTCTGCCGCAAAGTCTTCAAGCCACAAGAACCGATCCGTCGTGCGCAACGCCGCGGCTGCCTGTTGCGCGGCGGCGGCGGTTTGGCTCACGCTGCCACGAATTTGCAACGCAAGCTGCGAGACAAGTACGAGGTCGCCCGCCGTCGCGCGGCCGCGGGTTGCGAGATACGCAGTAAACAGGAGCGCAGCGACGTACCCAACGGTGAGTGCCATCCAACCAATCGAAGCGATCGCCGCCGATTTCACGGCACCACGCATTTGCACGTCGGCGACTTCGCGCCACAGCACGTCGGCGCGTTCATCGAGTCGTTCGGCTGCATCGAAGATACGCAACTCCATCGCAGGGCCAGGCTGCAGAAACATCTGATGCAGTTGCGTCGCTGCACGCTGCCGTTCGGACGCAGCGGCAGCAGCGACATCGATCGGACGTTGCGATCGCGGCACTAATACGGCAGCAGGAACAGCAAAGAACGGAATCAACAACAGGAGTGGATGTACGGCGCCAAGCAACCACAGCGCGGCGCCCATACTCAACACGAGGGAGGCCGTTGCAGTGAGCGCAAACACCGCCCGCATCAGGGAGGCACCGCCGGTGCGAAGTGGCTTCGCGCTGGCGGACTACATGGCGGCGTTCTGCGGGGCGTTTGGCATCCTGCTGGCGGCCTACTGGCGCGATGTGCGCGGTGGCACCGGCCAGGTGATCGACCTGGCGCTGTTCGAGCCGATGTTTCGGGCGTCCGAGGCATCGATCACCGCGTACTCGATGGAGGGGCGCG
>JBBRPC010000131.1:0-9722 GCA_038228615.1 Acidimicrobiia bacterium | reverse complement strand
GGTAGGTATCGACGCGTGGTGGGTCACCGCGGAAATCGCACGTGAGTTCGGGATACAGCGATGGGCGGATCTCGCGACGACCCGCGCTGCTGGCCTTGTCGCAGCCGCTGGTGCTGAAGGCGATGATGTCGAACGAGCTGTGGCACGCCTCGTTCCTGCTGCGAGGGGCTAGTGCGTAGATCCTGCGAGCGACGGAATGCTGTCGTACGTCGCAATTCACACGACGCACGACAATACGAGCAGCGGGATTTCCAACGGTTCCCAGCGCCGCCGTACTTCGTCGACTGCTGCCATCTCGGCGGCGCGGTAGTCGGTTGGCGTCATTCTTGAGACGAAGCCTGCATGTGAGGCCATCGCGAAACGCCACCCGACAGTCTCTGCTGCGGTCGCAGCAACATTCACAATGACGTTCGTCACGATCGATGAACGTAACCCTGCCTGTGCTGCGATGGTCGTCAGCGCGACTGGATCTGATGTTGCGGGTTCAACGTTGTGTTTCAAACTGCGGTGCCAGCTTGGCGTGACGAAACCGTATGGTCGCAACGCATTGTCAACGGCGATCTTCGCTGGGTGATCCCAGCCGTGTGCGAACGTCGAGGTTGCGATGATCCCGTCGGGTTGGGTCACGCGGCCGGCTTCGGCGAGGAAGGCCACTGGATCGACGGCGTGATTCAAGCCGCAAGCAACGACGGTCGCGGCGAATGAACCATTGTGGAATGGCAGCGCAACGGCATCGCCAACGACGGCCGGAGGACGCATCGCATGATCGACGCGAAGCATTCCAAGTGCAAAGTCGACGGCCACCACGTTGTAGCCGTGACGACGAAGTGGCTCCGACGCCGCACCGGTACCCGCGCAGAGGTCAAGGACCGGCGCTAGTTCTTGCCCCGAACGTGTTGCAACCTCGTCGGGCATTGCTGTAGCGACAAGGGCTTCTGCCAATCGGCCATACACAACCTGGGCTCCTACTGCCCACGATGCGGCCGCCGCTCCGTATGCATCGCTCATGTCGCGTGCGAGGAGCTCGGCGCTGAAATTGTTGGGAGGATTCGCAGGAACAGTCATGTGGTTACGTGAGATATGTGATGGCCTCAGTTGCACGATCCGACCACCACGCGAGTTCGTCGCCCCAGCCTCCAAACGCCTTCTCCCAACCGAACCACACGATCCCACCAAGTAGTCCGAGGGCAAGCTGGCGATCCCACCAAGGCTCGGTCACGATCCCGCGTCGCTCGAGACCTACGCGGTATGCGTCGATCGTCTCCTCGCGGCTGCACGGCAACCGTGCGGAGTTGATCGCCAAATACCAAGCAAGCTCGGCGCACCCCGAACCTCGGCCGGAATTCTCCCAATCGAACAGAACTGTTCGACCCTCGTGGTCTGTGCCGAGGTTGCCGAGTTTCCAATTGCCATGGACCAATGTCGACGGCGTCGCCGCGAGTGCGGTGACGAGCGGCGAAGGGTCCCACGCAAGCGGTACGACGATGGCGGCCAACGCGGGCGCAACCGACTCGAGGAGTTGCCAACCTTCACCGACAAGTCGCGGAACCGGATCGTCGGAACCCAGCTCGGCCTCGGCGAGCGCGAGCCAAGGCGAGAGCTCCAGGAACCGGTTCGAGGCCGGAATGATGTCGATTACGTCGCCGAACTCCCAGAACCGAGCGTGAAGCGCCGCCATGTGATCGATGAAACCGAGATGCTGTTCCAGTGGAATCGGGTCGTCGCCCGGGGGGACGAGAAACGCGCCGACGTCGTCCATCAACACCGAAGTTGCTCGACCAGCGGGCCACACCGAGGGATCGCGCGACACAGCCACGATGGGCTGAAGAAAACACTCGGGCAATGCGGCGAGCAATCCGGCCGACCACATCCGCAACGTCGCGCAACCCAAGTCGCCGCCGGCGCGCATCGTCCAGTCGCCGCTAAGGTCGTAGTGCTTCAGCACATAGTGGCGACCTCCCGATTCGACGCGCTCGAAGATCGCGCCCGACTTCGAATCGGTGTGCGTCATGGGTTCACGACGTGCGCCTGCGCCAAGCAATTCCGCGATTGAAGCTGCAACTGCGTGCGTCGAGCCGGTATCAGGCATTGTCGGCTTTCTCCATTTCCGCGAGCAGCGCGGCTGGCCAACGTCCACCGCACATCACGGTGTCACTGACAATCAGTTGGTTGGCGATTCCAAGGATATGGACGTGATGCGCTGCGTGCGGGACGCCATCCTCCTGCCAACTGACTGTGTACTCAACGGTCTCGCCATTCACAATCGGAATGCGGCGAAGGCCGTCGAGTCTCGCTGGGTCGTGAAACCACCCGACATATTCTGCTCGTACTGCCGCCGCCCCGCGGCGATGCATCCGCCAATTCGGGACGGTTGCATCAAGCACGACATCGTCGGCCCAGGCGTCGCATGCGGCGACATCGCTACTGACGACTGCGGCGAGGAACTCGTCGACGGGATTGCGAGCTGCAGAAGTGGACATTAATGCCTCCAAGGCTGTGTGCGGACGACCCAGCATTTCGCATCGCGGTTGCAATCTTGTTGCAGTGGCCCGGTTGTGAGCCGCATGTTCGCTGCAATGGCGCTGCGCGATCGTCGGCGACGGAAACCAACCTTCCGCACCACGACAAGGAGTCGACAATGACCCAACCTGAACAACGAGCATTTCAGTACCCCGACGAGACGCGCAGCTTTCCATTTGGAAAAGTTGATCTGGTGTCGATCGCCGGCTCGGAAATCGGCCGCCTGACACTCGAGCCTGGCTGGCGTTGGTCTGAGCATATGAAGCCGATTGCCGGCACAGATCTTTGTGAAGCGCCTCATTTCCAGTTCCATGCCGCGGGAACGCTCGGAATCCGCATGGCCGACGGCAGCGAACTGGTCGCCAAGCAAGGCGATGTGACCGCGCTCCCACACGGCCACGATGCGTGGGTCATCGGCGATGAACCTGTGGTGCTCATCGACTGGTGGGGAGCTTCGAACTACGCGAAGTAACTCGTAGTGACTCGCACCGTGTCTCGCGGCGCGAAGCCTGGCCATATGCGCCGGGTCTCGGCGGCGTCGCGACGCACGCTGCGTGGGGTACGTTCGCAGCGATGCATTCGGTAGGTCATCTGCACCGAACAACTGTTTGGCGGATCTTGGTGTGCGCGCTCGTTGCGACGGCCTGTTCGAGCGGCCATGGATCCCAATCCTCTACGACGGCCCGTTCTATTGGGCCGACGATTCCAAACTCGGTTGTTGCGCCGTACACCCGCAACCTCTGCGGTGCCGTCAGAGGACTCAACAGCTTGACGCGCACGCTCGCGACATTCATGCCGAGTTTGCGGGCTGATTCGAACTCTCGAATCGTGCTCAAAGCGAGGTTTGTGGGATATCTCGACGCGGCGGCGCGCGCAGCGCAACTTGGTTCCGACTTTGTCGGACACCAATCCGGCCCCGACTTTCCAGGTCGTGTTGAACACGTTGCGACCGTCCAGGCCGCGCTCGGTGCGACGGCTCGAGACTTTGCACGCTGGCGCGTCTCGGTCGCGAAATTTGATACCTACGACCGCGACAATTGGGAGGACGAGCTGTTGTCGTTCGAGCGGAGCGATATGGCCAATTACGGCTCGGGAGCCTGGACCAGGGTGGTGACCGCTGTCACCGCCGGCACCGTCGGAACTTCGGTCAAAAATATCGCACGGAGTGAAGCTGCCTGCCGCGGGCTCTTTTCCTAGGTCGCTGGGGTGCCATGCCTTGACCTGGGGGTTCCCGTTCGGCAATACTGACCACTCGGCGTGAGATTGGTATCAACCGATCTCGGTTTGCGCGCCACCGAACTAGTAGAGGCATACATGGTTGCTCGGAAACGCTTGGTGATCGTCTCGGCATTCGCGCTCGTTGCTGGATCGGTACTTGCGTTGTATCCCTCGACCCGACCGGCGCATGCCACGACCCGACCCAACATCGTGGTCATCGAGGTCGACGACATGCGTTCCGACGAATTGCAATACATGACCAAGACGGTTGCGATGTTGCAAGGGACGACATTCTCGCAGTCGTATGTGTCGACGTCGCTTTGCTGTCCTTCGAGAGCCGCGTTCTTGTCGGGCCAATACACCCAGAACAATCACGTCACCAACAACAATTCCTACAAACTGCTGAACCACACGAACACGGTCGCAACCTGGCTGCACAACAGCGGTTACTTCACGGGCATCCTCGGAAAGTATCTCAACGGTTACGGCTGCTCCTCTGCGCAACCTCCTGGATGGGATCACTGGCAGGCGCTGTGTTCCAACATCTACTCGATGTTCAAGTACACAGTGATGGACAACGGCATCCCGACCACCTACGGCACCGCGCAGAGCGCCTACCAAACCGACGTGCTCGCCACCCGGTCGGCGGCGACCATCGATGAAGCCTCAGCTTCGGGCAAGCCCTTCTTTTTGTGGATTACGCCAACGGCGCCACACAGCGGTCCAGGTACGCGCGTTGCCTCGCGTTATGCGAAGTCGTTGAGCACCTACACCCTCCCAATAGGCCCGAGCTTCAGCGAGGCGAACACCACCGACAAGCCGGCTTGGGTTCAGGGACTCACACCCATCTCGAAGGCGCAAAAGGCCAAAATTCAAAAAGCGGAACTCAACCGTCTGCGCATGTTGCTTGCGGCCGATGATCTCGTCGCAAAGGTTGTGAACGAGCTCACACTCACCAATCAGCTCGCGAACACCGAGGTGATCTTCACGTCCGACAACGGATTCATGAAAGGCGAACACCGCATCCGAACGGGCAAAGAAGTGGAATACCAGGAGAGTCTTTCGGTGCCGCTTGTGATTAGCGGTCCGGGCTTCCCAGTTGCCACGAACAACAACGTCGTGATGAACACCGACCTTGCACCGACGATTGCAGCGATGGCTGGCGTCACGCCTGCCCGCGTCGAAGACGGCCGGTCGTTGCTCACAATCGCGGATGGCACAACGAACTGGCCGAACCGAGCGATTCGCCACTATGTAACTCCGGATAGCACCTCCGACGGCGGGACGCCTCCGCATCCAATCGCCAACGGGATACGCGCGCGCCAGTACACCTACTTCGAAATCGGTACGGGCGAACGAGAGCTGTACGATCACGCAAGCGATCCAAACGAATTGGTCAATCTCGCCGGACAACCCCGTTACAAAACGTTGCAGGCGCAGCTCGCCTCGATGCTCAGTGGCATGGTTGGTTGTTCGGGTGCTGCGTGTCAGGTCGACCTTGTGAATATTGCACCTACAGCGGCTGCCACTGGCGCGTGTTCGAATCTCGTTTGTACATTTGATGCCAGCGGTTCGAACGATCTCGACGGCACCATCGCAAATTACGCCTGGAACTTTGGCGATGGCCAGACCGGATCGGGTGTCAATGCGACCCACACGTACACGACGAGTGGCGTCTATACAGTCGGCCTCACAATTACCGACGATCAGGGCGGAACAGCAACCGACTCCGTGCAAGTCACCGGTACGGCTGCCAACATTCCGCCCGTCGCGCAGTTCACGCATTCATGCACCGACCTGTCGTGCATTTTTGATGGGAGTGCGTCGAACGATCCAGATGGCACGATTTCGAGCTACGCATGGAACTTCGGTGATGGCAAGACAGCGACGGTCCCAAGTCCTTCACACGACTACACGACCCCTGGGCAATTCACGGTCTCGCTGACGGTCACAGATAACCGCGGTGCGACGAATACCGCCACGGCGCAGGTGACGGTCACGGCTGCCGATATCTTGCCCACAGCGCAGTTCAGCTTCTCGTGCGTCGCGCTCACGTGCACATTCGATGCAACGGCATCGAACGACCCCGACGGAACGATCGTCGACTACGCATGGGATTACGGAGACGGATTCCTCGACAACGGGAGTGCTCCGACGCACACGTTCCAGTTCGC
Source organism: Acidimicrobiia bacterium (assembly GCA_038228615.1). Taxonomy (GTDB): domain Bacteria; phylum Actinomycetota; class Acidimicrobiia; order IMCC26256; family PALSA-610; genus F1-120-MAGs023. The sequence continues at coordinate 3,810 of JBBRPC010000131.1, read as the reverse complement.
TGGGGTGTACGCCGTGACACTGGTTGTCACCGACGACCGTGGCGGGACCGGTACGATCGTCCAGTCGTTCACCGTCTAGTTCAGCACCAACAATCACCCCAACTACCGGCCCAATTTCGGGCCGAACTTTGGGCCCAAAGTTCGCCGGGTCGTGGGGGTCATAGGATCTTCGTCTCAACGAAAGTGAGACACGGTGACCGAACTCGATGTGGTGATCCGCGGTGGAACTGTTGTCGACGGATCTGGCGCGTTGGCGCGAACTGCCGACGTCGCGATTCGCGATGACGTGATCGTCGAGGTGGGCCGGGTCACGAAATCGGCTGCCCGCACGATCGACGCCGACGGCCTCCTCGTGACACCAGGATGGGTCGACATCCACACGCACTACGACGGACAAGCAACATGGGATGACCGACTCGCACCATCGTCGTGGCACGGCGTGACGACGGTTGTGATGGGGAACTGCGGCGTTGGTTTCGCTCCGGTCCGAGCCAGAGACCATCAGTCGCTCGTCGAGTTGATGGAAGGTGTCGAAGATATTCCCGGCACGGCATTGCACGAAGGGCTGTCGTGGCAATGGTCGAGTTTCGCAGAGTATCTCGATGCAGTCGACGCTCGCCCTCACGATGTCGACATCGGTGCGCAGGTGCCACACGGCGCATTGCGGTTGTTCGTCATGGGCGACCGCGGCGCGCTCGGCGAACCAGCCACAGCTGACGACATCGCCGAAATGGGCACGCTTGCCCGTGCTGCGATCGCAGCTGGCGCTCTCGGTTTCACAACATCTCGCACCAAGAATCACCGAACATCGACGGGTGCCTATACCCCGACCCTTCGCGCCGAAGCTGCAGAACTCATTGGCATCGCGGCCGAGATCGGTCGTGGAGGTGCTGGTGTACTCCAGGTCGTATCGGATTTCGAGTCGCTGCTCGATGAAACAAAACTGCTGCACGACATGATGGCCGTTTCTGGACGTCCCCTCTCGTTGTCATTTGCGCAAAACCATCGAGCGCCAAATGGTTGGCGCCACATGGTTGCGATGCTCGACGAGATGAACGCTGAAGGCTTGCAGATGCGCGCCCAGGTGGCCATTCGCCCGATTGGGGTGCTCGTCGGGCTGCAAGCGACGGTGAATCCCCTGGCGACAAGCGCAACGTACGTGGAGGTCGCGTCGACTACCAACGAACTGGGCCAACTCGTTGCGCGTTTGACTGAACCGCAGATCCGCGATCGAATACTCGATGAGCTCCCATCGAGTCCACGTGGCCTGGCGTTTGAGAAAATGTTTGTCCTTGGCGAGCACCCAAACTACGAACCGCCACCGAATACTTCCATTGCGGCGCGTGCCGGGCGCGAGGGTGTCGTCCCAATGGCGATGTTGTACGACGAGATGTTGCGCGACGAAGGTCGAGCGTTGGTATACGCGCCGATCCTCAACTACGCCAACGGCGAACTCGATCACGTGCGCGAGATGCTCCAACATCCGTGGTGTGTTCCGGGCCTCTCCGATGGCGGCGCGCATGTCGGCACCATCTGTGACGCCAGTTTCCCAACAACGCTGTTGCAACATTGGGGACGCGACCGCGAGCGCGGGACGCTGCCGATCGAATTGCTAGTCGCGCAACAATGTTCTCGAACGGCGGAGGCCGTCGGACTGTTCGATCGTGGACAGCTGCAAGCGGGAATGCGAGCCGACCTCAATGTCATCGATCTCGAAGCGCTGAGCGTCGGGGCGCCCACGATGGCCTTCGACCTCCCCGCAGGGGGGAAGCGGCTGCTGCAAAAGGCGAGCGGGTACCTGCACACAATTGTGGCTGGCGTCGAAACGTATTCAGATGGCGAACCCACAGGCGCGCTTCCCGGACGGCTCGTACGAAAAACGAGGACGGACTCTTGAAAACCGACTATCCGATTATCTCTGCCGATTCCCACATCACCGAAGCACCCGGAACCTACGTCGACTACATCGACTCGGCATGGCGCGACCGCGCGCCGCGCATTGTCGACGGTGGTGAGAGAGTGGGCGACATCTTCGAAGTCGATGGGATGCGGCCCATCAACCTCGGTCTCGTCGCTGCGGCCGGTAAGGATGCCTCACAGATCCGCGTCTTAGGTGAACGGTTTGAGGATTTGCACCGATCAGGATGGGACCCTGTATATCGCGTCGCAGATCAACAACGCGATGGCGTCTCGGCCGAGGTTATTTACCCGACGGTGGGCATGGTGCTGTGCAATCACGCCGACGTCGAGTTCAAACGTGCGTGTTTCAATGCCTACAACCGATGGATCGCGGAGTATTGCGCAACCGACCCACAACGCCTGATCGGCTGCGGCCAAAGTGTCATGCGGTCGCCGGAAGAAGGCATTGCCGATCTTGAAAATATTAAAGCGCTCGGGCTTCGAGGCGTGATGATGCCGGGTGACGCAGCCTACGAACACGATTACGACCACCCCGATTGGGACCCGTTCTATGAAGCGGCCGTCGACCTTGAACTCCCACTGAGCTTTCACATCTTGACCTACCGAGCAGAACGAACTCGTGGGCCGAAGATGTCGCAGTTTCTTTCAACCGTGCGCGGATGCCAAGACATCATGGCGATGTTCGTGCTGGGCGGGGTGTTCGAACGTAACGGTCGACTGAAAGTTGTGTGCGCCGAGGCCGACGCAGGCTGGGTGCCGCACTTCATGTATCGAATGGACCACGCGTTCAATCGCCACCGCTATTGGCTTCCACCAGGACAAGAGCTGACTCGGATGCCGAGTGAAATATTCGCGGAACACATCTACACGACGTTCCAAGACGACTGGACTGCGTTTGCCCATGCTGATTCGATGAATTGGCATCGGCTCATGTGGGCGAACGACTTTCCACACTCGGATTCGACCTGGCCGTGGAGCCAAGCATTGCTCGACGAACACACGGTGAACCTGACCGACGAACAATGTCGTGCAATCTTGTGTGACAACGTCGCCGAGCTCTACGGAATCGACACCGCAGCCCTCGTCTGAACACCAAAAGCCCTTTTGTTCAGGCCAGCGTCCGGTTTTCGCGACGCGGGCCTGAACAAAATTGGGGGTTTAGCCGAGCCGTGATTTCTGCCACGGTCAAAGCCCGGTTGCCCACCAAGTTTTCCGGAGTTTTCGTCGGCTTCGCGCCGGCGACTTTCGGCCTTTTCGTGGGTCGGGTCTTCGTTGCTGTGCGGTTGCGCGGTGTTGGTTGCGGATCCAGCGACCGTTCCGTTGCTTGAGGTCGGTGTTCCGTTGCTGACGGTCGCCGAAGCGATTCCCGCGGCTCCAACCGCAACCCCGAGAGCAATCGCTCCCGAGTACAACCACTTTTTCGTAGGGCTGGTCCGATTCATCTTGTCGATCCTTTGCTTGGCCGCGATCGCCGTGTCCGGTGTGGACGCGCTGGGCGGTTCGAGATCATTGTCGATCAGCCACGTGTGAGTTGATGGTGGATTGCGGTAAGAACTCGGTGATGACTGGCTGTGAATTTGCTGCGGATCGTTTTGCCATACGGGGCTTTAGTGTGGGCTCCCCATGACCCGTCGTCGAGAACTCGTGTCGCTGATCGCTGTGAGTTGCCTTTGCTTCGTTGGAGCATCAACAGCACATGCGGCCACAGCGATGGCAGCTTCGAATGCTGTTCCCAAGCGAACGCTCGCTGCTGCACCAGTACCTGCCGTGAGCGGTTATCGACTCGCGACCGCAAGCGGCAATCTGTTCGCATTTGGTGCTTCTTTTGCAGGATCGCTCGCAGGTGTCCCACTCGCACAGCCGGTCGTTGGCATTGCCGCAAGCCCGCAG
>JBBRPC010000130.1:0-9827 GCA_038228615.1 Acidimicrobiia bacterium | reverse complement strand
TTGTTCATGGGTCGCCCCGGAGCCGATGCACTCGATCTTCATTTCGCCCGCGATGCCAACTGCAGCGATCTCGCCGATTCGTCGAACTACAGCAGGACGCTCGTGGATCGGGTGCAGACCACTGGTGAGGCGCTCGTGATCACCGGCACCGAAGAGGGTGCGGCGCTCGGCTCGCAAAGCGTCGTGCTGCACGGGCTGCGAAGCATTTTGGTGGCGCCACTGCAACTCGAAGGCAATGTCCTCGGCGTTATCTATCTCGACAGCCGGCTTGCCAAGGGCATCTTCAACGAAGATGACGTCGATATCCTCGTGGCGATTGCCAACCATGTCGCGGTCTCGATGGAAACTGCGCGGGCGGCGCAGCTCGAGGTCACGGTGCAATCGGAGCGTCGACAACGCGCGCTCGCCGAAGACCTTCGCGAGGCGCTCGCCGATGTCACGTCGTGCCTGGACCCGCGGGAGGTGCTCCAACATATGCTCGTCACGGCAGGTCGCGCGGTCGCACACGATGCTGCGGTGATCGTGTTGATCAACGACGAGACCGCGCGTATCGTCGCCTCGATTGGCGCTCTTGACCAAGCAACGCAACAAGCGCGAGAGGTATTCAATGTCGACGACGCTGGTCTGCGCGAGTTGTTAGCCGCGACAGGCCCTGTGGTTGTCGGGGACACGCGCTCTGGCGCCACGCTGCGGATCGAGCCGTTGCGTTGGGCTCGGTCGTGGACGGCGCTGCCACTGCGCACGCGCGACGACACGGTGGGTCTCCTTTTGCTCGCGTCGCGTACAGCTGGTGCACACGATCAAGCGCAAGCTCAGATCGCCGCGGCGTTTTCCGCACAGGGCTTTGTCGCGTACGAAAACGCAAAGCTCTTCGCCACCGTGCAGCAACTCGCGAGCACCGACGCCCTGACAGGGGTCGACAACCGTCGGCGCTTCTTCGAACTGGCCGAGCGTGAACTCGCCGCGGCACGACGCCACGGACATGAACTCGCCGCGGTGATGCTCGACATCGATTTCTTCAAACGTGTCAATGACACCTATGGGCATGCCGGCGGTGACGAGGTTCTGCGCATCGTTTCCCGACGTCTCAGCGACACGTTGCGCGCCGAGGACCTTCTCGGTCGTTATGGCGGCGAAGAGTTTGTGGTGTTGTTGCGCGACACGGGTTCGGGCGCGCTCGAGGTTGCCGAGCGGCTCCGCCAAGTCGTGGCTTCAGCCCCGATCGCGTTTGGAGATGGCGAAGTCAATGTCACGATCAGTATCGGGGTCTCGGTCCTCGAGGCACACGACCGCGACATCGAGTCGCTGTTGAATAGGGCCGACCACGCCCTATACCAAGCGAAAGACGACGGTCGCAACCGCGTCCGCACAGCATTCGCCGCATAGCGATACATCCGATCTTTTCAGATCTTCGTGGCGACGATGGCAGCCACTATCGGTGCGAGCAGGTCTGCTCACGACCACGCGGGCGACGAATCGAAACGCGCGCGTGGTCGCGAACATTTCGCGCCGGTATCGTATTGTTCAGGTGTGGAGGGTGCACGATGACCATCATCAATGACAGTGCCACGTTCGAGGGCCGTATCGGCGACGACGAGCTCGCCGCGCTCGCTCTGGCCGCAGATCCCGACATTGATCTTGGTGTCGACGCGACGTGTCTGTGGGACCTGGAGGGGTTCGCTTCCGAAGGCCAGTTGCCGGGCTGGTACATGTCGGCTCCGATGGCCCGCACACAGGTGGTGCGAGGCTGGCGGAGGCGAGTGATCATGATCGTCATCGCTGCGTTTTTGACGATCGACACGTACGGATTGTGCAACACGTACGGGGATCTGCGCGTTGCCCCTGTGCACGTCCAACACTGAACCAACGCTTCAGATCCTTAGCCGCGGTGAAGGCGTGCTGTTAACGCTTGTTGCAATCCGGGGTCGAACACACATGCGAGACTGCGGCAACCGAACTGTGGCTACCCATGCTGGTGACTTCGCGCATGTATCCAATTGTCCATGTCACACCAGATGTGATCGAGCCAGCGGATACGGAGCTCGGGGTCGTCGGGAATGTCGTCGCGGTGGACGCGGGTCGCGCTGATCTGGATCGGCCTGGTGAGGGGAATGCTGCGCGCGAGTTGCGCGAATGTCGGGTAACTGTCGAAGCCTGCGTGGTTAATGACCACGACGTCGGCGTCGGGTGCGGCGTCGAGCAGCGCGATCAGTCCGCCGGGCCGGGGTGGCAGAAGGTGGCGGAGTCCGGTGAGTCGTTCGCCGCGTGCGGGGTCGCGTTGTTCGAGGCGTTCGATAAAGTGGGCCAAGAGGTCGGGGCGGAACAATCGGCCTTCGGGAAAGATAACGGCGACGGTCGTCGGATCGAGTCCGTCGCCGAGTTGGGCGGCCTGCCTACGGGACTCGTTCACGTCGTCGCGTTGGATGAACACCGACCCGACACGCTGGTAGAGCAGGTCGAAGCCAGGGTCGGCGAGGAGTTCCGCCATGATGACCGTACGGGTGTGGATGCCGAGTCGTTGGTATAGGAGTGCGGGGAGCGATGCGTCGAAGAGGCTCACGTGGCGGCACACGACGATCGCGGGGCCGGGTGCGAGCACACTATCGATGTCGACATCGGTATGAAGGCGGATTCCCAGCAGGGTCTCGGCGCGTCGGGCGAGTACTGCGATCGACCATGCCTGGAGACGCACATGTCGGGTCCGTGATGAAGTTTGGTTGAGGCGTGTTCCGAACCCTGCCAATATCCACAGTGGTCCGGCGAGGATGATTTCGATGCTGTCGTTCACGAGGTACTGGCAGACGAACGCGTAGACGCGCAATGTCGGCAACGACGTTCGGGCGCGCACGAGGTCGTAGAGGATGGCTCCCGGGATAAGGATTGGGCCGAAACCGATCGCAACGATCGTGAGGCCCAGCATCGCGGGGATCGTCTTCGCACGACGCGTCCAACGCTGCCGCGCCGGTTCCACTGGCACGCCCGTCCAAGACACCATCAGGTCCTTGATCTTACGGGCCAACGGCGACGCTTCGGGTAGAACCAAACCCGTATGACCGACATCGCGCGAGCACGAATCCTTCGACTTGTCGGCGTCTACGACGCCGACGGTACGTTGCGCGGCGAACTCACATATTGGGTCGGTACCCGACTTGGTCGAACGCACTGTGCGTTGTGCGATATCACCCACGGCAGCGTCCTAGAAAGGCGCGAATGGAAAGCGTGTCGAGCGGGACTCCCGGTGCCGTTCGACACTTACCACCGAGACGATCAACCCGAATCCGTGAAGAAGATCATCGGGTCCCGACTTCCCGCGGTGGCCGCCGACACGGACCAGGGCATCGTGTTGCTACTTGACCCCGAGGCCCTTGAACGCTGTTCGGGATCCGTCGAACAGCTCGCAGATGCACTCACCGCCGCTGCCGATCACTTAGAACTCGGCTGGTCCTGACCGAACCGAACTACCGCGCAGCGGAGAACAACGTGGTACTCATTGAGTTTCGAGGAGCGCTTTCAGTTGCGCAAGGTCGTTGCGATTCGCTCGGCGCATGGCCGAGGTCAGGAATGGCACGGCGAGTTTCGAGAACCCACTCGGCTCGCCGCTGTTGTGCAATGTCATCTTCGTTCCGCTGGGATCATCGACCCAGGTGTACGTCGTTTGCATCGGAAACGGTCCTTGCGCCGTGCGCATTACGAGTCGCTCGCTCTCGACGAAGTCGACGATCTCGTAGGTGTATCGCAGCGTGCGCCCGAGGAATTTCGCGACGAAATCCGTCTTCGCACCAACAGCGACGACAGGTTTGCCGTGCCAGTCGACCGACTTGATGTTGACGTACCACGCCGACGCGTTCGAAGGATCCGCGCTGAATCTGGCCACGATGTCCCGCGGTCTGGTGATCACAATCGTGGTTGTGACGTCAACCAACTGAAGGCTCCAGGCTCGTTGCCGCAGCAGGTACTAACACGTTCGTCCTCACCCAGACGCGTTCAGCCCGAGATCGCTGAGCTGTCGCGATGTGGCGTATTCGCGGTCAGCAAGTGACACACGGTCAGCGCCGACGTTCATAGGAAGAACGTAGTGCAACCAGCCGGGGGCGCGCAGGGACCGCCGATCCGCCAATGTCGCTCTTGCGATAACGCTCGAAGTTCGGGCAATCTTTGGCCCGTGTTTTCGGCAATGGATCCCATTGGCGATGAACACCTGGGTATTTCGGCGCGATCCTCGTGTGACTCGCTCATTGGATGAGGTGCGGGTGAATACGAGGTCGGGTATTCCAGTGGTCGCGCCTGAGGTCCAGTTGCTGTACATCGCAGCATCGACCGAGCTCAAGAACGAACACGATTTCAAGGTGGCGCGACCTGCATTGACCGTCGCTGCAGCAGAGTGGTTGAGTCGATCTGTTGCGCTCGCGTTCCCCGAGCATCCCTGGCGGTTGGCGCTGCCGAATACGACCGCGTGAGAGCCGATCGAGAGTTGCGTAGTGCTCGTAGTTCGAGCAATCTGGGCGGATGGCTTCGGTCCGTGAAATTGTCTTCGACTACGAAGACAACGGACGTTGATGCTCGACCCGAGGGCAACGAGTTCTGCGTTGTCGAGCATCACTGACCAATCAGATTTGCTGACAGCCGCTTGCATCACGAGCGCAGTCGCGGCATTATCCGCTCGTCGGATCACGGTGTGAGGATGTTGGCGGATGGTTGATTCCGGTTCGGGCAGTGATGGCAAACCACGGCTTATCGGCCTGATTCTCGGCGGTGGCCCAGTCGAGGAGTTCGTGAGCGATCGCTCTTCCGTTGTCGAAATCGCCAAACGTCTTGTTCCGCTGCGGGCCGCCGGTGATGCCACGATTCTCTGGTGGGGGGTGAACCTCGATCGTGTGGATTTTTCGGTGCAGACCGTCGTCGATGAATGGCGAGTGGTCTACGGCTCGCTCGACGGAGAACGGATCGACTGGTTGTCGGTGTATAGGCGGCCTCCGGCATTCGATGGAGTTCCGGGTGGCCGCGGCGTCATTGTGAACGGCCCGTCCGGCGCAGGCAAGTCGGTGTTGCTCCAAGCAATTCGACGTCTCAGTATTGCGCCATGGGTCGTCTTCGACGAACCGGTGCTCGGTGCTGTCGATGATGGTTTCCTCATCTGGCGCGAGCAGGCGGAGGTGCTGCATCAAGGGTTTCTCGAAGGGATGGCGGCTTTGGCTCGCATAGGAAACCTTGTCGGTGTTGCTGCGGCCGGTCATCCGCAAGCGATGTTCGAAACTGCGTTCTCCGGTGTACCGATGGTGTTCATCGGACTTCACTGCAATTTGGAAACGCTCAGGGAACGCGAGCACGATCGGGCAGATCGTTGGGGAGGGCTCGCGGAGTCGTCAGTTGGAGTACATGAGGGCTGGCGATATGACCTCAAGTTCGACACGGGAACAGATGCCACCGACGACATCGCGCGGTTGGTCCTTCGAACTCTGAACGAACTCGACCCTCGCTGAGATCAGTCGTCTCGAATCTGTCGTGCGGCGTTTGCGATATCGCTTGGGGCAGGGCAATCTAGGCGGGTGGAGCGTTCAGCAGCGTCCCTGGAGGGTGCGTCTGGTGTCGCCGTTCGTGATGCCGTCGAAACCGACATGGACGCCATCACTCAGATTCAAAACGCGCTCATCGCCACCTCTGCGATCGAGTGGACAGATGACCTGCACGAAGTCGACGAGCGCGTTCGGTGGCTCAGGGACCAGCAGGCTCTTGGTCATCCTGTGCTGGTCGCCGTGCTCCATGATCAAGTCGTTGGATGGGCGTCGTACAGCGAGTTTCGAGATTCGCGCAAGTGGCCCGGCTATCGGCTGACTGTGGAAAACACGATTCATGTTCGCGAGGAACAGTGGGGATCGGGTTTCGGTCGCTTGCTGATGGAACTCCTGATCGAGCGAGCGAGGAACGCGGGACTGCACGCAATGGTCGCCGCGGTGACCGGCGAGAACCCGGCATCGGTGACGTTCCATGAGCGTCTTGGCTTCCAGGTGGTTGCTCGGATGCCTCAGGTCGGTACGAAGTTCGCGAGATGGCTCGACCTTGTGTTGTTGCTACGACTCCTCGACGATGCGGCTCCGCCGCCCGCGTGAACCCACGCGCACCAGACTGGCCGATCAGCGCTTGTGTAACGAAGTCAATCCGAAGATGACAGAGCATTCCTGAGCCCGTCCATCAATACCCCAACGCTACGAAACAACGCAACGCTTGCAAACCAGTCTCCATCAAGGCAATCTGTGCGCGTGCGGATGCATGCCGATGAGCTACCCATCGATGAGGCACTCGTGCGTCGACTCCTTGTGGAACAGATGCCTGAGTTCGCCCATCGACCGTTGGCAATCGTTGAACCGTGGGGTACCGACAACGCTGTTTGGCGCTTGGGTGAAGACCTCGTCATACGGCTCCCCCGAATCCACAGGGCGGCAGGACAGATTGAGTTCGAAGCAATGTGGTTGCCTCGTCTGGCTCCGTACGTCCCTGTCGCAGTGCCTGAGCCGGTCGCAGTTGGCGTGCCGGCTGTTGGTTACCCGTGTCGCTGGGCGGTGCACCGCTGGGTTCCGGGCGAGGGTGCGGCGTTCGACCGGCTCGACGATCCGGTCCGCTTCGCTTCGGACGTAGCCGACGTCATCCTCAGGCTGCAGACCGCGCCGACTGACGGTGCTCCGTCCGCGAGCAATCGGGCCCGGCCGCTGCAAGAATATGACGAACCGACACGTGGCGCGATCGAGCGTGCGAGCCACTTGATTCGCGTTCGGTGCCCCGACGCACTGAAAGCTCTGTGTCGATCTCAACCCACATTCGTAGGTCCCAGTAGCCATTGATCTCGGGTCGAAACGCAAACACCCCGTCAACCACCAGCACGCCGTTTGCAGGCATCGTGGTTTTGACTGCCGAGTGATCGATCTGGGTGATCGGATCGATGCTGCACAACGAGACGATGCCTTCGGCGTTCGGGTCCGAAGGGTCTAGAAGAAGTTTGCGCGCCGCGTCGAGATCGAAGGCGTTGCGGTAATAGCCCTCGCCAGAGATGCGGTCGTAGAGATGGCGCTCGTTCCACGGCCTCTTGAAGTCGTCGAGTGATGCTCGTAACACGGAACGACCGCGGCGTGCGAGACCCTGCGCAAGCTCATGACCCAGGCTCGTTTTCCCGGCAGCGGTCAGCCCGTCGATCGCGATTCGCAGCCGATGATCGCCGAGGGAGTCAGTCATCTCGACAAGACTGTCGACCAAGCGCGCCCGGCTCGGGCTCGGCAGCGGCGGTAGCGGCTGTTGCCACGTAGAGACAGAGAACTCGACGCTTGCCTCGATCGTCATACCGACATCACAACCGTGAAGGGTAGAGCCCGGTACGCCGTTTCGCGCTTGCGATAACGCTCGCGGACTGGGCAAAATGCGTGCCATGCATGAAGGGCGACCAGTTTTCAATCAGATCAATCTCGTCGTGCGCGACATGGCGGCGATGATCGAGTTCTACGAGCGTCTGGGTGTCCCGATCGAGCCGACGATCGAATCGTTTGCGGCTCATCATCGGACCTTCGCGTCGAGCGCGGTGGCGGACAGCTTTGACTTCGACCTCGATAGCTCCGCGTTCGTAACGCAGTGGAACCAAGGATGGCCGCCTGGTCGAACCGGGCCTGTCCTCGGGTTTTGCGTTTCGTCGGCCGAGGCCGTCGACGCGACGTATGCCGATCTGGTCGGCGCGGGCTACGGCGGCCAGCAGCCGCCCCACGATGCGCTGATGGGGGCTCGTTATGCCGTCGTCGTCGATCCTGACGGGAATTCGGTCGGACTGATGGGCCCGCGCGACCTGGCACGTCTGCAACAGCCGCGGCCACCGGAGGACTGAACGCGCGTGGTTCCGATCGACCGTCCTGCTCCGGCGAGCACGAGCGCGGTTCGGCAGTCTGGGCGGGTGAGCGATGTCGCCGAGACGGTCCCTGGCGAATGGGAACTGCTCGGATTTCTTGGTGTGATCGCGTCTCGTGATGGTGTGGAGTTCGCGCGGATGTTGAGCGCGGCACCGGGTCTCGCCGTAGCGGTTGTCCGTAGCGGAGCGACTCGTCAGGATCCGAACACGTACTTTCTTGAACAGATCCTGCACCATGTATACGCCGGCGACACCGCGCTGCACATAGCGGGCGCGGCATTCCAACGGGCCATGGCCGAGTCACTGGTAGCGCAGGGTGCCGATGTTGGAGCGCGCAACCGGCGCGGTGCGCAACCGCTGCATTATGCGGCCGACGGCAACGCCGCGGGATTCGATGCCGACGGCGTCGCTCAGCGTTCAGTTATCGAGTACCTGATCTCGGTGGGCGCCGATCCCGACGTGTGCGACAAGAGCGGTGTCGCGCCCCTTCACCGTGCAGTGCGCACCCGCGCCACTTCGGCCGTCGCCGCGTTGCTTGACGGTGGTGCGGATCTGCGGTTGGGTAACAGGCAAGGCTCGACGCCGCTGCACTTGGCAGTACAGAACACAGGGGCGAGCAACTCGGGAACAGCCGACGCCAAGGACCGCCAACGCGAAATCATCACGTTGCTTCTGCAACACGGCGCGAACCCAACCGACACAGACGCGAACGGCAAGCCCGTCACCGCCGCAGCGACGAGCAACGGGATCCGTGAACTACTCGACAAGCATTGAGCTTCGTGCCGCTAGTCCACCGCGGATCGGGTGAGCACGCGCCGAATTCCGCGTGCTCTACGAACGAGGTTCCTTGTTGAGTGGCCTCGTTCGCAGCGTTGGTCCAACGGAACGCCCTTGAGCAGCGGCGGCAGTGCAGAGAGTCTTCAGGCGTGCGAAACTCGCAAGCATGACCGTTGGGGGACGATCCCGTTGTAGCTACGCGCCGATTCGAACACCGCTGTCTCGTCGTCGCGTGTGCGGTGACGATCTCGGCCTCGTTGACGCTCGCCACTGTCATCGTGCTGGCATCGGCACACGAGTCGCCGGGGTTTGCCTTTCGCGACCGCGTGATCCAAGCCTCCTCCGGCTCACCACTCGTCGGCATCTTGTGCCTCGCCGCGGTCGGAGCCGTCGCGGTAGCGACACGACTCGAAGGCCGCCGCACGATCACGCGCCGCGTGCTCGGCTTCACGATGGTCGTCGCCAGCATCGCATTGCTGTTAGCCGTTGCCTCTACGTGGAGCTTCCTATCGATCCACCTTTCGTCCGTCGGTGACTACAGCCATCAAGGCGTGAGTGTGGCGAGCGCTTCGCAGCTCGACTATTCGATCAACTACCGCGTCACGGGTTTACTCCGCGAACTTTCGTCGATAGCACTATTGGCACCAACAGTATGGGTCGCCTGGCAAAGCATTCGGGGCCACAAGGAGGTCGCGCCTGAAGATGACGACACAACCCACATTCACGAATAGCGACACTCGGCGCGACGAACTTGCTGACACGACGTCGTCGCGACGCGACAACCTCGTTTGGCTTCCAGCTCCAAGCTCCGAAGGAACGATGAGCCCGGCCTCGCGGCGTAAGTCATCACCCGAACCCTGCGAAGGTTTCGGCGAGTGTCAATGAACTCCATGAGTCTGTCGTGCATTTCGCCTACTCCTTGAGTGCCGCCCGACTGTTGCACGAGTTCGAGTGCGTCTCGGTGCTGCTGGTTCTCTGGCGATGAACTCCGCGATGCTTATGCCTCGATTGTGTCGTCGCGCTCCGTGATGAGGGCGATCTCGATGAAACGCGCATTTGTCGTCTTGGCAACCGATTCCAGCTCGAGAATGAATGTTTCGTCGGCAAGCAACTGCGGAATGATGACATCGTGACTCTGCGTGAGATGAGTGGTCGCCATCGCGATCGC
>JBBRPC010000129.1:0-9932 GCA_038228615.1 Acidimicrobiia bacterium | reverse complement strand
TCGCGCTGGCAACCGCCGGTACGTCACCGACACCAAGGCCCATCATCAACCCGAAGCCGGCGCGCGTTTCTGTAAGTATGGCGTCGCTCAGCGCAGGGCCACCGCTGGGCAACATCGCCAAGATTCCAGCAACTTCAGGGTCGATCGGCATTCTGTCTCCTTGTCGGGCCAGGTCAGGGCGAATCGGATCGGGTCGGGTCGGGTCAGGTCGGGGTGTTCGTTATTCGAGACCGCATGGGTATAGCTCAAGGAGCCTACGAAATGCCCGTCCACGATGCGAGAGTGCATGCTTTTCGGCGCTCGACATTTCTGCGAATGTGCGCCCGCCGCCATCCACGGGAACAAAAATCGGGTCGTAGCCAAACGTCCCGCTCCCACGAGGTGCATCACACACGGTGCCTTCCACGGTACCTTCCACCCACGTCTGCGAACCATCCGCAAAGGCCGCGTGCACGACCGTCGTAAAGCGCGCCGACCGCATTTCGGGCGCGATTGCGCCCACTGCTTCAAGCTCCATCAGCACCTTCGCGACGTTGTCGTGGTAGTTCGCACTTGGTCCGCCGTAGCGAGCTGAATACACACCTGGCGCTCCGTCCAGTGCATCGATCGCAAGTCCTGTGTCGTCGGCGATCGCGGTCAATCCCGTTGCGGCGCGAATCCCCACGGCTTTGATCCGTGCATTTTCACGCAACGACGATCCCGTTTCATCAACACGTGGCCGATCATCCAGCGTTGGCAGCGTAAACGCCGACCGCATGGCGAGCGAACACACCACATATGCAAACACCGTGTCGTCATATTCGACTGCCTCAGCGACCAACACAGCGCCGGTCGTCGCGGTCAGTAACTCGGCGAACTCTCGAGCCTTATCGGCGTTGCCGGTCGCGAACGCGAACGGAACAGACCATTGCATCGAAGCGTGCTCTCAGCGCCGTTGTGCGCCAGGCGGCTCAGCCACCATCGTGCGTTGGGCTGCAACGATCTCGCGGATGCCACCATCGGCGAGGGCCAGCATGGCGTCGAGTTCTGCTTTCGTGAAGGCAACTCCCTCGGCTGTGCCTTGCACCTCGACGAACGAGCCCAAGCCTGTCATCACAACGTTCATGTCGGTTTCGGCGCGACTGTCTTCGATGTACTCGAGATCAAGTACGGGAGTCCCGTCGACCACGCCAACGCTGATCGCCGCGCACGCGTCGAGAATCGGGTGTTTCGACATGATTCCAGCTGCGATCGCGCGCGTACACGCGTCGTGTAAGGCAATCCAACCTCCACAAATTGATGCGGTTCGGGTGCCACCATCGGCTTGCAACACATCGCAGTCGACTGTGATCTGAACATCGGGCATCGCTTTCAGATCGGTGACTGCGCGCAACGCGCGTCCGATGAGTCGTTGGATTTCTTGGGTTCGCCCGGATTGTTTGCCCTTTGCTGCTTCACGCGTGACGCGCTCTGGGCTTGAGCCAGGCAGCATCGAATATTCTGCGGTGACCCATCCGCGACCGGTATTGCGCAGCCACGGTGGAACCTTCGTCTCGATCGATGCTGTGCACAACACACGCGTCCGACCGAACTCAACCAGTACCGAGCCATTCGCCATCTCGGTGTAATCACGAGTGAACGTCACTCCACGAAGTTCGTCGACCGCTCGACCGCTTGCGCGCATCTGTTTTCCTTTCGCAGCAATTGAACTGCGAGTCTGTCAGATGTCGTAGCGATCACCGGTACGCGCCACCGTGACTGCGCCACCGTAGCTCTCACTTGCTTCGGCACCACAGGCATCACGATCGATCGTGGGCCACAGATGGGTGAGTACCAAACGTTGCGCCTTTGCAAGTTTCGCGAATCCTCCAGCCTGTTGGCCCGACAGATGGATCGGCGACCGTCGGTCGTCGTGCACGTAGCTGGCCTCACTCAGGAGTAGATCGGCGCCATGCCCGAACACCTCCGGAGACCACAGTGGTCCAGTATCGGCCGTATAGACGCATTGCCTGCCGTCGTAACGCATCGACGCCGCGACCGTCGGCACCGGGTGATCCGTTGCGGAAAAGTCGATCGAGACGTCGTTGATCAATACCCGCGCACCATCGCCGACCGTTCGCCAGGCAAATGTTCCGTGCCAATCGCTCACCAACGCGCGGAGCTTGGATTCGACATCATCTGCCGCATAGACCGGAATGTCGCACCTCTCGATCCCATAGGTCGCCAACACGTGCAGCCCGAACAGGTCGACGCAATGGTCGGGGTGTGAATGCGTGATCACGACCGCATCGAGATCAGCCGGATCTATGTGCCGCAACAAATTCGCGAACGACCCGTTTCCGCAATCCATCCAGATCGCGGTGCCGCCAGCACGCACCAAATATCCACTACACGCATCGCCTGGTGGCGCGTTGTACGAGCCACTGCACCCGAGAACGGTGAGGCTGAAATCACTCACCACAACCACCCTTCGACGTTTGCGACCTCGGGTCCGCAAAAGCGCTCACCTAACGCACGAAACACGTCGGTGTCGCCGCTCGTGAGGAATTGGCGAGTGGCGCCACCACCGAGCGGTTGCGTTGGAAGTTCATTCTCCTCTGTCGTACTCGAAGTCTGCTGCCCATCGTCGAGCAACGCACGAATCTCAAATGCAGTTTCCTCGGCGCTCGAGACGAGGACAACATCGCGACCCACAACGTCGGTGATCGTGCGGGCCAACATCGGGTAGTGCGTGCAACCCAATACCAACGTGTCGACCGCAGCGCGTCGGATCGGTGCGAGAAGTCGTTCAGCGAGCACATAGACCTGATCGGAATCAATTTCGCCGGACTCAACAAATTCCACGAATCCAGGGCAGGCCGCGCACACCACATCGAGATCGGGGGCGATTCGTTGCGCGGCGCGTTGATACGCCCCTGACCGAATCGTGCCCACAGTGCCGATGACCCCGACCCGACCGGAATTTGTCGCTTTGTACGCAGCTCTGATGCCGGGATCGATCACACCGATGACGGGCACATCGACCCGTTCCTGCATTTGTTCGAGGCCCGCGGCAGTCGCGCTATTGCACGCCACCACGATCATCGACACGCCCCGTTCCATCAGCAAATCGGTGATCTGCAATGAATATTTCAAGACCTCGTGTCCGGGCTTCGGTCCGTAGGGAAAACGGCCGGTGTCACCGAAATAGACAAGTGGCTGCTGAGGGAGGAGATCCATCATCGCACGGACCACCGTGAGACCACCGAGGCCGGAATCGAACACTCCTACCGGTCTGGGTGCAGCACGCATTACTTCGAAACGGTAGCGGCCCGACGCAAGCGATCGATGACGGCAGCTCCGACCCCCTCCGGCCCAGGAGGCACGACGAGCAAGAGGTCGACGTGAAGCGCGTCAGCCTCGCGCAGCCTCGCGAACAGCTGTTGGCCATAGGCATCAGTCGTCGCCGGGCTGGGGAGACGAACAACGTTGTCTGGTAGCAGTAGCTGCGTCGAGGCGAGGGCGAGAACTGCGACGCTGGCACCAGTCGCCGACGCAGCGCGAGCACGCGTCGCGACCTCCTGCGCCGTCGCGAGTTCGACCCGACAACTCGGCGCGTAGTGGCTCGGCAGTGTGCCTGGCGCCGCAATCTCACCGCTATTCGCCACAGCCACAGCGCGCCCGAGCACCGTTTCGATCTCGCCGACGCTGATCCCGCCCAAACGCAATATCTGCGGCGCGGAACCGGTCGCGTCGACGATGGTCGACTCCACACCAACGGCGCAAGGGCCACCATCGAGCACAACAGCCACCTCGTCGCCAAGATCAGCGCGGACATGCTCTGCCGTCGTGGGGCTCACCCGACCAAACCGATTGGCGGAAGGTGCTGCGACCCCGCGACCAAACTTCGAAAGCAGATCAAGCGCGATCGGATGTGCCGGGACTCGCACCCCCACCGTCGGTCGCCCACCAGTGACCTCGTCGCACACCGAACCGGGACGTCGCTGCACGACCAATGTGAGGGGCCCAGGCCAAAATTTTCGTGCGAGCACACGCGCCCAATCTGGTACATGCATCGCCACATCGTCTAATGCCTCGATCGACGCGAGATGCACGATGACCGGATGATCTGCTGGCCGACCTTTGGCCGCGTAGAGCGCCTGTATCGCTTCGGAGTTCGACGCATCTGCGCCGAGTCCATATACCGTTTCAGTGGGAAACGCGACGAGTGCGCCACGCTCCAATTCGGCAACCGCCTCGTCGATGCTCACCAGTAGTTGATGCGCGTCGCGCGTTCTACAACCGTATCGAGGTCGTCGGTCCATGCGCCGCTCGATAGGTATTTCCAACCTCCGTCGGGAAGCAACACGACGACCGTTCCCTGCGTCATTGCCCGGCTGATATAACGCGTCGCTCCGTACACTGCTGCGCCGGAAGATACGCCCGCAAAGATCCCGCATTCATTGAGCAATCGGCGTGTGCCCTCAACCGACTCCCGCGGATACGCGACTGTCTTGGCATCGAGCACATCGCCGTCGAAAATAGGCGGGATAAATCCGTCATCGAGGTTGCGAAGCCCTTGCACGAGCTCACCTGCTGGCGGCTCGACTGCAACGATCTTCACTCCTGGCTTGTGTTGTTTGAGGTAGCGACCGACACCCATGAGCGTGCCGCTCGTACCGAGCCCGGCACAAAACACATCAATCTCAGGGCAATCGCGAAAAATTTCAGGACCGGTACCTTCGTAGTGGGCCAGCGGATTCGCTGGATTGCCATATTGAAAGAGGAAGCGATACGTCGGCTCTTCCTTGGCAATCCTTTCGGCCATACGAATCGCGCCGTTGCTTCCTTCTTCGCCAGGCGAAAGCGTTACCTCGGCACCGAAAATCTCGAGAAGTTGACGCCGCTCCACCGAAACGTTTTCCGGCATGATGACGCGCAGCTTGTATCCGTGCAGTTTTGCAACAAGCGCGAGCCCGATACCAGTGTTGCCAGACGACGGCTCGAGAATCGTGTCACCCTTTTTAATGGCGCCGTCGAATTCCGCAAGCTGGATCATCTTGAGCGCGATGCGGTCCTTCGAAGAACCGCCAGGATTTTGCCCTTCGAGTTTCGCGAACATTTTCACGTCGGGGACTGGTGACAGCTGCGAAATATTGACGAGTGGCGTGTTGCCGATCGTGTCGAGAATGCTGTCGTATCGAGCCATGCGATTGCGATCCTGAAGATGTTGTGGCGTGGCTCAGGCGCCGCCAGCGACTGCGGGAAGGATGGTGATCGTGTCGCCAGCTGCGAGCTTGGTATCGAGCCTGTCGAGATAGCGAATATCGTCGTCGTTGAGATACACGTTCACAAATTTGTGCATGCCCCCGTCGTCGCCAATCAGGTTGGGACGCAAACCCGGGAACTTCACGATCAGCGCGTCGAACGCCTCCCCGACCGTCGCGCCTTCAATCGCGACCGAGGCCAGACCGTCGGCTTGCGCTCGCAACACAGTTGGAATCTTCACATCGACAGCCACAGCATTGCCTTTCAAAGCGACAGAAGCAGACACCCAGCCTATAACTCCGACCTACAGGGTCGGGATTCCCGATTCAGCTGTTTGATTCCGCCAGATTGTTGCTGGCCTTAACTCGGCCCTCCAATGGCCGTGCGCGTTAGCCGGCGACGAGGTCGATCGGGATCTCGGTGATGGTTGCATCGGCGATCGTGTAGGCGCGCACCACGGGATCTCCATGTTTCAAGCTGACGATCATGTACATCCACGACGGGTCGACGGCCGTACGAACATCGGTAGGTGACGGGTACGCGTCGGTGTGTGTATGCGAATGCCACACGCCCACGATCTCGTCACCGCTCGCTTCGGCGAGTCGCATGGCACTCAACATGTCTCGGGGCGCAACCGTGTAGGTACGCGCCGAAGCATCAGCATTCACACACGGTCGCGCCACAGTGATAACTCCGGTAGGACGGTCCTCCGTCATCGGACCGAGCAGTAACCCACACGCCTCGTTCGGCAGACCGTCGTAACAGTTGCCGAGGATGATCTTGTGGTGCGTTTGTGTGAGTCGCAGCAACAACGCTCGACTAACCCCGCGCTGCTTGGATGGCGGCCCAAACTCGCTGTGAACTCGCTGGCATATCGAGGTTCTTGATCCCGAACGGGCTGAGCGCGTCGATCACGGCATTTTGCACAGCAGGAGTCGACCCGATGGTTCCCGATTCGCCGATCCCTTTCGCTCCAAGCGGGTTGAGATGCGTGGGAGTTTCCGTGTTGTACGTCTCGAAACTCGGCAACTCGGCGGCGCTTGGTATTGCGTAATCCATGAGGTTCGCGGTGATCGGATTGCCTTCGTCGTCGTACTGCACCCACTCGTATAGGGCCTGTGCGATTCCTTGTGCGATCCCACCATGTTGTTGGCCTTTCACCAACATCGGGTTGAGAATACGACCACAATCGTCAACGGCGATGTGGCGTAACAACTCGACTCGTCCGGTTTCAGTGTCGACTTCCACCACGGCAATATGCGCCCCAAACGGGAAGCTCGATTGCGTTCCGTCGAAATCAAGCTCATGGCGCAAGCCGTCTTCGAGCCCTTCGATACCCGATCCCGCGGCCTTGGCGGCAAGCTCACCCCAAGCAATCAGTTTCGATGGCACTCCGGCAACTTGCAGACCACCATCGCCGATCACAATGTCGTCGGCACTTGCTTCGAGGAGATTCGCCGCGAGTTGCTTGGCCTTATCGAGCACAACCTCGCTCGCTCGGTACACCGCACTCCCGCCAGTCTGCAGCGAACGCGAACCGAGAGTTCCGGTGCCGCGAGGCACAAGCGCCGTGTCGCTTTGAATCAAACGAACTTTGTCCATTGGGACGCCGAGCAGTTCCTGCACGATCATTGAAAACGCGGTGTCGTGACCTTGGCCGTGTGCGCTCGTGCCGACGTACGCGTTCACCGTCCCGTCTTCGCAGACCTCAACCTTGCCGTATTCAATGTGCATGCCTGCCGGTGCAGTGATCTCCACGTAGCAACTCACACCAATACCAAGTTGTTTCGGGTCGTTGGCAGCACGCCGTTTTGCCTGATCGGCACGCAGCGCTGGGTAATCGGCGTACTGGAGCACCGCGTCGAGCGGTGCGGCGTAGTCGCCGGTGTCGTACATCGCCAGGCCGCTTCCGGCGGGCGCGCCGGGAGCTTCGAACTTCGGGATCAGATTCTTGCGGCGAAGTTCGACTGGATCCATGCCGAGTTCGGCGGCAGCCATATCGAGAATGCGTTCGAAGGCCTGCGTTGCCTCGGGACGTCCGGCGCCACGATATGCACCGGTGGTCGTGGTGTTGGTGAGCACGGCATTCCAGTTGAACTCAAGCTTCGGAACTTGGTACACCGCGGTTGACATCGTGTGGGTGAAGAACGGTAAGAACGCTCCGATGGCGGGATACGCACCTGCCTCGCCCAGGATATTTTCGCGCAAGGCCGTGATCGTGCCATCGCGTTTCAATCCGAGTTCGACATATTGGATCTGACCGCGACCTTGTGCCATCGACACCATGTTTTCGCTGCGCGTTTCTGTCCATTTCACGGGACGGTGCAGCGCTTGCGCGGCTTTCCCGGCAATGATGAACTCGACTTGAAACGCTGCCTTCGGACCAAACCCACCACCAACGGCGGCCGTGCGAACTCGAAGTTTCGCAGGCTCCATGCCAAGTGTGCCAGCGAGTTCGCCCTGGATCGAATGTGGCGCCTGCGTGGGGATCCATGCAGTCATCGCGCCATCGGCTTCGGGGACCGCAATGATTCCGTTCGGTTCCATTGGAACGCCGGCAACTCGCTGGTTCACGAAGCGACCTTTGACCACAACGTCGGCGTCGTCCATCAGACCCTCGACGGGGGCTCCCATACCCATCAACGCCGCGCCGAACGCGACGTTGCTCGGGCATTCTTCGTGCAGGACGGGTGCGCCGTCGGCCATCGCGGCTTCCATGTCGACAACCGCCGGAAGTGGGTCGTAATCAACGATGACGGTTTCAGCAGCGTCAACGGCCTGGGCCTTCGTCTCCGCAACGACAGCAGCAACAATGTCGCCGACAAAACGGACCTTGCCTTTGGCAAGCGGCGGACGATTCATCGTCGGCGGGAGCATCACAAACAGATGCGCATCGGCCATCTCAAGATTCGCTGCGGTATACACCGCAATAACACCGGGCATTGCCACTGCGTCGGCTGTGTCGATGCTCCCAAGGTTGGCGTGGGCGACGGTTGAACGCACAAAGGCGATATGCACCATGCCGTCGAGCTTGAGGTCGTCGAAATATTCGGTGGTTCCTGTAAGGATCCCCGGGTCTTCTTTGCGCTTGACCGGATGACCGAGAATCGAACCTTGGGTTGCCATGTACGTCCTCCTGCGACGGCTCGTAGTGAGCGCTCCGACATTAGTGGGCTCGGCCCGCCGGCGCCTCAGGTTGGCCCTCAGATTGACCCTCATATTGACAGGAGTTCGGCCGATCTGTGCGTATGGCTCTCGAAGGTCTCGCGTCGGCACAAAGCCGAATCGCCGAAATCCAATCGCAGTTCACTGCCACCGGGTCGACAATCCGATCAGTCGGCGGGTCAGTCGGCGGGTCAACAGGAGCGGCGTCGAGTACTGCCGGTGCAACGACGTCGCTGCCAGCAGTCGGGTCAACTACTACTCCAACATTCAGCGACTTACTCGCCCAATACGGCGGCGCGCAGGGTGCCCTGGGGAATGGTTCCGGCAGCGCAACGAGCGCCTTGGCGCAGCTCACCGATCTCATGCCACGCACGGGCTCGACTGCAGCGCAGTCGAGCCAACTCCCCACTGGCACCAATGCGAGCCGCGGTGAACGATTCACCACGTTCGCCCAGGACGTGCTGTCGAGCATCGGCGCGCAAGCCACACCCGAGAACATCCGAGGGATCAAGGCATGGGCGCTCGCAGAAGGAACGGCGGCGGCCAACAATCCACTCGCGACGACGCGCCACGACGCAAACACCACCGACTTCAACTCTGTTGGGGTCAAGAACTACCCGTCGTACGCAGAGGGCGTCGAAGCAACGGCTGCGACGCTCAAGAACGGTCGCTACCAAAACATCCTTGCCGCATTCGCCGATGGGTCAAGTGCAGAGCGCATCGCCGCTGCTGTCGCGAACTCGCCTTGGGGAACCGGTCAAGGAGTCACGCGCATCTTGCATTCGGGAACGGTGTAGTCCCACCGCTACAGCTCGTCGGCGGTGTTTGTTAGCGACCGCAATGTCGCAGCAAATTCTCGCATCGTCGATTCAATTATCTCGCGCACCGGACGAATCGACTCGATGCGACCAGCCACCTGGCCCCCGAGCGCCAGCATCGCTTCGAAGTCGCCTCCGAAATACATATCCTCAGGCTTCCCAACGGCTAACGCAACCTTGCCGTCGTTGCGTACACGCTCCGACAACGGTGTCTTCAATGCGCGAAACGCTGGAGACGACTGCTGATTGAGCAGGTAGGTGTCGGCCTCGGTCGACGCGCAGATGAGCTCTTTCCAGTTGTTGTGCACTGGAGATTCGGCACACGCAACCATTTGTGTGCCCATCTGGACACCTTCTGCCCCGAGCGCGAATGCGGCAGCCATCGAACGACCATCACAAATGCCGCCGGCGGCGATGAGTGGCAAATCAATCTTGCTCGCAACGAGCGGGAGTAAGACCATCGTTGATGCTCCCGTGGCACTTTTGAAGCCACCTCCTTCGTTGCCCTCAACCACCAGTCCGTCGACCCCTGCGTCGGCAGCTTTATGTGCGGCGCGCAAGCTCGGCACAACGTGAAAAACCGTGATGCCAAGGGCTTTCAGTTTCGTAGTGAGCTTCGTTGGGTCGCCAGCCGACGTCGTCACAAACGTCACGCCCTGTTCTGCAACGAATTCAACGACTTCACCGACGTCGCGTACGAACATTTGCGCAATGTTGACCCCC
>JBBRPC010000128.1:0-9977 GCA_038228615.1 Acidimicrobiia bacterium | reverse complement strand
ATCGACCTCACCGATCTCGATGCGCGCCGCGCGAACTGCTGTCTTCGCGGTCGTAGCTGGCTCGCCTGCGTAGGAATCGAGCAGGGACCGTTGCTCCGCCCCGAAGAGCAGCGACTGCTGATCATGTTGGCCGTGAAGATCGACGAGCGAACGACCGAGGTCGTTGAGTTCCGAGGCAGTCGCGAGCCGGCCATCGATGTACGCCCGGCTGCGTCCGGAAATTGGTAACACGCGAGCCACGACTATCTCACGTTCACCGACGACAAACCGGGCCTCTGCGCGCGCCTCAGTCGCGCCGCTGCGTACCAATCCGATGTCGGCCCTGCCACCGAGCAGCAATTCGAGCGCTTCGACGATGAGCGTCTTACCGGCACCGGTCTCACCAGTAATCGCGGTGAGGCCCTCTCCAACCAGCAGTTGGAGCTCAGAAATAATCCCGAGGTTTTCGACTCGAAGTTCAACCAGCATTGCTACCGATCCGGAAGTTCGAACTTGGCTTTAAGGATCTGATGAAACGCAATATCGGGAGCCACAATGTGTACCCGCTCCGCGGCGACGACACATCGAACTCGATCGCCAGGAACCAGTTCGCCGATCACGCGTCCGTCGATGTTCAACGCGACAGGACGATCTTCGATGACGGTGAACTCAATCGTTTCATTGCCATCGAGCACTAGCGACCGATCGAACAACATGTGTGGCGACACCGGAGTCAGCAACAACACCTGTGCCGTCGGCGAAACGATTGGCCCCCGCAAGGAGAACGAGTACGCAGTTGATCCAGTCGGAGTCGCAAGCACCACGCCATCTGCCGCATAGGTCGTAAACGATTCATCGTTAATCGCGACGCCCAAACGGATCATGCGTCCGGCACTGAGCTTCTCCAACACAAGCTCATTGAGTCCGTGCCAGACGCCAGCGGCAGGTCCCGCGGATTCGACGACGCATTCAACGACCACGCGCGGAGATATCAGACATTGACCTTGACATACAAGATCGAGGGCCGACTCCAATTCGGATGACTCGAATGCATTCAAGTAGCCAAGATGGCCAGCGTTGATTCCTACGATCGGTACCGCCGCGGGAAACACGAGCGCCGCGGTGTGCAGCATCGTTCCGTCGCCGCCGATCGAAACCACAAGATCCAGCCCATCCACAAACTCCGACTCGGCGACGCCGTACTGGCCGAGCCCGGCAGCGTCTGCCTCGGCGCGCGGGATCCGCACCTCCGATCCGCGATCCGTGAGCCACGCGACGGCGCGGTGCGCCAACGTGTGGGCAACCGGACGATCACGGTTCGGAACAAGACCGACAGACTGCATCAGGGCTCATTCTTGTCTGTCGGAGCATCCACTGTCGTGCTGTCGGCTCCAGCGGCCTCGGTGAGGTCGTCTTCACACACGATTTCACGCACTGCTGCTGCAGAAAGTCGATCAGTTCCATGATGGGCCAACGCCAGAAATTCTCGGTTTCCGTCTGCACCGGAGATCGGCGAAGGCACCAGCCCGACAACGCCAAGGCCGACCTCCGCCAGACCAGACACGACCTCCGCGACGACATCGGAGCGGATGTGGATGTCTCGAATCACCCCGCCCTTGCCGAGCCGATTTCTGCCAGCTTCGAATTGTGGCTTGATCAACAACACAAGCGGAGCGCCGGGCACAACACAACGCGCCAGCGCCGGTGCAACGGTGATGAGCGAAATGAAGCTCAAGTCGGCACAACAGCCGTCGACCAATCCGTCGATCATTGTTGCCGTGAGCGACCGGACATTCTGGCGTTCGATCACAGTGACGCGTTCGTCGTTGCGGATCGACCAGGCCAACTGGCCATGCCCAACATCGACTGCCACGACATGATCCACCGCCCGCTGTAACAGACAGTCGGTAAACCCGCCTGTCGAGGCGCCAGCATCAAGCCAGCGCTGCGCAGCGACATCGATCGCGAATACCTGTAACGCGTGGTCAAGCTTGAGACCTCCACGCGAGACGAAACGGGCCGCGGGTTCGCCAACGTGTACTGCGAATGCGTCGTCGACGAGCCGAGCAGGGTTACCTGCTGGCGCGCCAGCCACGGTGACGCGCCCCTCGCGGATTGCCGCGACTGCATCCGTTCGACTCCGAGCAAGACCCCTACGCACGAGTTCCGCATCAAGGCGACGCCGCACGTTTAGTTGCTCGACTTCGGCGCGGCTTTCTTTGCGGCTGGCTTTTTCGCGGCTGGTTTCTTCGCAGCTGGTTTCTTCGCGGCTGGTTTCTTCGCAGCTGGTTTCTTCGCAGCTGGTTTCTTCGCAGCTGGCTTTTTCGCAGCTGGTTTCTTCGCAGCGAGCTTTGGTACGGGTTGCGCTTTCGGTTTGACGATGCCGACTGCTCGAAGTTGTCGTTCCACCTCGGAGCGCACGAGTGTGGCGAGTTCGTCAGTGCGTTTCCGCCCGATCGCTAAGACTTCTTCCACCGCGGCGCCGGCCTGCTCGCGGCCGAGTTGACCTGCATCAACCAATCCTGACACGAAATCGCGAGCTTGTTTACGGCGTGGTTCAGCAATCGAGCTGCCGAATTCGAGTATGGCTTTCCAGTTCGGTGCGCTTGGCATTTCGTTGTTTCCTTGGCTGGTCGTGCCCACGTCGGTCGACGACCGGGGGCGAGACCTGCAATGTTACGAGCCGGTCGGCGCACCATCCGATTCCAACGAAACCGAGTTCAGCAACCTGGTCAGCATCGGCACCAGGTGCGCAAGATCATCGGCGACGAATGCTGCGCCACTCTGGGTGACGTCGAGTCCTTCGGCGATCCCGGAACGAACGAGTCCGAATGGGCATCCGAGTGTCCGTGCAAACGCACCATCGGTGCTGACGCGATCACCGATCATGATCGCAGGCGTCCCGAATCGCGCCCTCACGAAGTCGGCCATCGGCGCATGAGGCTTTCCAGTCACAGTTGGAATGATCCCGCTGGCCGTTGCGACTGCAGCGACAAGGCTGCCGTTGCCCGGGAGCACGCTCCCTCCGGCACCGGGATAGGTCGGATCGTCGTTGGTCGCTACGAAGATGGCTCCGGAACGAATTGCATCCGAGGCGACCCGCAATCGTTCGAAATCAAACTCACGATGCCACCCAACGACAACAGCATCTGCAGGTCCTTCATCGACGACAACGAAACCGTCTGCGTGCAACGCAGCGCGCACACCTTCGCCTGCACATGCGAGCACCTTGGCGCCAGGAGCGACACACGTTTGCAGCCATTCCGACGCGACGGCAGCGCTCGTGACGACGTCGGACGCCGCAGCTTCGATGCCAAATTGCCGCAACTTTTCGACATAGCCGGTTGGCGCAGTACTCGAATTGTTCGTGACATACACGAGCTGCGCTCCGTCGCGCCGCAGTTGCTGAATGGCGGTTGGCGAACCGGGAATGGGTTCGTCGCCCCGCCACACCACCCCATCGAGATCGCACGCAACGACACAGGCCACCGGCGCAGGTTACTGGCCGACGTGTGATGTTTCTCATGCTTCGATGTGCGTCACCGTTGCTGTGGTAGACCCGTCGAATGGCCAAATTCATGCCGTTTTCGGGAACGCGTTACCGCCGAGGCGGCGATATTGCTTCGGTCGCAGCGCCACCGTACGACGTGGTCGACGAGCTCGAACGCCAGGCGTTTGAAGCACGCGATAGTCACAACTCGATTCGGCTCATTCTTCCCCAAGATCAACACGCAGAAGGAGACAAGTACGAACGTGCGGCGTCCACACTGGAGCGGTGGATCAACGACGGTGAACTCACCCGCGACCATCCGGCGCGTTTTTACGGGTACCGCATGGACTTCGTAGGGCCCCAGGGTGAGCCGCGGCACACCATCGGCGTACTCGGCGCCCTCGGGGTTCCCGACCGCGCTGGCGAGGGCGACATCCTCCCGCACGAACGCACACTTCCCAAAGCGAAATCGGACCGTCTTGATCTCTTGCGCGCGACGCGCGCGAACCTCGACCCGATCTGGGGACTTTCACTCACGTCCGGCTTGACCCAGCTCATCGACCAATCCGACGAAATCGCCCATTGTGTCGATGAGCTCGGCGTTCGCCATCGCCTCTTTGCCATCGACGATCGAGCCCAACAGGAAGCGATCACGGCAGCGGTCGGAAGTTCTCCACTGGTGCTCGCCGATGGTCACCATCGTTTCGAAACCGCAATCAAATACCGCGGTGAGCGGCCGGACACCGATACTGGAGCCGACGCGATCATGACGCTGGTCGTCGAACTCGCAGATGATCAGCTTTGCATCCAACCGATTCATCGGCTCGTGCATTTCGCCGACGATTTCGACACGCGAGCGGCACTCGCTGATGCATTTGCGACATCGAAGATCGAGTCGCTTGACGATGCTGGCGACGACGGCATCGTGCTCGCCGATCGTGACGGGCTGTGGTTGCTCACACCTATCGAAGCCGTGACAGTCCCCGCACTCGCGCACGAAGCTCCGACGGTCCGCGACACCGACGCGGCGACCGTCGAACATGTCGTAGTCCCGCGTTGGCCCGGGGCGGAGTGGGTGTTCCGCCATGACGGCAACGAAGTCGTCAAGCTCGTGCAGAGCGGCACATACAACGCGGGTCTCATACTTCGGGCGCCAAGTGTTGCAATGACTCGGGCCGCGGCGTTCGCCCGCGTGCGTATGCCCCAAAAGACGACGTTCTTCTATCCAAAGCCTCGCACTGGAATGGTCTTCCGCGAACTGGATATCGCGTAGGCCGCGACCGCGCTACTCCACAGTCCAGGTTGCGCCGCTTGCGATGATCTTGGAGAGATCACCGGGGCCGGAGCGCTCCAGCGTTTCGGCAAGCTGCGCCTGTACTTCGACCTCATATACCGGCCGCTGTACATCACGGAACACCCCAACCGGTGTTGGCATCGTGGGAGAGCTGGCAAGACGCGACAACGCGAACGCAAGCGTCGGGTCTGCGCGATGTTCGTCGTGCACCAGCAACCCTTCGACGCCGACATCGGCGACTTGCACGACACGCGGTTCGCCGAACTCGTTGACGGCAACGCCGAGTTGATTCTCGCTGCCAAAGCGGATCGGTTCACCGTGGGTGAGCTGGATCAACATGTCGGAACGCACGTCGCGTTTCAACACGCCGTCGAACGCTCCATCGTTGAAGACATTGCAATTCTGGAAGACTTCGACAAAGGCCGCGCCAACGTGTTCATGCATACGCTTGAACGTTGCCTGCATGTGTTTGCGATCCATGTCGTGGGTGCGAGCTACGAACGTCGCTTCTGCACCGAGCGCGACCGAGAGTGGATTGAATGGATGATCGATCGACCCGAACGGCGTGCTTTTCGTGACCTTGCCAATCTCAGAAGTTGGCGAGTATTGGCCCTTCGTGAGTCCGTAGATCTGATTGTTGAACATCATGATCTTGAGATTGACGTTGCGCCGCAGCGCGTGGATCAAATGGTTCCCGCCGATCGACAACATGTCGCCATCGCCGCCGATCACCCACACGTGCAGATCGGGTCGTGCCAACGCAACGCCAGTCGCGATCGCGGGCGCGCGGCCATGGATACCGTGCACGCCATACGTCCGCATGTAATACGGAAATCGTGCGGCGCAGCCAATCCCGGAAATGAACACCATTTCTTCTGGCTTGACACCGAGTTCAGGAAGCAACAATTGCACAGCGGTGAGAATGCTGTAATCGCCACAGCCCGGGCACCACCGGGCCTCTTCACCCGATTCGAAGTCCTTTTTTGTGAGCGTGACTGCTTCTTGGGTCATCCGAGCATCTCCAAAATCTTTGTTTCGATTTCCACCGCGCGAAACGGAACACCTTGGATCTTCGTGTACGACTGGGCGTCGACGAGATATTCAGCCCGTACGAGGCGCGACAGCTGGCCAAGGTTCATCTCAGGCACCAAGATCTTTCGGTACCTTCCCAACACATCGCCGAGGTCATCTGGGAACGGGTTCAGGTGCGTGAGATGCGCGTGCGCGACCTTGAGGTGACGGGCTCGAATCCGACGTAGCCCTGCAGTAATCGCGCCCCAGGTGCTACCCCATCCGAGCACGAGCACTTCGGCGTCTCCCGTCTCGTCGTCGAGCAGCACTCCCGGGATGTCCTTCGAAATTCCGGCAATCTTGCGGGCTCGGAGTCGAACCATCGCTTCATGATTTTCCGGTGAATAGCTGATGCCACCGCTGCCATCGGCCCCATCAAGGCCGATGCCCGACTTCTCGATGCCACCGATGCGATGCATGAGCTTTGGGGTTCCCGGAATCGCCCAAGGCCGCGCGAGAGTCTCGGGGTCGCGCAGATACGGCCAAAAATCTTCGCCGTGATTTGGTTCGGTCGCGAATTGCACGGAGATATCTGGGAGCGCGTCGAGGTCGGGAAGCAGCCACGGTTCCGCGCCGTTGGCGAGGTAGCCATCGGTTAACAGGATCACCGGCGTGCGATATTTCAAGGCAATTCTGCACGCCTCAAAGGCCGCGTCGAAACACTGACTTGGCGAATACGCCGCAACTATGGGGAGCGGCGATTCGCCGTGACGGCCATACATCGCCATCATCAGGTCGGCCTGTTCGGTCTTGGTCGGCAAGCCGGTCGATGGTCCGCCACGCTGCACATCTACCACCACGAGCGGAAGTTCGAGACTGATCGCCAGCGCGATTGCCTCTGATTTCAAGTCGAGACCGGGACCGGACGTACCAGTGATCGCGAGTGAGCCGGCGAAGGCCGCGCCGATCGCGATCGCGACCGCGGCGATTTCGTCTTCGGCCTGGAGGGTTTTGACGCCAAAGTTTTTGAGTTTCGAAAGGTCGTGCAGAATGTCGGATGCTGGCGTGATCGGGTATGAGGCGTACACCAACGGCAACTGAGCGCTTTGCGCCGCGGCGACCAGCCCATACACCGTCGCACTGTTCCCAATGACGTTGCGGTAGTTGCCTGAGCGCAGCGCCGCAGGCCGAACCTCGAAGGGATGATCGAAGAGTTCGGCTGTCTCACCGAAGTTTCGGCCAGCTTTGAACGCTGCCATGTTCGCGGCCTGTATGAGTGGCTTGCTCGCAAAGCGAGACTCGATCCATTCCAACACGGGCTTGACCGGACGTGTGTACATCCAGCAGAGCAAACCGAGCGCGAAGAAATTCTTCGAGCGCTCGGCATCGCGGGGCTTCACGCCGAGTTCCTTCGTCGCGCCAACGGTGATGCTCGTCATCGGGACCTGATAGACGGTGTACGCAGCGAGCGAATCATCTTCGAGCGGATTACTCGTCAGCCCTGCCTTGTCGAGATCTCGCTGTTCGAAATTGTCGGAATTGATGATCAGCGTCGTACCGGGAACCATTTCGGACAGGTTCGCGCTGAGCGCTGCTGGGTTCATCGCGATGAGCACGTTCGGTGCATCGCCGGGAGTCACGATGTCGTGATCCGAAATGTGCACCTGAAACGATGACACTCCTGCGATGGTCCCAGCCGGGGCTCGAATTTCTGCAGGATAGTTCGGAAGCGTTGCAAGGTCGTTGCCAAACGCGGCCGAAAGCTCGGTAAATCGATCGCCAACGAGTTGCATTCCGTCGCCTGAATCACCGGCGAAGCGGATAACAACACGATCAAGCGTCTCTAAGCGGGGGTTTGCGGGAGTATCGATGGTCACCGTTGACCAGTTCCTTTCGCCATCCAACCTCGCTGAGTGCAGGAAGCCCTGACACATCAGCGCGTGCCGCGGGATGGTACCCCCGCACCGCGCCCGGAACGTGTCTTGTTGCTGAGACCACGCGCTCGTCTAGGTCGCCGGCGCGCTCAACGCGGCGATTGCGGCCGCGGCGAGCCGTTGAATTCGCGCAATCGCGCGTTTGTCGTTGCCCCGCGCGACGACAGTCGCGTCGATCTCGACGCGACTCGCAGTCGCGCCACCCGCTCGAAAGAAACGCCGCCGGACGACGCCAAACGCGATCACTTCATCGCCGGCCTCCAGCTTCGCAATCCAAGCTGGCGGCTGCGCAATTGCAATGGGCACGCTGATGGCCGCACCATCGTGCGGTCGAGTCGTGAGCTGCAGCGTGGCCAACTCGGTTCCCGATGCAAGGGTGCGCACGTCGGGGATACTGGAGAGTTCACCGCGAACGACAGAGGTGTTGACAGACATAGCTTCCCCTAAGGAGTAGATATCACGGAAATCTTCTTGGGGGAAGTTGCGGCGAGCCAGACACGTCGGCTGCACTCGACGCTCTCACGCTACTGCGAGGGTGCGACAGTCGGCTCAGCCGCGAATGCGTGATCAACGCAGAGCGGTGAGGCGTTCCGCAACGTCAGCGAACTGGGCGTCATATTTCGAGACCTGCTCAAACAGCGAGCGAGCACGTGGATGGTTGCCCGCTCGTTCTTGAAGGTCAGCGAGTGCGTACCAGAGGCGGGCGTGATACAGCTGCACTCGTCGTGGCGCTTTGGCATTGCGCTTCTCGAGCAGCGTGATGGCTTCGTCCCGTCGACCGCGATCGGCCAGAGATCCAGCGAGCACGATACGCCCCTCGGTGACGAGTTCCGCCGACGGCGACGTTTCTGCGATTTCCCGCCAACAGTCATCGACGCGCTTCCATTGGCGCTGCGAACGGTAACAATCCATGAGGACGGGATGCTGTTCAGTTGAGCCACTCAACTTCACGAAAATCTCGAGTTCGCGAATCGCAGCTTTGTAGTTGCCAATGCGGTAGTGACACAGACCCAACAATTCGCGCACGCCGACCGCATCGGGATAATGGTCGACCAGCGGTCGCAGCATGCGCAGCGCATCTCGCTCTCGGCCAGCGGCGAACGCTTCGGTGGCAACGCTCAGGTGGTCAAGGACTTTGCGGGAGTCTTTGCCGGCGAGACGGACGAGTTCTTCGCTCGCTTCGGTCCGGCGGCGGCGCAGGCGCCGCGCCGGGTGTTCGCGATACGTAGGGCTGTTGCCCTTGCTGGCTTTTTTTCCAGGCGCCCGTTTTCCGGGCGCTTTTTTTCCAGGCGCCTTCGTTCCGGGCGCTTTTTTTTCGGCGGCAAGAATCGCTTTCGTTGCAGCCATACTCTTGCCTGGAAGCAATTTCGGAGCGGCACCCCGCGGCGTAGCTGGTTTGCGTTTTTGTGCACTCGTTGTTTTGGCGCCCGTATTTTTGGCGCCCGTATTTTTGGCGCCCGAATTTCTGGCGCCCGAATTTCTGGCGCGACGAGGTTGGGGAGAAGTTGCCATGATCGTTCGAGGATACGTCACACGACCGTGAAATGCAGAAAGGCCCGCCTGCGCATTGCTGCGCTGACGGGCCTCTTCTGTCAGAAATATTCCGGCGACGACCTACTCTCCCAGGAAGTTCCCCTCCAAGTACCATCGGCGCGGGCAGGCTTAACTACCGTGTTCGGGATGGGAACGGGTGTGACCCCGCCGCTATAGCCACCGGAAAATCTGGCGTTCTCAAACCTTTGAAAACTCCATAGCGAGCACGAACATTCGTCGTTTACTGAAAGAACAAGTAGAAGAGCTCAAGCCCTCGGCCGATTAGTACCGGTCGGCTCAACACGTCACCGTGATTACACCTCCGGCCTATCAACGTGGTGGTCTACCACGGGCCTTACCTACTTATGTAGTGAGAGACCTCATCTTGAGGCAAGTTTCGCGCTTAGATGCTTTCAGCGCTTATCTTTTCCGTAGGTCGCTAACCAGCCATGCCCTTGGCAGGACAACTGGCAGACGAGAGCTACGTCCGCTCCGGTCCTCTCGTACTAGGAGCAGCTCCTCTTAAGTCTCTTACGCCCACGGAGGATAGGGACCGAACTGTCTCGCGACGTTCTAAACCCAGCTCGCGTACCGCTTTAATGGGCGAACAGCCCAACCCTTGGGACCTGCTTCAGCCCCAGGATGCGACGAGCCGACATCGAGGTGCCAAACTCTGCCGTCGATGTGGACTCTTGGGCAGAATAAGCCTGTTATCCCCGGGGTACCTTTTATCCGT
>JBBRPC010000127.1:0-10063 GCA_038228615.1 Acidimicrobiia bacterium | reverse complement strand
GAATCAACACGTTGATCCCAGCGTTAAAAGAAGCGGGAGCGACCGGAATTATCGAATTGCCGATCAGCAAGATCATCGCGTAACGCCCGGCGTGAGATGTGAGATTCGGAGATGTTGGCGTGCAAGGGACCGTGAAACAATTCGATGGCCATGTCGGTCTCGGCATCGTGCAAGGATCAGATCATCAGGAGTATCCGTTCCATTGCGCCCAAATTGCCAACGGAAGCCGAACGATTGAAGTTGGCGCCGCGGTCGAATACGACGTGATCCCTGGCCCGCTCGGTCGCTGGGAAGCAGGAACCATTGTGTCAGTGGGGGCGTAGCTCGTAGTTCCCGCGCTCATCGAGTATCGCAGTCATGGTGGGCGGCACGACGATCACGGTAAACGGTTCTTCGATCAGGCCAGGTCCGACAATCGTTGCTCCTGGCCCGAGGCGAGCGCCGTCGAACGTGGGAGTGACGACGAATCCTTCGTCGAAGTATGCATTGCGTTCACCGGTGACGGCCTCGGCGCTGTCACGTTCTGTCCCAAGCTCTGCGAAGCGTTCAGGCTTCGGCGTTGCTCCATGTGCGACGACGCGAACGCCCCGCAGCAGCGGTTGTTGCGACGTGAAGCTGAAGCCGCGATCGCGCTCGTGTTGCTGATGAAAGCGATCGGCGAGATCGAGCAGCGTCGCGTCGCCGATTGCCGTCCCCTCTGGCATTGGCACGCTCATATCGAAGTTCTGACCCGGATAGCACATCTGCGCGAACAACTCGCGCGAGACGGCGTCGGGACCGAGCCCCGCCGGGTCGAGTTCTTGACCAGCTTCATCGAGTAACTTTTGTAGGAGCGACTTCATTCGCGCGACGTCGACTTGCGACAGCGGCGAAACGTACGCCCGCACAACATCGACGACATAGTCGGCGACGAGCACGCCAAGCGCGCTAAACGCGGGTGCCGCTTTTGGCACGAGAATGCGCGTGATATCGAGTTCTGGCGCGATCGCCCAGGCATGCACCGGGCCGTTGCCCCCATATGCGATGAGCGCAAGGTCGCGCGGGTCGGCGCCGTGGCCCGCGAGCACCTTGCGGGTGGCGTTCGCCATATTGGCGTTCACAATCCGTTCGACACCCCACGCCGCGGCGATCACATCGATGCCCAGCGGATCCGCAATTTCTCGTTGCAACGCCGCGCGTGCTTCGTCAACATCGAGATGCATCCGTCCACCGGCGAATCCTGTGGTGGGCAGGTAGCCGAGCACGACGTCGGCGTCGGTCACCGTTGGAAGCGTTCCACCGCGCCCGTAGCACACGGGACCGGGATTGGAACCGGCAGATTCTGGCCCGACGAGCAACGCGCCTTGTCGCACGCGAGCGATCGAACCGCCGCCGGCCCCCACCGACTGGACATCCACCATCGGCATTCCGATGTAGTAGCGGTATCTCCAATTCCAATCGGTCTTGATCTCGGGCCGACCATGGCGTACCAGGCAAAGGTCGTAGCTCGTTCCGCCCATATCGACTGCCACGAAGTCTTCAATCCCGGCCTGGGTCGCCGCGACCGTCGCACCCATGACGCCACCAGTAGGTCCGCTCGCCAACACGGAAACTGCACGGCGTGCGACGTAGTCGGGAGGCATAACGCCACCCGTCGACTGCATAATCAACAGCGGCCCACCGAACCCGCTGGCCCGCAGTTTGTCCTGCAGATTCCCGATATATCGGGCCAACGTAGGCGCGAGGTATGCATTGACCAACGTTGTCGAGACGCGCTCAAATTCCGGTCCGCGGGGCATCACTTCATGACTCAACGTGATGCTCTCGACATCAGGAAATTCTTCGAGAATGATCTCGCGTGTGCGCAGTTCGTGGCTCGGATCAACGAACGAGAAGAGGTACATCACGGCGATGGAACGCACGCCGAGTTGATGCAACCGTCGCACTCCGGCGCGAACTGCTGGTTCGTCGAGCGCCAACAATTCCTCACCCTCGTAACTGTGCCGCTGAGGAATCGGAATGCGGTTGCGGCGCCGCGCGATCAACTGCGGACCTGGTGCCGACGGATCCCAAATTGCTTCTTTGTGGCAGCGACGTAATTCGATTTCGTCGCGGTGGCCCTCGGTGACGAGTAGTCCCGTTGCGGCCCCATTCATCTCGATCATTGTGTTGTCGCCGGTAGTGGTGCCATGCACGACAATGTCGAGCTGGGAACAGAACGCCTCGGTTGAACATCCGAAACGTTGCGCCAATTGTGCGATCCCTTGCATGACACCCGAGGACTGGTCGTCGAGTGTGGAAGGCGTCTTGTCGAGGACCACCTCTCCTGATGGCAACACACAAATCAGGTCGGTGAAGGTACCTCCAACATCGACTCCAAGCCTGTATTTCGCGCCGGCTTCGTTCGCCGCGTTACTGGGCTCGTCGGTCATTTCGGCCGCCGCGCGACGACGTCGGCGCGCAGCGCCGTAGTTGCGCGCGCGTCGATCGCGAGCGTGAGTTCTTCGAGCGATCCTGTGAGGACCACTCCGTAGTCGCGCCGTGCGCCTTCGATGGAAACGAGTTCGTCGAGTACGTCGTCGAGGACTGCAACTGGGTCGCGTTCCAATGGGTCGCCCCAACCACCGCCACCGCCGTAGTTGAACATGACCCGTTCGCCGGCAGCCATCGGCACGTTGTTGGCCGTGTGCGCAACTCGGTACGGATCAGCACTTCCGTAGCGCAAGATCATCTCATTTGGCGAGCCGTTGCTGCCGCCGCATATACCCGGCATTGGATACTTCATTCCTACGACGTAGGTGTACACGGTCGAAGGAACCCGAACTTCTTTTTCGTAGTGCGAGCCACAGATCCCGCGCCATTGTCCGGGGCCGCCGCTATCGGTGCGGTAGTCGCGTGACCATTGCACGTGTGGGAACAGACTCTCGTTAATTTCGGCGGTTGCTTTCCACAAGTTGCCGAAGCTCGCCGAGAGTGCGCCCCACGCGTCCATACCCTGGGCCGCGTTGCACCAACCTGCGTAGACCTCGGCGGAATGATCAACGAAATCTCGGCCGGAGTGCGGGTCGATTCCGCGAATGACCGTGGGAATCCCTGTTTTGTACGTTTGCGGGACAGCGCGACCCGGAAGCACGTGTTGCATGGCGACGGCAATGACTTCGCCGACGTCGGCGCCCGGATGGTGGGTACCTGCGCTCACCGGCCTGCCTGGCAGGGGATTCAGTACGCAACCTTGGGGAACGACAAGTTTGATCGACTCGAAAAACCCTTCATTCTTAGGGATTTCTGGGTCCATCATCGAGGCGATTTGGCCGACCGTATAACCGCGCGTGTTGCCAAAGGTCGACCATGCTTGGAGTTCGGGGCGAGTGTCGCTCCCCGTGAAATCGATTGTCAGACTGTCGCCTTCGACGGTGATGTTCACGTGAAGATGCACGTCGGGGTTGCCGAGCGGATCGTGATCGACGTAGGCATCTGCTTCGTAGCTGCCGTCGGGCCACTGAGCGACTTCTTCGCGGAAACGTTTCTCGGCATAATCGATCATGAGATCGACTGCCTCTTCCACCGTTATTGTCCCGTGGCGGGTAATGATTTCCTGCAAGCGGCGCACGCCGAGTTGCGCCGAACCGATTTGCGCGCGGAGGTCGCCGATGTAGTCGGGGATCCGGTTGTTCGCTTGCAGGGCATACAACACGTCGTTGCGCGTTTCGCCCCGATCGATCACCTTGATGACCGGCCAGCGGACACCCTCACCCCAAATGTCGGTGGCAGTGACGTTGTAGCCACCCGGAACGGCGCCGCCCGTGTCGCCATGGTGACATTGAATCGATGCAATGAGCACCATCCGGCGCGTCCCCGTAGTGGGGTCATCGGCGAAGACGGGCGCGAATACGTTGTAGTCAGGAAGATGGCCACCACCGTGGTACGGATCGTTTGCAACGAACACGTCGCCTTCGCGAAATTCGTTCGTACCCAAGAAGTCAAGCGCGAACCGCACCGGCAATGTCGAGGTGAGCATGAACTGCGGAATTCCCACCGACAGCGCGGCTAGGCGTCCCTGCGCGTCGAGAATCGTCGCGTTGCGTTCATTGCTCTGATTCAGAATTGGTGTCGTCGCCGTGCGCGACACGTACGCGGCCATCTCGAAACAGATTGTCTCCATCCCGCCGCGGATCACTTCCGCGGTCACGACATCGATGTGGGGATCGGTGCACAGCCGACCGCGACTTCCGGCCAAGCGAACGACATCGGCGCTGGTCATTGGCAGATCTCCTGATGCGATTCCGGCGCGTCGCGCTACTCGCCGACGGTTGCTGACACGAGCGTCAGTGAGTGTAGTGGCGTCGGGACATGCCGCACATTGCACACGCGCCCGTGCTGGTCGAGTGAGGCGCCGAGGCTGAGACGCTTACGGGTTGCGCCAATGGTCGAAGCGTGCGTCCAGGATCTCGGCCGCCTCAAACGGTCCCCATGTCCCAGCGGGATAACTACGGATCGGCAACGTGCCATGGGCTGTGGCGTCGAGAATCGGTTGAACGATCTGCCACGCGACATCGACTTCGTCTTCACGAATAAAGAGCGTCGCGTCACCTGTCAACGCGTCGAGCAGTAGCCGTTCGTATGCCTCTGGGGCGATCTCTCGGAACCCTTCCCGAAACGAGAAGTCGAGGCCAACGGTACGTACCGCGAACCCACTTCCGGGGACTTTGGCACCGAACTCCAAACGAACGCCTTCATCGGGTTGGATTCGGAGTACGAGCGTGTTCGGTTCGATCGAGTCGACTGCGCTTGTGGGCAGCGCAAGGTGCGGTACCGGCTTAAAACGCAACGCGACTTCTGTCACCCGCTTCGACATCCGCTTGCCTGCTCGCAAGTAGAACGGGACGCCGGCCCACCGCCAATTGTCGATCGCGAGTCGCATCGCGATGTATGTCTCTGTCGTGCTCGTCGGCGACACGCCCTCTTCGTCGCGATACGCGGCGACCTGCTCGCCGTCGACCATGCCGGGGCCGTACTGACCCCTGGTGACCGACATTCCGACGTCGAATGCATTCATGTGTTCGATCGACCGCAGCGCCTTCACTTTCTCGTCCCGTACAGCATCAGCCTCGAAACTTGCCGGTGGCTCCATCGCGACGAGTGACAACACTTGGAGTGCGTGATTCTGCACGATGTCGCGGAGAGTGCCTGCCTGCTCGTAGAACGTGCCACGATGTTCGACTCCGATTGATTCGGCGACGGTGATCTGGACGTTGTCGATATATCGGCGGTCCCAAATCGGCTCAAAAATCGCGTTTGCGAATCGCAGCGCCAAGACGTTCTGGACGGTTTCTTTGCCGAGGTAATGATCGATGCGAAAGATCTGTCGCTCAGCCAAATGGGTATGTACAAACGTGTTGAGTTCGCGACCGGACGCAAGATCGTGTCCGAACGGTTTTTCGATCACCACTCGGGTGAACCCACCTTCGGGGTCCTTGGTCAGACCTGCGCCGCTGAGACCTTTGATCGCATCTTCGAAAAACTGGGGAAGCGTCGAGAGATAAAACATCCGGTTCCCGAGTGCGCCGTGATCCTTGTCGCATGTGTCGAGCACCCCAGCCAACGTCGACCATGTCGCGGAATCGTCGAACGTTCCGGTGACGTACTTGATTGCCGCGCAAGCATTGCGAAATGCCGACGTTGCCTCGCTGTTGTGTTCATTGATCGAGGCGAACACGTCATCGGCAAAGGTCGTGTCGGTCA
The DNA here is from genome assembly GCA_038228615.1 of Acidimicrobiia bacterium. Classification (GTDB taxonomy): domain Bacteria; phylum Actinomycetota; class Acidimicrobiia; order IMCC26256; family PALSA-610; genus F1-120-MAGs023. The sequence goes on along the minus strand of JBBRPC010000127.1, from coordinate 4,342 downwards.
GTTCGGTTCGCGCGACGCCGACGAGTGAAAAATTTGTAGGAAGTTGCCCGCGTAGCGCCAACGACGCGATCGCGGGAAAGAGCTTGCGGTGTGCAAGGTCTCCCGTCGCCCCCAGGACGACAATGACCGCACCTTCAAGGGTTCGTACATCGTTGCTCACGCGTCTGATAGTAGGGTTGGATGGAACGCGCAACTGTGGATGCTTACGAACTCAATACCGCGCTGCCAATGAAACTTGTCGAGGTGCGGCGCTCGCTCGAGGTCGGGAAACAAATGCAAATTCGCGTTGTCGTCGACCGGCAACTGCTCGCGCGTTTGGAGTGCGTTGTTGTTGGTGCTGGATTCAGCGTGGATTCGTGCAACATGGTCGACGAACGGCGGGCCGATGTGCGCGCGACGCGATTGCGATCCTTGGCCGATGTTGTCGATGTCGACATGCGAATGTTGCTAGTTGGACTGAACCCCTCGCCGTACGCTGCCGATACGGGAATTCCGTTCGGGCGGAATGGCAATCGATTTTGGCCGGCAGCATTGCGAGCCGAAATTGTCAGGGTCGACCGAGACCCTGTGGATGCACTCATTCACCATCGTGTGGGCTTCAGCGATCTCGTCAAACGCACAACGGCCCGGGCTGACGAGTTGTCGAGTGCCGAATATCGAGCGGGTGCGGCGCGGCTGAAAGCGTTGGTGGATTGGCTCACGCCGACCGTCGTGGTGTTTGTGGGTCTGAGCGGCTATCGGTCGGCGATCGATCGACGGGCGATCGTTGGATGGCAGGCCAATCCATTCGGAGATGCTGCGACGTACGTGATGCCGAATCCGAGTGGCATCAACGCTCACACCAATGTCGAAGATCTTGCAATGCACTTTCAGAGCGTCGCGCGCTTCGCCTCCAGTGTTGCGAGCGCATCGCGGTAACTCTTCGCGAAGCTCTCGACGCCGTCGCGTTCTAGCGTGGTTGTGACGTCGGCGAAATCGACTCCTGCCGCAGCGAGTCCGTTGATCAGTTCGTGGGCTCCCGCAACATCCTCTCGCACCGAATCGGCGCGCAATCCGGTGTGGTGTTGCAGCGCATCGATTGAGGCCTGCGCGAGCGTATTTACGGTGTTTGGTCCGATCAACTCGTCAACGTACAAGGTTGGTGAATATGCCGGGTTCTTCGTCGAAGTGGATGCCCACAACGGGCGTTGCACTGGGGCCTGCTTCGCAGCTAATGCGCTCCAGCGTTTGCTTGCGGTGTGTTGTTCGAAGCGTTCGTACGCGAGTTTCGCGTTCGCGACCGCGGCCGTGCCGAGCAGAGCATGGTGCTCTGGAAGACGCGGGTCGACCTCGGTGTCGACGCGACTGACGAAGAACGATGCGACGCTGTGCACCTTGGAGATGTCGTCGCCGTTCGCGGCGCGCAGTTCGAGGCCCGTCGTGTGGGCGTCCATCACCGCCTGATATCGATCGAGTGAGAAAATCAGTGTGACGTTCACGTTGATTCCCGACGACAGCACGGCGCTAATGGCTGGCAATCCTTCGAGCGTCGCCGGGATCTTGATCATCAGGTTGGGCCGGTTGATGCGTGCCCAGAGTTGGCGCGCCTGGTCGATCGTTCGTTGCGTGTCGCGAGCTAGTTCTGGTGACACTTCAACCGACACGTAGCCGTCGACGCCGCGCGAATTCGCGTAGACGTCGGAGAGAATGTCGCAACAGCCGGTGATGTCGTCGACAACAAGGGTCCAGTAGGCGTCCTCAACAGAACATGCCGTCAGCGTCCGGAGCTGCGAGTCGTAATCAGAGCCGGATCCCATCGCCTTCTCGAAGATCGTCGGATTCGAGGTCACGCCACGAATGCCATCGTGATCGAGCAGCGTCTTGAGCCCGCCATGCGCGAGTGCACGCGTGAGATTGTCGTACCACGGGCTTTGCCCGAAGTCGTTGAGGAGAGCGACGTTCGATTGTGTTGCCATGTGTTACTGCCTTCTCACAAGGAGGCGAGAGCGAGAAGTTCCCGCGCCCGGTTTGCAACATTGTCTGGCGTGAATCCGAATTCCTGCATCACGGTGTCGCCTGGTGCCGATGCGCCAAAGTGGTCGAGGGCGACCACGTCGTCTGCGTACTTCGACCAACCGAAACTGACGCCAGCTTCTACTGCCAGCGTGAGTACGCCCGGCGGTAGTACTTCGGCGCGGTATTCGCCGGACTGAAGTTCGAACGCATCACATGAGGGCATGGAAACGACTCGTACGGATTGGCCTTCGGCGCGCAGGAGGTCGGCTGCCCCGACACAATGTGCCACCTCGGAACCCGTTCCGACCAACACCAAATCAAGGCGACGCTCGTCGTGTTCGTCGACGAGTACGTAGGCACCTTTGCGCACGCCGACCGCGCCTCGCTCGGCGGTACCCGACAGCACCGGCGTATTTTGGCGAGTCAGCAGCAACGCGGTTGGGCCGCTGCCGTTGATGTGCACCTGCCAGGCGAATGCAGTCTCGTTTGCGTCGGCGGGTCGAATGACTTTCAGTGCAGGCATGGCCCGCAACGATGCGATGTGTTCGACCGGTTGGTGCGTTGGCCCGTCTTCACCGACACCGATCGAATCATGCGTCCAGACGAATGCGACCTTGTACTGCGATAGCGCTGCGAGGCGCGCCGCCGGCCGCATGTAGTCGGAGAACACGAAGAATGTGCCGACGAAGGGGAGTATTCCAGAGACGGACATGCCGTTGGCGATCGAACCCATTCCGTGTTCACGAATGCCGAAGTGAACGACTCGGCCCGACGCGTCGGCATCCGAGAGGATCCCTCCCGATGTGATCAACGTTCCGGTGTTACCAGTGAGATCCGCGCCGCCGCCCACCAAGCCAGGAACGACGTCGAAGATCGCGCTCAGCACGTCTTTGCTCGCGTTGCGGGTCGCTACCGATTCTCCCGGTGCCCACGTTGGAAGCTTTGCTTCCCAACCGTCGACTCCACGCTGGGTAAGACACGCTTCGAACTCCGCAGCGCGTTCGGGTTCTTGACGCGCCCAGGCTTCGCGTTGTGCTGCACGTTCGGCGCGCAATGCTGCGCCGCGCGCGCCAGCAGCCCGGTAGAACGCGGCCACGTCGTCCGGGACGTAGAACGACTCATCGATTGGCAATCCCATGATCGCCTTGGTGATCTTGATTTCATCGACGCCGAGCGGATTGCCGTGCGCCGCGGAGGTGTCGGTGACCTTCGGCGAGGGGTAGCCGATGTGGCTTCGCAGGATCAGCAACGTTGGGCGAGTGGTTTCGGCAATTCCGGCGCGCAGCCCGGCTTCCAGGGCATCGAGATCTTCTGCAACCTCGCCGAGTTCGATCACATGCCAGCCGTAACCTTCGAAACGCAGCCGGACGTTGTCGGAATAGGCAAGTTCGGTCGGGCCGTCGATCGTGATGTGATTGTCGTCGTAGACGTACACAATTTTGCCCAACTTGAGGTGCCCGGCGAGCGAAGCCGCTTCGTGCGTGACGCCTTCCATCAAGTCGCCGTCGCCACAAATCGCAAACACATTGTGATCGCAGGCCTCGGCGCCGAATCGCGCCCTGAAGTGCGCCTCTGCAAGCGCAATCCCGATCCCGTTCGCAAAACCTTGGCCGAGTGGACCAGTCGTGACTTCGACGCCCTTCGTGTGTCCGTACTCAGGATGACCTGGCGTTGCAGATCCCCATTGGCGGAACGCTCGAAGGTCGTCCAGCGTGAGATCGTGGCCGGTCAGATACAACACGGAATACAACAGCATCGAGGCATGGCCCGCCGAGAGCACGAAGCGGTCGCGGTCGACCCAATTCGGGTCGCTCGCGTCGTATCGCATCACCCGCGTGTACAGCACGTGCGCCAACGGCGCGAGCGCCATGGGCGTGCCTGGATGCCCCGAGTTCGCAGCTTGTACCGCGTCCATCGACAGGCCCCGGATCACATTGATAGCAAGCGTTTCCAGTTCGGTGTTCGACACGATTCTGTCCCTTCAGCGGAACCCGACACTATGTTGTCTGGCCGCTCGGGAATCGTCTAATTGGTGTCTTCGACGATGAACTCGCTGCCAAACAGTGCCAAGCTGGCTGTGAAGCCGTGCATGAACGTTTGGCCGCCGACAGGCCCGATTTCGCCCCCGCAGAACATCCCGGCCAACGCGATCCGATCTGCACCGAGTTCTTGGAGGACCTCGGCATCGTGGTTCGCAGTGCCAAACAGGTGTCGGCCGCGACCATTGCAGGTAAACAGCAACGCTGCCTGAGCGGTTTGTGGGTTGCGCATGGCACGCCCGCCAATGATTCGAAGATCGTCGTCCGCTGACGCCGCGTCGCGGACATGGAATTGCACGGTCTGGCCG
>JBBRPC010000126.1:0-10177 GCA_038228615.1 Acidimicrobiia bacterium | reverse complement strand
TCCCACAATTTCGGATACATCGAGATCTCGGTGAATCCAGGAATCGTGTTGAGTTCGTTGACAACGAACCCTCGAGCTGCCCCAGCGGTTTCGTAGAAGAAATCGACCCTCGCCATTGCCTCGCACGCGCACGCTGCGAAGGCTTCGATGGCGAGTCGTTGCACGATGGCTGTCTCGGAATTTGTGAGGTTCGCTGGTGTATGCAATACCGCCGCGTCCGATTCGTACTTGTCGGCGTAGGTGTAGAACTCGGCACCTGGCACAATTTCACCGGGCAGCGAGGCGATGGGTGGATCGTCACCGAGGATTGCGACTTCGATTTCTCGCCCCACGATCGTTTCTTCGATCAGCACCCACTCATCGAATTCGAGCGCGTGCGCGATCGCAGCGTCGAGTTCCGTTCGGTCGTGGGCTTTGCTCACGCCGACAGAACTCCCCATGTTCGCTGGCTTGACAAAACATGGATAGCCGAGTTCGGTTTCGACCAGGCGGATCGTCGTTTCGATGTCGTGTCCATCGCGGTGCACGACATCCCGGGCAACCGTGAGCCCGCCAGCACGCAACGCTTGTTTCATCATGCGTTTATCCATGCAGACGGCGCTTGCCAACACTCCACTCCCGACGTATGGGAGACCGGCCGTGTCGAGCAACCCTTGCAACGTTCCATCTTCGCCGTACGGGCCGTGTAGCAACGGGATCACAACATCGACGGCCATCGCTGCGCCACCACTGACGAGTTGAATTTCGTTGTGTTGAGGATCCGTAGGTGGGGCGACCGGCGAACCGACAACCGCGAATTGGCTCGGCAACGCGACGTCGGCTTGTTGCAACAGTGCCTGTGCTTCGTTGGCGAGCAGCCAGGTTCCATCGGTTGTGATCGCGACCGGAATGATGTCGTATTTTGATGGATCAAGCGCCCGTGCGACCGTGACCGCCGTCGCGCGCGATACGTCGTGTTCTGCGCTGCGTCCACCAAACAACAACAACACCCGTATGCGACTCGTCACGTTTTGAACGCTACCGGTCGCGCAATCGAGCGACGCGCAGCACACACGCGAATTCCGCTACACGACCTGCAAGACACCGCGAATTCCAACTCCCATTAAGAACAGTCCACCGAGTCCGTATGCGAACTCCATTTTGTTTTTGGCCTTCCATACGTACCGGTAGCTATACAGCAAACCAACCGTGATGAATGCGACAAAGCCGTAGAACATGTGCAGCGCGGGAGCCTTGAACTTGCCGTTCGATTGCAGCGTCGCTCCAATCGTGACCTGCACCATCATCGCCACCTCGGAGACGATCACTACAATCCACACGGCCTTCGAACGCCACTTCGGCCACTTCCACGCGCAGAGCGCGTAGATACCACTCAGACCATTGATGATGATCACGATGTAGCCGAAGACGGCGTGGAAGTCGCGGAGCGTTTGCATCGGCGAGTTCGATTACAACGTCTGGTCGTCGCTTGAGGCAAACGCCGTCTCGCCGCCGCGCAACGCAGCCTTCAAGATCTTTCCAGCCGGGTTGCGCGGTAACGGATCGACGCGAAACTCGATATGTTCCGGCACTTTGAAATCGGCAAGCACCTTGCGACAGTGGTCACGAAGTTCGTTTGCAGTCACGAGCGCCCCAGGTTTTAACACCACCACAGCCCTGACTTCTTCGCCGAGCACTGTGTGGGGTTTCCCGATGACCGCAACGTCAACGACACCGGGATAATCGAACAACACGTTTTCGATTTCGACGCAGTAGATATTTTCACCGGCACGAATAATCATGTCTTTGGCACGATCAACGATGTAGACGAAGCCGTCCGAATCCTGTTTTGCAATATCACCGGTGCGGAACCAGCCATCAACGAGGACTTCAGCGTTGACCTCCGGCCGATTCCAATAGCCGCGCAACATGATCGTTGGGCCTTTCAGCCATATCTCACCTTGTTCTCCGGTGGGCATGACGTTGAGATCATCGTCACGGATCTGGAGTTCAACCGTAGGAACGGCACGTCCACACGATGATGGACGCGCGAAATAATCGTCGCCGCCGAGCGCAGTCGCAACCGACGCTGTTTCGGTGAGACCGTAGGCAGTCGACAGCGTTTTGCGAAGATTCGGAAATGCATGTTCGATGCGCTCCACGAGTTCGGGTGCAGCAGGAGCGCCCCCATAACTCGCACGTTTCACCGAAGACAAGTCAAACTTTGCAAAGTTCGGCGACTCGATAATGCGCCACATGATCGTCGGCACACCACCGATGCTGGTGACCTGCTCCGATTCAATCGTGGCCATCGCTTCGTCTGGATCGAAACGCCCCACTGGCATCAGTACAAGCTTGCCGCCGGTCGCGTAGTTGACCACCATGGTGGCCAAACATCCCGTCACGTGAAAGAGCGGAACGACCAACAGCGCCGCGTCTTGAATGCCGTCCTGTGCGCCCCGGTTCGCCGTTCCCGCGACGAGTTGGATCAGGCCGGTGCACACGATGTTGGAGAGATTTGCGATCGTTTGGCGATGCGTGATCGTCGCGCCCTTCGGACGTCCGGTCGTGCCCGACGTATACAGGATCGCGAGAATGTCGTCCTCATCAATCACGACATCCGGCATCCCCGGATCGGTGCCGTCTCCGAGGAGCTCATCGAACGGGCGAGCGCCCCCGTCCGCACCGGTCGGCATTGCACCCACGAGGAAGACCTGCGTTACCTCGGGAAGATCAGGGAGTACCGACACGAGCAAATCGAGGCGTTTCCGATCGGCGATGACCACCTTGGACCCGCTGTCGGCGAGCGCGAACTGTAGTTCTTCGCTCTTTTGCCAAGCATTCAACGGGACGCAAATCGCGCCGAGAATGGCGCACGCCCAGAACGTCAGCACCCATTCCGGGTTGTTCGCAGAGACCACTGCCACTCGGTTGCCGTGCCGCACACCGAGTGCAGCGAGCGAATGCGCAATCGACTTCGCGGCGTTGTCGTGTTCCTCGTAGGTGTATCGCTGATCGCCTTGGACCAGGAAGGTCACATTTGGTCGCGAAGCATTTTGTGCCATGAGTTCTCGGAGCGAACCCATCCGCGTTTTGTAGAGCTGGGTCGGGACACCGAGCACTTCTCCAACGGTAATTTCCATGGGCCCACCAGGCCCGCAAACCTGCAGTGCCGCTTCAGCCATCGTCGTCATCCGGCGGAACCTATCGCCAACACCAGCTCATGACACCCTCAAGCCGGTGCTCAAGCCAGTACTCAGGCAGCCCTCAAGGCACTGGGCGAGTCGACCGAAACAGAACTGAGTCGCTCGCGGCAATCCCGCCGCTCCCACCAGTACAGGTGCACATGGCCATCACCGAAGTCGATCCAGCGAGCACGGCAATCGCTCGCCAGCTCCGCGAGGATGTCACCCGCGGCCTGCAAGAGCCGATGGTCGAGGTCGTCCACACCTTGCAACGGCTCGCGATCGCGCAAGTCAGCCCCGATTCCCCACAGCTGGATCCGCACCTTCTTGTACGTGCCCGTTCTCTGGCTCACAGCCTCAGCCAAGTCGTTGAGGAACTCGTTGTCAACGGAACACAACAGGGCACGCTCGATAACCGCGAACCGCAAGAGACCTTGCTCGTTCGCAGTGCGATCGAACATGCTGCTGGAGCAGCGAGCGCATGTCTGAAAGACCGTTGTGTCGTCGTGCGTGGGGCGCAACGAGTCGCGCTCACCACGATCACCGCACGATTTCACGCTCTGCTCGTGACCGTCTTCGAACTCGTCGACGGCGAAGGCGAGTTGCGGATTCTGCTCGAACGATCACGCGGCGAGCTACTGCTGCAGTTCGAACGGTCCGAGATCGCGAGCGCCCACCTCGACACGATTCGCTCGCTCGCGCGTGCGATTGGTGGCACCGCCGACCGCGTGAAATCACTGAATGGCACAAATCTCGTTGTGTGGCTGCCACAACAACGAGCGACTGATCTCATCGAACAATAAATGCCACGACCGCGGCAAACTTCGGCTACTCGCCCGGATCGGGCTGATCACGCAAGAAGCGTTCGATTTCAGTTGCAAGTTCGTCGCCACTCGGGATGCGTTGATCCCACTGTTCATCGATTTGGTTGACAATCGCGAGTACATCTGGCCGATCTGAGAGCCCTTCCTCCACGCGCTCGCGGTAGGCGGCACACCGTTCGTCGAGCGCGTGCAAATCCAGATCAATTCTGGCAATTTCGCTCAGCCGAGCCGCCAGCGAACGCACCGCAGGCGGCGAGGGAGATCCCGAAACGTATTGCGGTACCTGTGCCCACAGCGCCACAGACCGCACGCCGGCCTCACCGAGCGCGTACTGAACAACAGTATTGAGACCCGTCGCACCCACATAGTCGTCTCGAAGCGGGCCGACCTCTTGTGCCACCGATCGCCTCGTCGCCGAACTCAGCACAGGAACGGTACGGCGATGGGTGACGACCGCAGGCATCCCCCCGAGTGCGAACGACTCGGTTGCACCAATCTTGTTCGCAAGTTCAACAATCGAGGCCGAAAAGTCTGGCCAGTGCACCGAAGGTTCAGGGCCACGAGCACACACGATGTCCCGGCCAAGATTGCCAACCCATAGCTCAATCTTGGGCCATTCGATGGAACGCAGCCCGCCGTCGATCAACTGGACAGTGGGGCGCGTCTGTTGCAAATCAAGCAGGTTCGTCAGATCGATCGAACCAAACTGCTCACCGCCCCGTTCCACCATTTGATCCACCAGCAGCTCCATCGTTCCTTCGCCAGCGAGTCCTGCATCGATCCAACCGCGAAAGGAGTAGATGAGCACCGGGCGAACGAGTTCGGGCCATCGGTCCACACTGAGCACTCCCAAAGTTTATGGGAGTCGAGCACGAAGGTCGGCGTCGGGCTCACTTTCGCTGCGTTCTAGGGTGCGTCGAATGGATGTACGGATTTTCACGGAACCACAGCAAGGTGCCAGCTACGAACAGTTGCTCGCGGTCGCCCAACGCAGCGAACAACTGGGATTCGACGCCTTCTTTCGATCGGACCACTTCCTCGCAATGGGTGAATCCCCGGGATTGCCTGGTCCAAGCGATGCATGGGTGACACTCGGAGCACTTGCGAGGGAAACCTCAACGATCCGACTCGGCACGCTCGTGACGTCCGCCACGTTCCGACTACCTGGCGTGCTGGCAATGCAGGTCGCCCAGGTCGATGCGATGAGCGGAGGGCGAGTCGAGCTCGGCTTGGGCGCCGGCTGGTACGACGACGAACATACGGCGTATGGAATCCCGTTTCCGAGCCTTGGCGAGCGCTTCGAGCGTCTTGAAGAACAGCTCGCGATTGTCACAGGATTATGGTCGACCCCGGCCAACGAACGGTTCGGATTCACAGGCACTCACTATGAACTAGTGAATTCGCCGGCGCTGCCCAAGCCAATCCAGTCGCCCCCGCCGATCATCATCGGCGGCTACGGAACCAAGCGCACTCCCCGACTCGCAGCTCGGTACGCGCATGAATTCAATCTTCCATTCCCGCCACTCGACTACTACGCAACGGCAAATCAATTTGTGCGCGATGCATGCGAAACCATTTCGCGCGACCCCTCATCGATGGTGTGGTCGGTGGCACTCGTCGCATGTTGCGGCACGACCGACGACGAGGTCCGGCGCAGGGCCCAAATGATCGGTCGCGATGCCGATGAACTCCGCATCAATGGCGCGGCCGGTTCACCAGACGAGGTGGTCGAGAAGTTACGCGCCTTCGCAGCAGCAGGCGCGCAGCGCGTGTATCTCCAGGCACTCGATCTCAACGACCTCGAACATCTCGATCTACTCGCGGAATCAGTTGTTCCGCATCTGAACTAGGAGACATCACATGGATGTTCATTTCGGCGTACACACCGGCTTGCAGAACACGACGATGCTCGAACTGCAAGGCCTATGGCATCGGATCGAGGAACTCGACTTCGATTGGATTTCGATTTGGGATCACTTTTATGCCGCAGACGACACCGGAAATCCACACTGCCTCGAAGCGGTCGTTTCCCATGCGGCGCTCGCAGCTGCGACCACACGCGTCCGCTGCGGGTCGCTTGTGTATTCGGCCGGTTACCGTCATCCAGCTGTACTCGCCAATGCAATGGCAACCCTCGACCAACTGGCGAACGGCAGGATCACATTTGGTCTCGGTGGCGGTTGGATGCAAAATGAATACGACGTCTACGGAATTCCGTACGGCACGCCAGGACAACGGCTGCGAAAATTGGAGGAAGCAATTCAATGTATTCGGGGATTGCTGACTCAGGATCGCACCACCTTCGACGGTGAGTTCTTCACGCTTCGAGACGCGCAATGCGAACCGAAGCCGCTCCAGCAGCGGCTACCAATCTGGGTAGGAGGCGGCGGCGAAAAGGTGACGTTGCGCATCACCGCGCAATACGCCGACGGGTGGAACGTTCCGTTCATTCCTCCGAAGGCTTGGGCAAAGAAAGCCGCCATCCTCGACGCTCATTGCGAACGGCTTGGTCGCGACCCGAGTGAGATCACCAAATCGGTGAACATTGGGATGGCATTCAGCGACGAAGAACTCGTCCGTCAGTTCGGAGCGATGGCCGAACCAATCCGACCGAGTGTGTTCACAGGCAACGTGCAACAAATGGTCGATCACGCGGCAGCTTTCTGCGAAGCAGGCGCCGAGTATCTCATTCTGGCGCTCCGTGCTCCATTCGACTACGAAGGGCTCGAACGTTTCGCAGCCGAAGTCATGCCGGCAATCAAACAGGCGTAAACACACGTAACCAACCAAGGAGACCAGCTATGGCAAAAACAGTGATGATCACCGGCGCAGGATCCGGCTTCGGAAAAGGGGCCAGCCTCGCATTGGCAGCGCGCGGACACAACGTGATCGCAACTACAGAAACTGAAGAACAAGCAGCGAGCCTTCGCTCCGAAGCGCCCCAGCTCACGGTAGAAAAACTCGATATCACATCAGCCGATGTCACGCACGCTGCGTCCTGGGACATCGACGTACTGATCAACAATGCAGGAGCTGGCCAAACCGGGCCAATGGCCGACGTGCCGATAGATCGAGTTCGACATCTCTTCGATGTCAACGTATTCGGCACGCTCGCTATCACACAACAAGTACTGCCACGCATGGTCGCCAACGGCGCCGGCCGCATCATTATCGTGTCATCGATCGCTGGCGTGATGTCGGGACCTTCCTTCGGTCCGTATTCCATGACGAAGCACGCGTTGGAAGCTATGGGTAAAGCAATGCGGGCGGAATTGGCCTCACAGGGCATCGACGTCACCCTCCTCAACCCTGGCCCGTACCTCACGGGATTCAACGACCGAATGGCCGACTCGATGTGGGAGTGGTTCGGCGACAACTCGCTCAATGCCCCGGCAACACCGATGTTCGAGATGATGCGCGACATGGTCACCAACGGTCAGATGGATCCCGCAGAAGTCGTCGCGCGCATGGTCGAACTCACCGAAGCCGATACCACGACCGAAAACAATTTTGTCCCGCCGGAAATCCTTGCCCAAATGGCGGCGCAATTGGGCAACTAACTCGCGACTCCCTCGCGGTTGCCTGGCGGGGTTGGTTCGCGCCACATCGTCCACAACGTTGGGCCGCTATCTCCGATCGACAATGTTCCTGTGACGGCAAAACCAAGTCGCTCGTAGAAGGGGAGGTTCGTCAACTTCGTGCTTTCGAGATAGCACGGGATCGCGTCTGCATCGGCTCGCTCGAGCACTGGAGCGAGCACTGCGGCGCCGAGCCCTCGTCGCTGCATGCTCGGATCAGTACCAAGACCTTGGAGGTACCAGTGCTCACCTGGCGGATGAGCAGCGTGCATCGCGTCGTTGGCAAGGGCGAAACGCCGGGTCGTGTCCGGCGCAAGCTGCACATCAAGGACGCTGAGTGAACGGCGAGCCGCGTCGCTCAGCGCCTGCCCCCAGGCGCCGGGCGGCACCCAGAACGCCGCGGTCGCGCAGCCTGCGTCCACGAACGATTCCCCATGCGGCACCGAAACCACACGTGTTAGCAGGGTAAACATTTCGGCGAGCAGCTGAAGTCGTGTACCGGGATCTGGCAGCGCCCACGATTGCAAGGGATCGTCGAAGAAGGCGCGCGCTTGAGCGGCACCGATGGCGGCACAGTCGCCAATTGTTGCGCGCCGAATCAGGTGCATTGACGCACGATACGGCAGGATGGGTTTGATGGCTGGCGAGTTGCGTTTCGACCCCATGACGCACGAATGGACAAACATCGTCGGTCATCGTCAGGCGCGTCCCAATTTGCCGGAAGCCGGATGTCCGTTCTGCGTGGGCGGACTTGAGGCGCCGCAGCCGTACGATGTGCGGTGGTTCACGAACCGCTGGCCGGCGTACGCGCCTGCGCAGCCGATCGACCTCGCCGCGGCCTCGGCCGCAGGCGTCACCGTCGTTGCTGCTGCTGGCACAACCGAAGTCGTGCTGTTTTCTCCGGAACACGACGCGTCGCTTGCGAGCTTGCCACATGCGCATGTGCGCAAAGTCATCGACCTGTGGGCCGACCGCACCGAAGCCCTCTACCGCCGTGACGACATCGAATACGTGCTCATCTTCGAGAACCGTGGCGCCGAGGTTGGCGCAACAATTCACCATCCGCACGGTCAAATTTACGGGTTCGGCTTTCTTCCTCCTGTCGTCGAACAGGAGGCAGAAGTCTCCCGGAAACATGGATGTTCTGTGTGTGCTGATCTGCAATACGAGATCGAGTCGGGAGCACGGATCGTGTTCGAATCCTCATCATGGGTGGCGTATGTTCCGTTTGCGTCGCCTCACCCGTACGGTGTGCGTATCGTTGCCCGCGACCACGTCGACGATTTCCCTTCACTCGCGTCCGAATCACGCGATGGTCTCGCAGTTGCGCTGCGCGACGTGTTAGGCCGATACGACCGGCTCTGGATCGACGACCCACTTCGAAGCGCAACGTTTCCGTATCTGTTGTGGTTTCACCAAGCACCGAAACGACATGCTGGGGAGTATCACCTGCATGCACACACCGCTCCTCCGCAGCGCGGACCTGGAGTGCAGCGCTACATCGCCAGCGCCGAACGGGGTGGCGGGACCCTCTCCAACCCAGTCATCCCCGAGGATGCCGCCGCAACACTGCGAAACGCGTAGGTCGCCGAGTGCCCCCTGCGCTGGATCGACTTCGTGCGGCCATGCCGGAGGCGACCATCGTGCGCGCACCTGGTCGAGTCAATCTCATTGGCGGACACGTCGACTATCACGAAGGTGTTGTCGTTGCGATGGCTGTCAATCAGTCTGTGTACGCAGCGTATATATCGAACGATGAGGGCATCGCGCGTATCCGCTCGTTCGATTTCGACACCGAAGTTGCCATCCCAGTCGACCGCACGATCGATCCACAGACGATCATGCCGACCTGGGGGCGTTTGGCTGGCGGCGTGGTCCAAGCGTTGCAACGCGCAGGGGAGGCGTTGCGGGGCGTCGACGTTATCGTCGGCAGCGATCTGCCAATCGGGGCCGGGCTCTCGTCGAGCGCGGCATTTGAGGTCGCGCTCACCAGCGCCATGCTCCATGCGGTCGACAGATCGTTGCCGCCGCATCGGCTAGCGGAAATCTGCCAGACAGCGGAACTCCTCGGCAGCGGCGTTGCATGTGGGCTCCAGGACCAAACGACATCGATATCGAGCCGGGTTGGCTTCGCCCTGCGGCTCGACTGCCGCGACCAATCCGTGGCCCATCTCCCGATTCCGCGTGAGGCAGCGGTCGTCATTATCGACTCGGCGGTGACGCGTACCCTTGCAGGGAGTCCGTGGGGTCAGCGGCGGGCGGAAAGCTTTGCGTGCGCACAGGCATTGGGCCTGCGCGTTCTGCGCGACGCGACATTGCAGCAGGTCGCAGATAATCCCCGCGGCCGTCACGTCGTCGCTGAGATTGCTCGCGTTGAACATTTCGCGTCGGCGTTACGCCGCGGCGATCTGCAACGCGCGGGAGCGCTCATGTTGGAGTCACATGCATCGTCGCGCGACAACTTCGAGAGCTCGACGAGCGAACTCGATTTACTTGTCGAATTGAGCATGGAGGCAGGCGCCTTCGGCGCCAGGTTGACCGGCGGAGGTTTCGGCGGGTGCGTGGTCGCATTGGTACCGAAACATCGCGCCGAACACATCGCCATCGAGGT
>JBBRPC010000125.1:0-10253 GCA_038228615.1 Acidimicrobiia bacterium | reverse complement strand
GAGCCCTTCGAAGAACGTCGCGACGCTTCGTATCGCGTCGTCGCGCGCTCGCCCAGGATCGACCCCAGCACGCTTGATGTTGTCGGTCATGTACAAGATGCCGTCGGTGACGCGGTCGATCTCGGCAGCGTCGTGGGCGATGCCCGGCAGGGTTCCCAACAGCTCGTGGAGCGCGGCGCGTTGTTCACTCACAGGTTCGTCGTAGTCGAACCCGCACGCGTCGCGCACTGCCGAAGCAATTGGGGCCCACACGTTGGACTCTCCATATGGCGCGCACTGGGCACGCACGATGCGCGCAGCACGGTCGCGTTTCAGTTCCGATGCGAGTTCGGTTGCGACACGAGACTTTCCGACTCCAGCATCGCCAAGGATCAACACGAACTGTGCTCGTCCGCGACGGATGGTGAGTTCGGTGGCGTGGCGCAATACGCCCATCTCCTCATCACGACCGATGAGCGGCGCGCGACGGGCGCGGCGTTGGCGTCCGGGCGGAGCCGTCGCCGCGATCGCTCGCCACGCGGCGACGCTTTCTTCCCGTCCTTTCATGTCGAGTGCGCCAACGGCTTCGTACTCGACTGCGAACTGGGTGGCGGCGTGCGTTGCGGCGCCAACGAGTACTTCGCCGGGCGCGGCTGAGGTTTGGAGTCGGCTTGCCGTGTTGACGACATCGCCCATCACGGTTGCGTCGCCTCCGGCTCGCATCGCACCGACGAGTACCTCGCCAGTGTTGATACCAATGCGCAGCGAGAATTGATGACCAGTTTCCGCTGCAACCACGTTGAGCGATTCCCGCATTTGCAACGCGGTGCGAACGGCACGCTCCGCATCGTCTTCGTGCGCGATCGGTGCACCAAATTGGGCGACGATTTGGTCGCCAACGATCTTGTCGAGGTGTCCACCGAAGACGCTGAGATCGCCAACGAGTGCTTGGAAACATCGATCGACGAGATTCTTGACGGTCTCTGGATCGGTCGTCTCCGACAATGCCGTGAATCCCACGATGTCGGCCATCAGAACGGTGACAAGGCGTCGCTCATCGGGGCGTTGCAGCAGGGAATAGCCACATACCGGGCAAAAGCGTGCCTCAGGAGGTGACGCTTCGCCGCACGACGGGCATGTCATGGTCTCAGCTTACAAATGGCAGTGCCTCGTCACGTACCCGAATAGGTCAACCGGCCTGGTTTCGCTCCGATAGGCAAGGAATAGCCAAATTCTTTTTCTTTGGACGGCCACAACAATGACGATGACACCCAGCGATCCTCAGTTGCTTGGAATACACACGCGACCAGCAATCGACGCCAGCACCTACGCCGTGTTCGATCGTGTGCCTGGCGCAGTGTTCGTACTGGAGCTGATCGATCGTCACGAACCACACGCGTTTCGTTGTAGCTATGCGAATCCCGCCTTTCGAAGTCTGGTCGGAGTAGGCAACAATCAACCAGGCCCCGAGGAGTGTCTCCCGTCGACGTCGGTCATGTTGACGTGGAAATATCTTGAGACTGCAGTCGCAACCCGCGCCGCGGTGACGTTTCAAGATCGGCTCACGTACCCCGGTCGCGTACTGGAGCTGGTTGTCGATCCCATCTTTGATCGAGACGACCGCGTGGTGCACTTCGTAGGTAGCGCAACCGACGTCACCGAAGCAGTAGGACTTGCTGCGCAACTCGACTTCGCGCAGAAACATGATTCGCTCACAGGACTCGCGAACCGGACCACATTGCACCACCGCCTCAGCGAAGCCATCAACCACATTTCGGTCTTCGACACGACGGTCGCTCTCGTGCTGATCGATCTTGATGAGTTCAGCGTTGTCAACGACAGTCTTGGTCACACCGCAGGCGACGAAGTGATCGTCACGCTTGCGCGACGGATCGAAGGCGTGCTTCGCTTTGGCGATCTTGTTGCTCGGCTCGGCGGCGATGAGTTCGCAGTGATGTGCAACGACGTTGAGTCGGCCGCAGCCGTTGAGGTCATGGCCGAACGCATTCTCGAAACGATCGCCGAACCGATCGTGATCGACGGCATCGAACTCGTGCTCCACGCAAGTGCCGGGATGGTGATCGCCCGCGATGAACATGACGAACCACAGCGCCTGTTGCGCGATGCCGATGTCGCATTGCTTGCCGCGAAACGCCACGGCCGCAATCAAGTCGCAGCGTTTGACTCCGCGATGCGCACGCAAGCGGTCGCCCGACTCGACCTTGAACAAGACCTACACCGTGCCGTGCGCGACGACGAGTTCCGAGTGGTGTATCAGCCGTTGGTAGAACTCGCCACGGGTGAAGTGGCTGGCTTCGAAGCGCTCGTGCGATGGGAACACCCGACCCGCGGACTGCTGTTGCCAATGGACTTCATTCCACTTGCCGAACGAACCGGTTTGATTGTCAACATCGGCGAATGGGTGATTTCGGAAGTGTGCCAACAGGCAGCTCGCTGGCGCCGGGACGGCGATGGGTTGCAACCGCTCGTGACGTCGATCAATCTTTCCGCTCGTCAACTGGGCCACCCCGATCTTGTGGGCACTGTGGCCGGTGCAATCGCACAGGCTGGGATCTCGTCGTCCTCGATCGAGCTCGAGATCACGGAATCGGTGTTGATGGACGACCCGGTGTTGGCGACGACGATTCTGCACGCGCTGCGCGCCCTTGGAGTTCGACTCAGTGTCGACGACTTCGGCACAGGACATTCTTCACTCGGTTACTTGAAACAATTGCCAGTCCACGCGCTGAAGATCGACAAA
Organism: Acidimicrobiia bacterium; assembly: GCA_038228615.1. Lineage (GTDB taxonomy): Bacteria > Actinomycetota > Acidimicrobiia > IMCC26256 > PALSA-610 > F1-120-MAGs023. The sequence continues at coordinate 7,513 of JBBRPC010000125.1, read as the reverse complement.
TCGTTCGTTGATGGTCTCGGCGTCGACCCGAATGATTCCGCGATCGTTGCCGCAATAGTGAGCATGGGACACGCGCTTGGTCTTTCGGTGACCGGTGAAGGCATCGAGACGCTGCAACAACGTCAGGTGTTGGAGTCGCTGGGATGTGATCTCGGCCAAGGCTTCTACTTTGCTAAGCCTCAACCAGCAGCGATTGCCGGTGCGCTTGTCTCGCGACGGCTGCGTTGGGTACACCATTCGCAACTCAAGGCTGCCTAGTCGTCGTCGGCGCTGGCCCATTCGGCGAGGACGCCCCAGGCATGGATTCCTGTGTCATGGCCGTCGTTCCAAACAATCTGAATTCCCCAATTGCCAATCAGCTCCGCGCTCATCGCCCGCAACGGCTCGGGAGCACCGGCAGTTGGGTATGCGAGCCTGCCCTGTGAACGCAAGCCGCGGCACTGAGCGCACGGGCACCTTGTGCGCAGCGTCTCAAGTGCGAACGTGGCGGTCTGGCCGTTCGACCAGGTGAGAGACAGATGTCGTTCACGATCGAGTTCCACGTTGGCTGGGGGTTCAGTACCAGGGATCTCGAACTCCATGCGATCAGTTTGGCGTGCGGCGCCGTCGCGAGTGGAATAGACCAATGCGACCTTCCAAACTTGGCGAATCCGACATCGTCACGCGGCTCCTCAATTTGAACGATTGGCAACGCGACGGTGCGACGATTCGCAAGGAATTTGTGCGTGCGTCATTTCCTGCTGCGATTGCGTTTGTCGTACAGATCGGATTTCTCGCAGAACGCGCCGACCACCACCCCGATATGACGGTCAAGTATCGACACGTGACGATTTCGCTCACGACGCACGACGCCTCGGGACTCACAGAACTCGACTTTGATCTCGCCGAGGCGATCGAAAAAGTCGCCACACTGTGATTGCAGCGCCGTGATCGCAGGAGTCTTGTTGACGGGTGGTTCGAGCCGACGTCTCGGAGTCGACAAAGCCACGCTGCAGTGGCAGGGAGCAACGCTTGCGCATCGCGCGGCCGAAGAACTTCTGGCCGTCTGCGAGGCGGTCGTCGAAGTTGGCGATGGCGTGGCCGGCGTGCAAGGTGTTTCGTGCGTGCGCGAAACGCCGCGCGGGGAGGGCCCGTTGGCAGCATTGCTTGCCGGAGTTGATTCATTTGAGCTGCGTCGCCCGCGTGCTGTATCTGAGCTGCTTCGCCCGCTTGCTGCATCGGAGCTGCTTCGCCCGCTTGAAGCTGTCATATTGCTTGCATGCGACTATCCGTTTGTTGACCGTGCCTTGCTCGCCTTGATTCGCGACTACCCGGCGGCGACGGCCATGCCGATCTTTGCGGCGCAGGCCCAGTACGTGTGCGCGAAGTACTCGCTTGCGACGATCGCCGAGGCGCGCGAGCAGTATGAGGCAGGGCAACGGGGTTTCCGATGGCTCACAGATGTTGCGCTGATCGCTGAGCGGGAGTGGCTGTCGGTGGCACCGGAATTCGCGTTGCGCGATATCGACACGATCGAAGACGCCCGGGCTATGGGCATCACGCTCGGCCCATAGCATCGCTGGCGTGGCTCGCCGATCTCTCGACCCAGTACGCCGATCGACGACAGGTGTACAGATCGTCTCCGTTGATGCGCTCGGCCTGCGTCGAACCCGCCCCGACAAGTTGGCGACAGAAGAACCGATGGAGATTCGCCTGCATGGTCCAGGCGAACCGGCCACGGCCGTGGCGACCACATTGCGCACGCCAGGACACGACTTTGAGCTCGCGCTGGGGTTTCTCTTTGCAGAGCAGTTGGTTGTCGATCCGCATGAGCTGTCCCAGATCGGTTACTGCCTTGGCGCCGACGGTGAACAGGAATACAACGTCGTGACCGTCCGTGTGCGCGGCTCGATTGCGTCGAGCATTCCGGTACGGAGCTTTGTGGCGAATAGCAGCTGTGGGCTATGTGGCAAGACGACGCTTGACGACTTGTCGCAAGCCTGCGAAAGTTTGGTTGCGACGTCGTTGACGGTCGCCTCCGACGTCGTTCGTTCGCTACCAGGGAGCCTTGCGCATCAACAGGCAGTCTTCGACCTCACCGGTGGATTGCATGCCGCAGCGCTCGTGCAATCTGATGGCACCGTGCGCGTCGTGCGGGAAGACGTCGGACGTCACAACGCTGTCGACAAGGTCGTTGGGCACGCATTTATTGAACACTGGTTGCCGTTGCACGACTCCATCCTTGCGGTTTCTGGCCGACTCGGTTTCGAGCTTGTCCAAAAGGCAGCCCTCGCTGGCATTCCAGTTATTTGTGCGGTCGGCGCACCATCGTCACTTGCCATTGATACCGCTCGCCATCTTGGCATCACAGTGATCGCATTTCTACGCGATGATCGTTTCAACATTTACACCTACCCCGAGAGAATCGCGCCGTGACCGAGGAACGAATTAAGCCGCCGCGGCATTTGCGACGCGACCTTTGGGTCGGATGGAAGCCGAATGGCATCGGTGAACAAAAACCAAATCACTACGGCGAAATGGTCAAGACGGTCTGGGAGAATCGCAAACAACTTCCATACGCTTGGCGGATTCTGACCCAAGGCGTGTGCGACGGTTGCGCGTTGGGTGTTGCCGGGCTGCACGACTGGACAGTAGACGGCGTGCACCTCTGTACAACTCGCCTGAACCTGCTCAAGGTCAACACGATGAGCGCCATGGACCCCTCGGTACTCGGCGACGCTGCTGCGCTGTCGCGGCGGAACGGCAAGAATCTGCGGGAGTTAGGGAGGCTTGCTCACCCGATGATTCGGCGGAAAGGCGACGCCGGATTCCAGCAAGTTTCGTGGGATAACGCATTGGATGTGATCGCGGACGCGATCCGAACTGCAGGGCCTGATCGGTTCGGCCTGTATATGACTGCGAGGGGCATCACGAACGAGGTGTATTACGTCGCCCAAAAAATGGCGCGTTTCATCGGCACGAACAATGTCGACAACGCTGCGCGGGTGTGTCACGCGCCTTCTACGACGGCGCTCAAGCAAGCGATCGGTGTCGCTGCGACGACGTGTTCTTACACCGACGTGATCAATTCCAAACTCATCGTGCTGTTCGGTGCCGACGTCGCCAATGCGCAGCCGGTGTTTGTGAAGTACCTCTACCTTGCAAAGAAGCGTGGCGCCAAGGTGTTGGTGGTGAACCCGTTCCGGGAGCCAGGTTTGGAGCGATACTGGGTACCTTCCAATGCCGAATCTGCCATGTTTGGCACGAAAATCGCCGACGAATTCTTCACAGTGCACACCGGCGGGGACGTCGCGTTTGTGAATGGTGTCTTGAAGTGCATGCTCGCTGGTCCTGGCGCCTTCGACGATGAATTCATTGCGTCGCACACGAGCGGCTTCCAGGCGATGCGAGCAGTTGTCGAAGCCGCCTCGTTCGAGGATCTCGAGGCGGCCTCCGGTGCGTCGCGTTCCGACATGGAACGTTTCGCTCAGCTGTATGTTGAGGCAGCGAACGCGGTGCTCGTTTGGTCGATGGGCGTGACGCAGCACGCGACGGGTGCCGACAACGTGAGCGCGATCGTGAACCTCGGGCTGGCGCGCGGCAATGTGGGGAAACCGAACGCTGGGCTCATGCCGATTCGCGGACACTCGGGCGTGCAGGGCGGCGCCGAAATGGGTTGCTACTCGACCGCGTTTCCCGGCGGAGTTACCGTCACTCCGGAACATGCTGCACAGCTCGGCGAACACTACGGTTTTGATATTCCCAGCGACGCCGGTTTGACCGCAGGGGAAATGGTGGAAGCGGCGGGTCGAGGTGAACTCGACGTGCTCTACTCGAGCGGCGGCAACTTCCTCGACGTGCTTCCTGCGCCCGACACGGTGCGCACCGCGCTGTCCAACACAAAAGTGCGCGTACATCAAGATATTTTCGTCTCTTCACAAATGCTCGTCGCGCCGGGCGAGCGTGGCGAGGTTGTGGTGCTCCTGCCAGCTGCGACACGATACGAACAGCGCGACGGTGGAACGTCGACAACTACCGAGCGGCGCGTCGCGTTTAGCCCAGAGATTCGCGGCCCGCGCCCGGGCGAAGTTCGAAGCGAATGGGAGATCTTCGCCGAGCTTGCACGACGAATCGATCCAGTCCGCGCAGAACATTTCGGTTGCGAATCGGGAGCGGCGATTCGAGCCGAAATTGGGCGGGTTGTGCCCGCCTACGCCGGAATCGAGAACCTCGCTCGTACCGGCGATGCGATTCAGTGGGGCGGTACTCGCCTATGCGAAGGTGGAACGTTTGAGACTCCCGACGGCCGCGCACATTTTCGGGCTGTGACGCATCGGGTCATCGACATCCCAGCTGGATGGTTCCGGTGTTCGACGCGGCGCGGGAAGCAATTCAATTCGATGGTGTGGCAAGACACCGATCCGCTCACAGGCGCGAGTCGCGACGCGGTGTTCATCGCCGCGAGCGATGCCGTGACGCTTGGTGTTGCTCACGGCGACGCCGTGGTTGTGCGCAGTGCCGATGGAATGATCCAAGCGACGGTGCATGTCGCCGAAATTCGGCCAGGCAACGTACAGGTGTTTTTTCCGGAAGGTAATCCGTTGATCGCTGCCGACGTGCGTGACCCCGAGAGTGGCGTTCCCGACTACAACGCCATTGTCGAAATCGTTGCGACTCGTTGAAAGCTGCGAAGATCACCGTAATGACCGATCTTGATCCATCGAGTTTGCTCGAAATGTTCTCCGCTGCTGGTGTTGCGGTGCGCGCCGCAGTTGCGCGCCTGTCGGAAGACCAGAAGCGGGCGCGTACGGGGCGCGCCGGCCAATACGGTCTCGACATTGTCGCCGATGGGGCAGCGCTTCGGGTGTTGAAGCAGGCTGACGTTGCGATCGTGAGCGAGGAATCTGCGTACAGCGGTAACGAACATGCCGCCGTCACGGTGGTGTTGGATCCAATCGACGGCTCCACGAATTGCGCGCGCGGGCTTTCGTACTACGCCACGTCAATCGCTGCGCTCGATGCGGAGGGATTGTTGTGCGGCCTCGTCGTGAACCAAGCGACCGGTGTCGAATACCGGGCGGTGCGCGGTGGTGGCGCGACCCGCGATGGCATCGCGATTCATACGAGTGACGTGGAGCGCATCGAAGACTCAGTCGTTGCTTTGTCGGGCCTCCCGGCACGCGTGTTGCAATGGAAGCAATATCGCGTGCTGGGATGCGCTTCGCTCGCGTTGTGTGATCTCGCGACGGGCGGCATCGATGGGTACGTCGACGGGGGAGCGTGGCACGCGCCTTGGGATTACCTCGGTGGCCAACTCATGGTGCAAGAGGCTGGCGGTTCGATCGTCGATACCCGAGATCAAGCGCTTTCGGTCAGCGATCCGAATGTTCGCCGACAGTTGCTTGCTGCCGGAACTACGGCATTGCTCGAAGCGCTTCGTCCGGCAGCGGGAAAACGATGAACGAACTCGAAGCGCTCTGCGAGATTGCGACACAGGCGGCGCGTGTCGGCGGCGAAATTGTGACTGAGCACTTTGGGGCGGCGCGCAACATTCAAGAAAAGGCTCCCGGCGACTGGGTGAGCGCTGCCGACATCGCGAGCGAACGGGCGATCAAAGAGCGCTTGGCAGATCTCGCGCCACATGTCGACTTCTTTGGTGAAGAATCGGGTGGAACCAAGAGTGCACTCGGGTGGTACGTCGATCCGCTCGACGGCACGGCGAATTTCCTCCATGGCCTTGACGCAGTTGGTGTCTCGATAGGGCTCGTGCGCGACGGCCGCCCTGTTGTCGGCGTCGTGCACGCACCACTGCTGTACGGGCGGATGTACCACGCATTCGAGGGCGGCGGCGCGTTCAAAGATGGCGTGATGATCCACACCAGCACTCGCACCGTTGCCCAAGCGATTCCTGCGACGGGCTTCCCGTTCCGTTTGAAGCACCGCGTGCCGATGTACCTCAAGGCGTTTGAAGCCGCGTTCAATACGTTCGAAGATCTCCGCAGAATCGGTGGTGCGAGCCTCGATTTGAGTTGGACCGCTGAGGGCGTCTTCGATGGCTACTTCGAATTGGGCCTCGGTACCTGGGATGTCGCGGCTGGGTCGGTGCTCGTGCGAGAAGCCGGGGGCGTCGTGACCGACTGGGCGGGAGATCCCGACGAATTTCTGTGGTCGGGCGACATCGTGGCAGGGCCGCCAGCGGTCCATGCAGCAATTTTGGCAATTACCCGAAAGTTTTCGGAATAAATCATTTGCACCCGCCCGGTGTGGCATGATCTGATGCAACTGCTCACGCAGGCCGCGTGCGCGCCGATCAAACTCAAGCCAAACACGTCCAGCAAATGAACTCCTGTACCGCCATCAACCACCCGACCCTGGAAGGCACACGATGAGTACCGCTCGCCTCGCAATTCAAATGCGGATGGCTGTAGTCGGTGCGCGCGCGTTCCATAGCGTCGAAGTCACGATTCCGGCCTACTTCACGCCAACAACGGCTGGTTCGTGGTCGCACAATGACCTTCAGAACCGTAAGCCCGGCTCCTGGCCGACCTCGGTGCTTCATACGTAGCCCCTCGCAACGTGTGCAACTCACTCAGGCCCGCCGGGAATCCGGCGGGCCTTTTGTTTTGCCAATTTCAACTGCCCGCTCACACAGCACCTTCGCAACTACCAGCAGCCAAACATCCAAAGTGCAACACCACAGACAGGAGCAAGCGATGTTCGCCCTCACCGAGACCAACGAGTTATTCGACGAGGAACTCACTGAGAACTGGGCCGCGCTGGCCCGCTGCTCGACGGGCACCGGGACGATGATCGATTTGTTCTTCTCGGAGCAGATCGACGACATCAACCGTGCCAAGGCGTTCTGCTTGGGCTGTGAGGTTCGAGATGCATGCCTCGACGCGGCGATCGACAACGTGGAGCCTTGGGGTGTCTGGGGCGGCGAGCTCTTTTTGAACGGGAAAATCCTCGCAGAAAAGCGTCGTCGTGGTCGCCCGCCCAAGGTGCGTCCAGCCGAACCGACGGTAATGCTGGATCCGTTCGAAGGACTCTTCGGCGACGGGATCGGCGCCACGCCAACGAGCATGACGGCGTAACGGCAACGACCTCAACACAAGACCTCCCAAGGAACGGCCATTGCAGCGGGTCGGGACAACGAGTGAACAGTGCGAACTCCCCCCGTCGAACTGTCACAACGTGCGAGTCCCGGCCCGCAGTCGAACTCTTTGGGTGACGGGGGAGCGAACGTGACCGCGCCGGCACAACACGTGCCGGCGCGGCGTCGCGCTAGTCGCGTTCGTCAGTGACCGTGACACCATGGGCAGCGAAGAGCGCCAACGCGAACGGCAATATTTGCGAGGAGTCGATCGTCGCTCCGGCGAGCGACTGGGCGCCGATGATCGCATCGAGTTTCGAACCATGCAGCGCGCAGTCGCGGAGCGTTACTTTTGTGAAGTCGGCGGTACTCAGATCGCTGTCGAACATTGCAACATTACGGCCGGAACTTGCTGTGAAATCAGCATGTATCAACATGCAG
>JBBRPC010000124.1:0-10281 GCA_038228615.1 Acidimicrobiia bacterium | reverse complement strand
TCAGCACAAACCCCGAACGGTTCAACCAAAAACCGGTCCCACTCAAACTCCCCACGCAGGCATGGATCAACGACCCCAGCCGCGAAGCACTCATCCAAAGCTAAATCAAGACACTGGTCTCAAAACCCTTGACAAGTTCCGGACCGATGTGCACCCGACCTTCGGGGTTTCCGTGTAAAGCAGCTTCGCGTCGCGCATCACCTGCGTATATCGACGGGCCCAGACATCAACGCTCATCGATTCAGTATTCATCCGTTTTTCTTCGTTCGGAACTCTTGCGCAGCGGGACGTGTAATGCCGTGCAAGGCACATTAACGCGCCGATGAGAGCGGGCAACGGCCAGACACCAACGCTGGTTTCAGCTGTTGTTGACGCGTAGTGCCTTTGCCATCGCTTCGATGTGGCGCGCATCGGTCCCGCAACAGCCACCGAAGACGTTGAGCGTAGAGATCTGATCGCGCAACACTTGGCATCGGATCGCGAGGTCGTTCGGGTCGCCGTCGTCCAGTTCGGTTGCGACATCGAGTTCCGCGTGGCTCATCGTTGATGCGTTGGCGCGTAGCCCGCGGATTCGGGCCGTCCACGGTGCGTCAGGTTTGAGGATCGATGCGAAGTGCGTCGGGTGAGCACAGTTGATCATGTAGTACGCAGGCCCGGCGTTCGTCGCTTCGTCGACCGCTTGGATCGCGTCTTCGAGGGTTTCTCCTGACGGAAGGCGACCGTCGGTCTCGACCGTAAAACCAAGTACGACAGGAATCGAGGCCGCGCTGGCTGCGAGGGCAATTCCGATCGCCTCGGGGGAGTTGGTCATTGTGATCGCGGTGACGAGATCGGCTGCGGTATCCGCAAAGGTGTTGATCTGCGCGCTGTGATATTTGGCCGCTTGTTCGGGTGACGTCGTGGTGTCCGCCACGTAACCGTCACCGCGTGGTCCGATGAGGCCCGATATCACGACCGGCGACGTGAGCGCGGCGTCTGTTCGTGCTTCCACAGCTTCACGGATCGCGACGCGGTTCAGCCGATCAAGCGCCGCTGCGTTGTGACCAAGCAGCTTCCCCCAATCGGCATTCGCCCGCCAGGTTGGTGTCTCAATCACGAACCCAACGTTGGCCTCTCGAGCGCACCTGAGAAAAGGATCCAAGTAGCGGCGGAGTGTGGCGCGTCCGTCGCTGGTTTCGAGAAGCGGGTACGCGGCGAAGTGGGGAAGGTCGATGCCATCATGAAAGATTAGGCAGGTTTCGAGGCCACCGTCGGTGAGGAAGAGCTGATCACTGAGCTGAGGAAGCACGGTGCGGTAGCGAGATGTGCCGGTTGCTGATATGCCGGTTGCTGATGTTCTGGTTTCGGAAACGATGGGCGTTGACATGGATTGCTCCCTGGCCTACTGGGCGATTTCTGACATTGTGGCGAGGCGACCTTTCATTCAACTGTCAGCTTGCGATCGTGGCTGTGTCTGACCCGCTCGAGAGGAACAAGATCGCACGTTCAGTCGCGTCGGCGATCGTCAATCGTGCTCCACTGGCGACGGCCTCGGTCGCTCGACTTGCGCCGAGTCTCCGGTCGATCGTGCGGCGAGCGTCGGCAAGCTTTTCGGCATCTGCGTCGGCTACGGGCGCGGAACTCAGCACGACTCCTAGCAACACCGCAGCCTCGTGGAATTCACCGCACCGCGTGAGGTCAATCGTGAGTCGGCGCAACGTTTCCAGTACGAATGTCCACGCTTCAACCGCGCGCCATCGCTCGAGTTGCGATGCGTAGGGGCCGAGATCGTTGAGCGCCACAGCGCGACGCACCAAATACTCGGCTCGCGATGACTCGGCGACCCCTTGGAGAAATGAGCTAGTGATTGGAGCGCAAAGTCCGAGGCATCGTTCGTAATGCAGACGGGCACGTTCAGGATCGGTGTGATTTGCGCGGTCGCCTCGACACATTTCGACCCAAGACCGCGCGTGCTGGCTATTGAGTTGTTGGGCTCGTTCGGAGGCTCGTTCGACCCAGGTGTCGGCAGCCGTGAGATCGCCGCGATAGGTGTGGGCCAATGCCGCGTCGACCATGCCGAAGAACTCGAGTCCTTGGGCTCCGCAGCGCGCGCCGTCGGCCGCGGCGCGTTCGCCAAACTTCGCGGCGTCGTCGAAGCGGCCAGAGAAGATTGCGACTTCGGCTGCCGCGTAAAATGCGAACGCCGCGACATTGGGCTCGGCAGTCTCGGCACGCTCGACGAGTCGGGCCGCATTGGCTGTGGCCGCCCGTAGATCACCGCTACGCGAAAGCGCGACGGTGGCCGCGGCCGCCGCCGTGACCGCGGCATCGGAGTCAGTGATTGTGATCTTCGTCGAGGTCGTCATCGCCCACTGCATGACTTCGGCGTTGTCGCACTGCCAACCCCAAATGACCATCGATTGCATCAACGAGGCGAGTGCATCCGCGGGGCCATGGTGGCTTAACCATTCGTACGCCTGGCGAATATTTGTGAACGCTGCGTGCAGCCGCCGAAACGCCTCCGCTTCGTCGGGCCCGGTGAGTAACGCTTCGCACTGCCTCGCAAACTCGACGGCCCACGAAGCATGTTGTTGTTGGTCTTCGCTGAAGAATACCCCGCGTTGTTCGCGGGCGAAGGCGCGCATTGTTTCAAGCATCTCGTAACGCGTCGGCCCGTCATCGGTCGTGCGCATGACGAGCGACCGTTCGACGAGTGATGACACTTGGCGAGCAACTTTGGGCCCGTGCACCGCTTTGACATCATCGAAGCTGAAGGTTCCTGCGAACACTCCGAGACGATTAAATGCTGCACGGTCCTCATCACTCAAAAGGTTGTATGACCATTCGACGACCGCGCGGGCGTCGCGGTGGCGCGACGCAGTCGTGGGCCGGTTGTCGCGCGGCATCGCCAACGGGTCGTCGAATCCGCGCACGACGTCGTGCAGCCCAATCGTCGCAAGCGCGGCGGCCGCGAGCTCAAGCGATAGGGGAACGCCGCCGAGTCGCGTGCAGAGCGTGTCGACGAGGGCCGCGTCATTGTCCTGCAGCCCATCAGGATCTGCGGCGCGCGCTCGTTCAGTGAAGAGCGAATGTGCAGCCTGCGGCGCGAGGCCGCGCAGCGGCCAGCGTTGTTCTCCCGCTATCGCGATTGGCTCGCGGCTAGTCGCGACGATCGTAAGGTTGGGGCACGTCGCAAGGAGCACGGTCAGGAGCGCGTGTACCTCAACGACGACATGTTCACAATTGTCGAGGATCAGGACGGCGCGATGCATTCCGATGTGTTCAGCAGTCGCACGGCTGCGATCGAGCCCAGACTGCGAAGCGACGTTCAATGCACCGGCGACGAGGCCGGCAACGTCGGCGTCTGCACCGGTTTCCGCGAGTTCAACGAACGCGACGTTTTTTCCCGATGTCGCGAGTGCATGTGCGAGCTCGAGCGCGAGCCGAGTCTTGCCGATGCCGCCGGGACCGAGGATCGTTATGAGGCGACGAGCGGGCGTGAGCGCAACGAGTTGTTGGAGATGTTCGTCGCGACCGATGAACGCAGTGAACGGAATCGGAGGGAGTTCGCGTCGGGTGAGTGGCGACACGTATGCGGTACCCGCGCTGATGACGAGAGAATGGTCGAGTATTGCGAGTTCGAGTTCGGCGAGGCGCGGGCTTGGTTCGAGGCCGAACTCCTCGCGCGACACCCGTCGCAGCTCGGCGTATGCGGCGAGCGCATCCGTTTGACGCCCGGCTTCGTAGCTTGCGCGCATGAATTGCGCAACGGCATCTTCGCGAGTCGGCTCGTCGCGCAGGAGCGGACGTAATACGTCGGCCGCTTCGGATGGTCGCCCGAGGGAGCACAGCGCCGCGGCTTGCGCCTCGACAAGCTGTCTGCCCAGTTCCAGAAACCGTTCTCGGGTTGTGATTGCGTCGACCACTTCGAGATCCCCGAATGGCACACCGCGGTACAACGCTCGCAACCGTACCGCGAGGTCAAGACGTTCCTGCGGTGATGTTGACGTGTCACCGCGGTGCCAGGCATCGACGGCTTGGATATCGATGGTGTCGGGTGCCGCGTCGAGGCGGTAAGCGCCGGGTACTGAAATCACCATGACATCAACAGGCAACGCGGCGCGCAGGCGCGACACGACGGTATGGAGTGCAGCGGTCGGATCTTCGGGGAGATCTGAACTCCACACCATCTCGATGAGCCGATCGTGCGTCACCGCGGCATCGAGGTCGAGTGCAAGGGCGGCAAGCAAACGGGCCTGGCGTAGCGACCGAACGACGCGGCCGTTGATCGTTACCTGTCCGAGTACGCCGACGTTCACTTGTACATCTTGGCCCATGGGCTAGCGCTCGCGGTAGCGATTGCCTGGGTCTTCGTAATCGACTGTCCAAAGACGTCCTCCACCGCATTTGGGCGTGTACTGCGCGAATCCAAGCAGACGCCTCGCTCGCTCGGAAAGTTGATATGCGATCGCCTCGTCGAGCGCCAGTTGATGAGCTTCCTCAGAACGCAACCACCCCAATGCGTAGAAGATATGTGCACCGATTCGAGTGGCGCGAGAGTTGTTTGCTCCCGCTCCATGTACGACTTTGCCGGTATAGAACAGCACTGATCCCGCAGGCATTGTCGCTTGAATAGCTCTGCGTTCGTCGTACGCTTCGGGGTTGCCAAACGGAATCTTGTTACTTCCGGGCACAACGCGTGTCGCGCCGTTCTCGGCGGTGAAATCGGTCAGTGCCACCATGGCCGAGACCGCGACTTCGGGTGAGTCGGAGATGGTGTTGAACCACTCCCATGCCGACTGGTCACAGTGCAGGTTTTGCGCGGGTTCGCCGGCTCCGATGGCCATCACTTGTGTCCCCGCGCACTGGATTTCGCCGCAGTTTGGGAGTAACAGTGCCTCGGCGACAGCGAGGAGTAGAGGATCACAAAGAATTTCGGCGAATACAGACGATCGCCCACTCACTCCACCGAATCGGACGGTGCGCGCGCCATGGAACTGTTGTTCTCCAAGATCGCTACTGCGGCTCCCCGCGGGCATGGTTCCAACAACCGGCTCGAGGTCCTCTTGGAGCGATTCGAGCGCCGCACCGCAGAAATACTGCTCAACAATCGCCACCCCCGTGCTGTGCAGGGAGGAGACGACAGCCTCCGGAGTCACACCTGGTTCGTAACGATCAATCTCCATAAGCGAAGACTGTCAGGCGCGCCTTTCAGTCGCCTTTCAGTCGCCTGTCACATCGTTGCTCACAGGTGCACCAGCGTTCTCGTGAGCTACGTGACCCTTCTAGCTTTCGGCGATCGCGGCCAAGATGTTCATCTTGGCCGCTCGTCGTGCAGGCAGCGCTGCGGCGAGGATGCCTGCGAGGATGCCCGCGACGACATAGATCGCGAGTTGGCCAACTGGGATTGTGATCTCGTCAGCGAACGTAGTCGGTAGCGCCCCAGCCAACATCGATCCCAGTGCAACGCCGAGCACCAGGCCCAGTACAACTCCGAAAACTGAAGTCAGCACTGACTCCCAACGAATCATTGAGCGGGTTTGGCTGCGTAGCATCCCGACCGCGCGCATCAACCCGAGTTCACGCGTGCGTTCCGTAATCGATAGTGCGAGCGTGTTCGCGATCCCGAAAACTGCAATCAAAATTGCCAGAAATAACAGGGCGTTGATGATGGCGACGAGCAGGTCTATTTGTTGTGCTTGCGCTTTTTGGAACTCTTTGCGGTCTTGCACTTCTAACGCAGGCGCTTGATCCAGCAGAAACGTTTTGGTAGCGCTTTTGACGGTCGCGAGATCAGCGCCGTCTTTGAGTGTTGCTCCGATGAACACGTCGAAGCGCGGCGTGTCGTTGTACTTGCGATACGTGCTGACATCGAGGACGGAATTGCCCACATTGCTGGCGTCGTTATAGATGCCAGCAACGGTGAAGGTTTTGATGCCAACCGAAGCCAACCGCACGTTGAGCTTCGTGCCGATGGATGCCTTGAGATCTCGCGCTGGATCCTTGTACAAAAAGATCTTGTCTTCGGTGAGATTTTTCCAAGAACCCTTGACGAGCTTGATATCGAGGAGTTCGCCGAACGCCGTGTGGTCAACGACACCAGCAGTTTTGTCGCCGTTCGAAACGCGGTATTGCATCAGTGAATAGCCGCTCACTGCTGCGATACCCGGGACACCAGCGATGCTTTGCTCGATTCGTTCGGGTGTCCCCACGAAGGACTTGTCCGAAAAGAATAAGTCGGCCTTGATGGAGGTTTGAAGTTGCTTGTTGACGGTTGTCTTGATCGATGCCCCGACGACTGTGCCGCTGGCGATCAAGGCGATGCCGATCATCAAAGCAGCCGCGGCGGCGGCCGTTCGGCGCGGGGTACGGGCGACGTTTTCGCGTGCGATCGGTGCAATGATGTGTTGACGTGTCCTGCGCAGGACGATGGTGAACGGCCAGCTGACTAAGCGCGCGAGTGGTCGTAAAGCTGCACTGAGCGCAGTAATGACTGGCCGCGCGAGAAGCCGTGATAGTCCGGCGACACCGAGGAACAGCGTGATGGCACCGAAGCCAGCGAGCGATATCCACGCTTGTGTTTTCCCGGGTCGCGCGAACAGCCCGACGCCAACGAGTGCGAGACCAAGAGTCGTTGCTGCGATGGCAATTGCCGAACGAAGTCTCGTGTGGCCGACGTTGAATTGATGACGCCCTGACATTGCAGCGACGGGCGGAATGCGCGCCGCGCGCAACGCTGGCGCAAGCGCTGAAGCGAGAGTGACAACAATTCCCAAGGCGATGCCAACGACGAACGGCAGGGTTGTAAAAATGAGTCCGCCTTGGAGCCCGCCAAACAGCGAGCCCACAACGGCCTTGATCAGGATTGCAATGAGCACGCCGAAGCCAATGCCGACTATCGATCCAAAGATGCCGACCGCGAGACCTTCGAGGGTAATCATCGTTCGTATTTGGCCGCTCGAAGCACCTAACGCCCGCAGCAGGGCGAGTTCGCGGAGTCGCTGACTTGCGAGGATTTGGAACGTATTCGTGATGATGAACATCGAAACGAACAACGCGATCAGAGCGAATCCGAGCAAAATATTGGAAATCGGCTCAGTAAATCCAACGAACTGTGAGACGGTTTCCTTATTCAACGCTACAAAGTCGATGGCCTCGAAACCCTTCGGTAGCGACGCACTGATGCGTCGTGCCAGCGTCGCAAGATCCTCCCCATCGGCGGCGTGAATGTCAATCGTTTGATAATTGCCTTTGAGCCCGAGGACATCCGACGCAACGGCAGGATCGAACGCTACGAGATACGCGCCAGTTGTGCTGCCGGTCTTGCCGAACGTAAAGGTTCCGACAAGTCTGGCTTGAATCTTGCTCGTGGGGGTCACGACCTTGACGGTGTCGCCGAGTTGGTATCCAGCTTCGACCATGGCTTTGGTGTCGAGCGCGAGCTCGCCCGTGCCGACCGGTTTGCGCCCAGCGGCGAGTTTCAAAACGGAAATGTTTGGGTCGTTGACCCATACGTAGCCGATGGTCGGGGCACCGGTTGGCACTTTGGCCTTACCGTCTTTACCCACGATCGTGATGCCGAGCAAGTTGATGTTGCCCTCGGCCGCCGCCACGCCGCGAACGCCACGAACTGTCGGCACGAGCGACGCTGGCACCGCGCGGGTCGGATTCGGGCTTGAGTCCTGTCCGAATTCGTTTCTTGCGCGGACCTGAACATCGACACCGGAATTGATGTCCTTGGCGAGACTCGTAAAGGAGCTTCGGAGTGTGTCGCGCAACATAAAGCTGCCACTTACGAAACCCACGCCGAGCACAACTGCGAATGCAGTCAGCATGAGCCGCCATTTGTTCGCGAACAGGCTGCGGAGTGTGACTTTGAGCGTGATGCTCATTGACCGAATCGTTTCATTCGTTCGATGATGGATTCGGTGGTGGGATTCGTAGATTCCTCAACAATCCGACCGTCGTTGAGGAACAGAACGCGGTCGGCGTAGCTCGCGGCAATGGGATCGTGGGTAACCATGACGATCGTTTGGCCGAGGGTTTGTACGGCGCGCTGCATGAATTCGAGAATTTCGGATCCGGCTCGGGAATCGAGGTTGCCGGTGGGTTCGTCGGCGAAGATGATGTCGGGGCGTGACGCCAACGCTCGGGCAACCGCGACTCGCTGTTGCTGTCCGCCGGAGAGCTCATCGGGCCTATGGCTCAAGCGGTTTGCCAACCCCGTGGTCTGCACGACTTCATCGAGCCAGGCCTGATCGGGCTTGCGGCCAGCGAGCGCTACCGGGAGCGTGATGTTTTCGAGTGCAGTGAGCGTGGGTACAAGATTGAAGGACTGAAAAATGAACCCAACTCGATCGCGGCGCAAAGCAGTGAGTGCTTTGTCTTTCAGCGTCGACAACTCGACATCGCCAATCATGACCGACCCCGAGGTCAGCTCATCAAGCCCGGCGGTGCAATGCATCAACGTGCTTTTCCCCGAACCGGATGGGCCCATAATCGCGCTGAATTGACCGCGCCAAAATTGCACCGTGACATCGTTGAGTGCGTAGATTTCACTATCGCCGTGCCCATAAATCTTGGTCGCGTGAGTTACTCCAGCCGCAGCCTCGAGTGTCGTCGATGTCGCGCGAGCTGATTGCGTAGATGCATCCACAGAACGATTCCTTAGGTACTCGCAGGAGTTTCGAGCAACTTTAGAAGCTCTGTTCGTGAGGGAAGTATCGGAACAGTTTTCGGCAAGATTGCTCATCGCCAGCTTGTGTTAGTGCTGGATGGACATGGTTGTGGTCGGCGGTCTGAGCGTCACCCCAGCAGTGGAGTGCGTCGACGAGGCCGAGCCTGCCGTTGCCCTTCATGGAAATGCATTGCCTCAAGTCGCAAATGTTCTTCGATCAGCGGGATCTGGTGCGCGTGGGTTTGAGTCGTTGGGACGACGGTTTCTACAAGTCCATGTACCGTTGGAGCGAGACGGTGAATACCTCCGCGCTGTCGGCCGCGACGTCACCATTCCAAAGCCATGCCTGTATTGACGTGCTTGAAGTTCCTCTGGTTAGATTGCGCAATGAAGCTAAGGGCTGCCAGCATCGCGCTCATTGTGACGGTCTCAGCCGTGTCGTTTGGCGTCGCGGGAAGCGACAGTCCGGTGCGCGCTGCGAGCTTGGGGCGTGTCGCCGATCCGGTTGTGCTCACCGGAAGCCAACTCCCTACTCTCGTCGCTGGATCTAAGACCACCATCGTTGGGTTCCGTTGGAACGGCGTCGCGTGGCAGCAATTGCCTATTCAAATTGACGAACGTGCGATCAAGAATTTCTCGACTATTTACAACAACGCGGCGTCGAGTTTCTACAATAGCCAACCCGGTTTGGTCAACGAATTGGTGTACACCTCGGCATCGTCGTGGACCGGCAATGACCCTGATCCGAAATTCGATAATGATGACGAGTTGGTCTTTATGGCTCGTGATGCTGGCGTGCAATCTCCCGGAGGTTCCCAACCAACCGGTACCGCGGTCGGTACTGGTGTTGAGGTGTACGTGGCCGACCCCGTGACAGTCGGCAACGAAGGATACGTGTACTTGTTCCGAAAAGCCGCTGGAAGCACTCTTAAGCAGGCCGCTGGAGCTAAGTATCAGACGTACACTTTCAAGTTGTTGTCAGGCAGTTACAAAACGACGTATCACCTCACCGGAATCGCCAACCCCGAGAATTCTTTGGTGACCGGCGCAACCTATAAGCGCCATTTTTCGGAGCGTTGGCTCACCGATCAACTCACGATTACCGCGCCAGGTGCATCGGCAGTCGACATACTCGACCGCAACAAAGTAATGGCGTTCCCGACCACGTGTTCGCGCACCGAAGACACCTTTGACGCGACCGGTCCGTTCGGCACGGCCGAAGGCGCATTTGTAATCAACAAAAATGGTCCCGTGCGTAGCATCCGTTCATTTGTGGGTGCGAACAGTGGCCCCAGTACCCAAGTCACCGATTTCTTCTACGACAAACGCGAAGACGTTCGGACCGACCTTCGCGTCCATGCGCTGCAGTCGATCATGGATTTTGTTGACTACAGCCCAGCCGCATCGGGCATGACGTACCGCAACTCTGCGAATCCAACCGGTGTCACTGTTGACGGCACGCCAGATTCGATCACGCCGGGTACGCCAACGTGGGAGCAAATGGCTGGCGTTCAAGGCACGGTCACCATGGTGCGGCAACTCCTCAGCGCATCGTTCGTGCCAACGATCACGAACTATTACCTCGACGATTCAACTCCATCTGACCCACAGTGCACTGGTGACGC
>JBBRPC010000123.1:0-10363 GCA_038228615.1 Acidimicrobiia bacterium | reverse complement strand
GTCGTCGGGCGTCCCGATCACCGCGGCACCAGTTTCTCTCGCCGCAAGCAATTGGTCTCGCGACGGATCTGGCATCGTCTGTGGCCATTCTGGAACCCATGCGGGCTTCGGGAAGGTATCGAGGTAGCGAAAGACCAATGATTGGTGGCGTCCGCCGCCAGAGCGCGTTGCCCAATCGAGCGCCTCGTCACCATCCTGCATACACATGAAGCTCGTCGTGATCGCAATATTGTTGTTGACGAACTCGCCGACGGGTTCAGCCTTGGCGATGTTTTCCTTGTAGATCTCAACGAGCGGTCGCATCTTCTCTGGTGCTCCCCCGGTGAAACACAGCACACCGAGACCCATCTTGGCTGCCTTTTCAAACGTTCCTGGATTGCCAGCTGCGACCCACATCGGCGGATGCGGCTTCACGTACGGCTTCGGCAACACATTGCGAGGCGGCATCGACCACGACGCACCGTCGTAGTGATAATCGCCGTCGCGCCACATGTGTTTGAAATGACCTATGACTTCGTCGAACATCGTTCGCGTTTCGTCGGGATCTGTGATGCCAAACCCGGCCTGTTCAGTTGTGGAGCTACCGCGTCCCGTCCCGAATTCGAAACGCCCGTTCGAGAGATGGTCGAGCATCGCAACACGTTCGGCAACGCGCACCGGGTGATTGACGGGCGGCGTGATGTTGATAATCCCGGAACCAATATGCATCTGCTCCGTGCGCGCCATCACGTAGGGCATCACAACTTCATTGGCGGAAATGTGCGAGTACTCGTACAAGAAGTGGTGCTCAGTCCACCATGAGTATTTCCAGTTGTGCTGGTCGCCCACTTCGGCGAGGCGCACTTCGCTCAGCAGCCGATCGTGTTCGGCGTTGGGATTCTTTGCCATCTCCGATTCGGCGACATAGCCGCCCATGAACAAGCCGAACTCCATACGAATCCTCCGGAGATTGTTTTAGAACAGGTTTCAATTTAGCAAAGACGAGGCGGCGTCGCGGCAAGGGACGCTCACGGGACAGGCCGCTCGTATGGTGCTAGGCATGCGAGCATTCGTTGTGCGACTTCTCGATGACCAGCTACGACTCGGCCAGGTGGTTGGTCGCGTCCAGGACGTCGAGTCTGGAAATGAGGCCGTGGTGCGCGATGTCGACGAGTTGGTGCGCTTTTTTGCCGCACCCACGACCGTCGATCTCAACGAGGGTGATCGCGATCCTGTAGTGATACTCGCCGGCCCAGAGGAATCGACGCGGCAAGCACCGTAAGCTCAGGTGCATGACCCACGACATCGTAATTCGCAACGGCACCGTCATCGACGGCACCGGGGCGCCCTCATCCCAATCCGACGTCGCGATCGATGGCGATCGCATCACAGAAGTCGGAAGAGTCACGGCAAAGGGGACCCGGGAGATCGATGCAGAAGGTCGCATCGTGACGCCTGGCTTCGTTGATATCCACACGCACCTGGACGCGCAGATCCATTGGGATCCCACAGGCTCTTCATCGTGTTGGCACGGTGTGACCTCGGCGGTCCTTGGCAATTGCGGGGTGACGTTCGCTCCGGCGGCCCCGAGCGAACGTGCGTACCTCGCCGAGCTCATGGAGAGCGTCGAAGACATTCCTGCCAACAGCATCCTCGACGGCCTGGCGTGGAACTGGGTGAGTTATGGCGAGTATCTCAATGCCATCGACGCGCTGCCGAAAGGACTCAACGTTGGCGGCATGGTCGGCCACTGCGCGGTGCGCAATCACGTGATGGGTGAACGCGGTATCGATGAGACACCTGCTTCGAGCGACGACATCGCCGCGATGGTCGATGTCGTCGACGAGGCGATCGCCGCAGGGGCGCTTGGCTTTTCGACGAGTCGGACGCTTCTCCACCGAGTTCCTGATGGTCGGCCCGTCCCAGGTACATGGGCAGACACCAACGAGCTCTTCGCGATCGCCGACGTGCTCGGAAAACACCAACGTGGCGTCTATGAGGTTGCACCTCGTTTCGAGCGCCCTGGCGAAAATTTCGAACACACCAAAAGTGAGGTTGCGTGGATGGCAGAGGTGCGTCGCCGTACCGGTCGTCCGGTCACCTTCGGTGTCGCGCACAGCAGCGCCGGTCCGGAACTCTACGAGCGGATTTTCGAGTTCTGCGAAGCCGAAGCGACAACAGGCGGCGATATCCGCCCGCAAACAACTCCCCGCGGCATCGCCTTGCTGTTCGGCTTGGCCGCCCGGACGTTCTTCGATCGGACCCCGGAATGGGCTGAATTCGCGACGCTGTCACTTGCAGACAAGCTTGGCCAGCTCGACAACGACGACCGCAGGGCGCAACTTGTTGCGGCAGCCGAGACCTCACGAGGGCCGGGATGGGACGCCGTCTACGTCATCGCCGACGAGCCAGCGAACTACCGTTTCACCCCACACGATGCACTCAGTGCTCATGCCGCCCGTCGTGGTGTGAGCGCGGCCCAAGCGTTCGTCGACATTTCGCGCGAGACGCGTGGCCGTGCCGTCTTCAGCTACCCGTTTCTCAATCAGTCGCACGATGCCATCGAGTGGATGTTGTCCAAGCCGTACACAGTGCTGGGGCTTGCCGACTCGGGCGCCCACGTCGGCATGATCATGGATGCCGGCCAACCAACGTGGTTCTTGTCGCATTGGGTTCGCGATCAGCAATGGCTCACCGTCGAAGACGCGATCAGGCGCCTGACGTCCGATACTGCCGACCTGTTCGGGGTCACCGATCGTGGCCGACTACAGGTTGGCGCATTCGCCGACGTGAATATCATCAACATGGCTGAACTCGCGTTGGAGCTTCCCGAGTACGTCCACGACTTTCCGCACAACGCTGGTCGCTATGTGCAACACAGCAGCGGCTACGACGCCACAATTGTGAACGGTGCGGTGTTCATGGAGGGCGGCGAATATACGGGAAGCACTTCTGGCGTCACGTTGCGAAGTGGCGCGAGCAGCTAGTTCTTAGTTGCGGGCTCGAGCGATCGCAGCCGCCCACTTTCGCTGATCGCGTTTCGGCAGGAACTCGTCGGAAGCGCCGAGCCGAATGGGCGCCCGTTTGGGCATGACCGCTGACGCGGCACGCTGTGACGTTTGCAAATCGACTGTCCAGGCGCCAGGTGTCGGGGCCGGCTCATAGTGCGACAGGTCGTGTTCCCGCGGCCCGGCTGCGGATACGACAAGTTCCAACGGCGTGCGGATGTCGACGACGGCGTCACCACTCGGGCCAGCAGTTGTCATGTGCTCAAGCCCCGAGCCGTGCAACGCCAATTGCACAACTGGCGATTCGGGCAGCAACTCAGACTCTGGATGCGCCGGAACCGTCAGAATCGCGGCGGGGAGCAGCACCCGAACAACGACACCACCATCGGCGGCGTGTCCGAGCCGTGCGTGAATGCCATGACGTCGCGCGAGCCTGCCCACAACGTCGAGTCCGATATGACGAACCGGGACTCGGTGCAGCGATTCCAGTCGCCGAACGCGCCGATTCGCGGTGTCAAGTTCGCGAGCGCCGAGGCCAGAACCGGAGTCCATGATCGTCAGTTCGTAGCCGCCATCAGCAGCGCCGGCACCGAGAATCGTGACGCGTCCAGGTGCAGCGGATGCTTGCACAGCATTATCGATGAGTTCGGCGATCATGTGGGCGATGTCGGCGACAGCATCGGCGTGAATTGTCGCGCTCGACAGAGCAAGCGCATCGACACGATCTGACGACTCGATCGCAAGGGCAGCAGCCCACACCACATCGGTAATCGACGACGCTGTCGTTGCGACGCGACCGCCTTCACCTATCAACACCAGAGCACTCGCGGTAGCGCGATCGACGCGAGCGACAATTCGGTGCACCCGTGCGATCGCTGCTGCGGTACTCGGTTCGTGGTCGCGACGACCGATCTCACCAAGCGCGTCGAGTGCTGCACCGAGCAGACGTTCGTTGCGGAGCGCGATGTTCGCCACCAAATCAGTGACAGAACGCCGGGCTGCGAGTTGTTCCGTCACGAGGTCGGCAGCATGACGGCGACCGTCGGCGACCGCGATGGCGAGATCGGCAAGTTCGCCACCCGCCCGCAGTTTGCGCGGCGGCAACATGTCGTCGCGAGGCCGACCCGTGCCGTCGAGCATCCGCAGGTCGTGGAGGTCGAGCACAATCGTCGCGAGATCCTTGAGCGGACGAGTAATGCTCGCGGAAACAAACAACGCCCCGGCAATTCCGAGCACCGCTGTCACGATCGCGGCGGCAATAGTCGCCGGACTGCGATGCAGGTCGAAACCAACGACCGCACCCAACACCGCGGCAGGCAGGAGCGGTAGCAACACAAGTCGGGTGCGGATGCGGGCGCGTTGCAACATTGACTCCACGGTACCGGACCCCGTCAGAAAAGACCACCCCTCGTGGTCTCGCGACACCACAAGGCACATCAGTCGGCAAACGATGTGCTACGCAACATCGATCATGATGGAATCGGTCCCTGCGCCAATGCTCCTGGGCGACCTTGTGCGCAGAGGTGCTCCAGACTCCCCTGCATGGTTCGCCCCAGATGGGGATCGAACGTTCGGCGAAGCGTCTCGCAACATCGCTGCGTTGGGTCGAGCGCTCCGCTCGGCCGTTTCGAACGCAACGCCAGTGGCGGTGCTGGGAGAAAACTCTGGCCGGTACATCGAGTGCCTGTACGGCATCCCCGACGCACAACACGCGGCGCTGCTGCTGAACTATCGACATCACCCAACAGAGTGGCTTGCGATGCTCGAGCGGACAGGGGCGAACGTCGTCTTTGGCGATGCCGAGTTGCTACATCGGCTCGGACCGGTCGCGTCGAAGGCTGGCGTTGTACTGCGGCTCATCGCGTTCGGGGAGAGCACCAGCGCGTGGACCGAGCAGTACGACGATTTCATCGCCGCTGCCAACGAAGGCGGCACCATTGCGACGACACCACTCGACTCCACCGGTGGCTCACTACCGACCGACACCGCGTGGCTCGTGCCGACGAGCGGGACGACTGGAACTCCAAAGATCGCGAAATTGACACACCGATCGCTGCAGGTCGCCGCGTTCGGATGCCATCTCGCCCGCCCCGTCCGCGACGACGATGTCTATCTCTTCGCGTTCGCGCTCTGTCACGTCGCCGCGTACAACATTCTCGTGTATCACCAACGTGGCCGCCCGATCGCGCTGCTGCGACGATTCGAACCGATGGCACTCCTCGACATCATCGAATCGCGTCGATGCAGCGCCGCATCGCTTGCGCCCACGATGATCGCGACGTTGATGGAGATGCCCGACGTGCTGAAGAGTCGCGATCTCGCATCCCTCCACACAATCGGCTACGGATCATCGGGAATTGCTGAGCCGTTGCTGCGACGCGCGATACATGCGTTTGGCTGTGACTTTTCGCAGGGCTACGGCATGACGGAACTGTCGGGAAATGTTGCTTTTCTCAACGCGGTTGATCATCAACGCGGCCTCGCCGATGCCCCGCACCTTCTGGCGACGGCAGGACTCCACACTCCGCTCGTCGAATGGCGCATCATCGACGATGAAGGTCGTGAAGTACCGAACGGAACCGTGGGCGAAATCGCGGTGCGCGGCGAACAGCTGATGTCCGGCTATCTCAATGACGAACAAGCGACGGCGCTTGCGATCATCGATGGCTGGCTCCACACCGGCGACCTTGGTGAACTCTCCGATGACGGTTATCTGCGAGTCGTCGATCGCAAGAAGGACGTGATCATCACTGGCGGGGAAAATGTCGCGTCGCGCGAAGTCGAGGCCGTGTTGTATGACTACGACGGCGTTCGCGCTGTTGCAGTCGTTGGCATTCCCGACGAACGTTGGGGCGAGAGAGTGACCGCTGCGATCGTGCTCGATCCCAATGCATCGGTGAGCGCCGACATGCTGATTGCGCACTGTCGCACACGGCTCGCCGGTTACAAAGTGCCTCGACGAATTCAATTTCTGAGTGAACTTCCGATGAACACGACGGGCAAGGTCGAAAAGCATCGGCTGCGAGATCTGCTGGCCACACCACCCAGTTTCGCCACGGAGCGTGAGATACAACTGTGATGGGTTTTGCGCAACGCAATTGATGACAAAGAAACGGTAAAGGGCACGACGATGGGGGTGGTCCAGCACCGATGATGTCCACATGGCAGGAGTAGCTCGTGTTCGTCGCGTTCTTAGCGACGCCCTTCACCACAATCATGCAAGTATGCGCCCGACGGTTCGCCCGGCAGTTCGCCCGGGAGTTCGCAGGCACGTCCGCAGAGGTCGCACGACCAAGCTCACTATTGCGGCGCTGTTGGTGGGAGCTACCGGTGGCGTCATGGCGTGGCACGGCAACGAAGCAACGGGAGCGACCAGCACCGTGGCACCATGGGAAGCGCCAACAATCGCCGACACGAACTACGCGATTCCCAGCGGTGCGCTCTTTGTTGCCAATAGCGGCAACGACGCGAACCAAGGTACGCAGGCAGCGCCCCTCGCCACGATTGCCAAAGCGATCAGTAAGTCACATAGCGGAACCACAATCGTCCTGCGAGGCGGGACGTACCGCGAATCGCTTGGCAGTGTGAGCATCGCTGTCACACTCCAGGCGTACCCACACGAACAACCTTGGATCAAAGGCAGCCTTGTTGCAACGGGTTTCACAGCTTCTGGGTCGGCTTGGGCCAAACAGTGGACATCCTCGATTTGCGATTCCTGCTATCCAACCGGAGTACTCGACCCGCTCTATCCGAACGCCGGGCTTCCAGAGCAAGTGTTCGTCAACGGTGTGCCCCTCGCACAGGTCACGAGTCGCGGCGCAGTCACACACGGCAGCTTCTTTTTGGATCGCCGAGCGAACCAATTGTGGATCGGGAGCAATCCAAACGGCGCCACAGTTGAGGTCACCGTGTACGACAAGGCGATTCAATTCAACAGCAACGCTTCCGGCGCGGCAATCAAAGGCATCGGCATTGCCCAATACGCGGCGCATTACAACTCCGACGTTCCGGCAATGGTCGTAGCTGGCGCGCCAAACTTGGTCATCGATCGCAGCACGTTCGTATGGAGCGCGAGCCGTGGCGTCAGCCTTTACGGCGCCAACGACCGGCTGACCAACAACACGTTCATCGACAATGGCATGAATGGCGTTCACTCGTACCAGACGTCGAATCTCTTCTTTCAGCACAACCGCGTCGCGTACAACAATTTTGAACGATGGTCGATCCTGCCGTCGGTGCAGGGTTCCGTCGCGGCAGCGAAGATGACGCTTGCAGCAGGTGGCATGTACGCCGACAACATTTTTGAAGACAACCAAAGTAACGGGCTGTGGTTTGATACAAGTTCGTCGAACAACACGGTCGTGAACAACACGTTCGTTCGCAACGCTGGCCATGGTCTCGACATTGAGGTTTCAGCTAACACGATCGCAGCAGGCAACGTGATCGTCGCCAACGGACGCGACGGTCTCAAGATCAGCGGTTCCAACAACGTCGAAGCGTGGAACAACACGATCTTCGGCAATGGTTGGGCACAACTCGGCGTCTATGAGGATCCTCGGACGAACCCACCTGCGGCGATCAGAGCACTCGGGGTCACGTGGGATACCTCCAACGTGCACATCATGAATAACATCATCGTTGCTGGGCCCTACTCCAGTCGGCCGGTGCTGAACAGCTTCGATCTCACGTCGCCGCGCCACGCGACGACCCAGTCGATGATCACGAGCCAGGATCACAACATCTGGGGTCGTACCACTGCGACCGGGTTGAAATATCTCGCAACGGTGCAAGCCACGCTGACCACGAACGCCCGCTACAACGACCTGCCCGGAATGCAAGCAGCAACGCACCGCGAGTTGGCAAGTAAGTCCGTCGACAACATGCCACTCAGCAGCGTCTTTGTCGACCTCAACGCAGGCAACGTGCGCCTCACGACCTCGTGCCCGCAGCCATCGCCCGCTCAGCTTCCGAGCAAAGTCGCCGCGGCAATGGGCGTCGGAACTTCGCCTGGCACAATCGGGGCGCTCAAAGCCCCAATTGGCTGACATCGAGACACGATGAGAGCCGGTATCCGAATTGCTCGGGAACCGGCTCCGACCTGGGCAAACACTACTCGCCGGTACCCTCGATTCCACCCCATTTCGCGACAACTCGCGGCCTGGCCGCGGCCTGAATACGCAACGAGCCTGCCTGTCGCACCCAGGTCGTACCGTCACGCCATGCGACACTCCGATGCAGGCGACCCGTGCCCGCACCCCGACTGCCCTGGCGAACTCGACGACGACACAAACGACAGCGATCTTCCACGCGACGGTCTCGCTGGTTGTACCTCCGCGCTCCGTTGCGACACATGCGGCACGCTTGTCGACGCCTCGGACGGGTTCCAGCCGTAGTCCCCCACTGGTTGTATGCCGCGCGAGGATCGGGCATCCAGCGCTCGCGTTGCTCAGTGACGAAGTTCCCGATCGAGGAACCTGTCAGCTCGAAACCTATTCGTGTTCATCATCATCGGGGGACAGTGACGGGTGCCGCATTAGCGAAACAGATTGGATTGCCGCGTCGAGCATAAAGGCGCCGAGCGTCGCGATGCATGGCAGTAGGAACCAACCCCACATCGGCCAGAGAGGTTCGTTCGTCGGTACTCCATCGTGGGGAAGTGACAGTAAGTACACAAGCGTCGAGAAGAGCATCATGCGCCGCGCGGACGCGTCGCGGGTACCGCTTTGGAATCGGTACGCTCCGACGGCTGCCGGAAGCATGAAACTCGCGAGTGTGATCGCGACAAACGGAAACACGGGACCGATCGTGATGGCATTGCTATACGCCATCGCGAGTAGCGCTGTGAGGAGGCCAACCAGAGTCACCGGGACGACCAAGACCGCCCTTCGAAGCGCTGAACTAGACACCAAAGCCAAATCTAGATCCACAACGTGCAATCGCGACCGGATGGCTGATGTCCGTCGCGCCCATGGTCAACCGGCCGATCGGTGCCGTCGGCATCTACCGGAAATGGTCGTCGCTCGGGTGTGCCCGCTCAATGCTGCGCGCCAGGCTCCACACGGCGGCGCCAACGAACAGCAACGCGACGACGCCGATCCATTCGGGCAGCGTGCCCAAATGCACGTTGTGCCACTTGATCGGCAACGCCACAACCACAAGAGTCGTCGCGACGACGAAAACCGCCATTAACGCCGTCCGTCGCTGTACGCCCAAATGTCCGAGGTCTTCCACGCGCGTGGCCCCAGAGTTGTCTGGTTCTTCGATGCCGACCCCGGTTTCGTCGCTCATTCGTTGATGCTCCGTTCCGATCGCGTGGAGTTTCACACTCGTATCGTTGATGATGTGGCGTCAAATCTGAGCGCGCCGGGTTAGCGCGATCGAGCCGTTTGATCTTCACGTCCGACGACGGGACACCGCTGCGACGCTGGACACGATCGCGATCCGCTCGGCCGCGAGGTAGAAACGACTCGCGGCCTGGGATCGCTGTGGAACGAGAAAAGACCAGGCCAGACGTACTCTGACCTGGTCTT
Source organism: Acidimicrobiia bacterium (assembly GCA_038228615.1). Classification (GTDB taxonomy): domain Bacteria; phylum Actinomycetota; class Acidimicrobiia; order IMCC26256; family PALSA-610; genus F1-120-MAGs023. The sequence goes on along the minus strand of JBBRPC010000123.1, from coordinate 846 downwards.
TTGCAGTGGGCCGTGACAGATTTGAACTGTCGACCCCTTCCGTGTCAAGGAAGTGCTCTCCCCCTGAGCTAACGGCCCGTATGGGGCGCCGAATCTAGCAGCGAAGTCGCGGTCAAATTCGCACCAACGCTGCCGATAACTGAGGCAGTGACCACCGTGAAGCCGCCCCAGGAACCAACGACTCGGCCCGAGCCAGATGTCGCACCGGATGCTGTGGCAACGCCAGAGGCGCGCACGACAATCGAGCGCATAGCGGCAATCGTGAACGACCTCAATTGGGATCCCGAGTCGTTGAAGCAAGCACCCCGCGACATTCAGCTCAGCTTGGTCGCCACCGTGGCGTACGTCGCCGCAAGTTTCTTCGAATGGTGGTCGGGATTCGCGCGGATGCACTCCATCGTGAACTACTCCGCAACCGGAAGCGGCAACGCGTATACCGATTGGCGGGGATGGATCGGCGTCGCGTTGATGTGCGGAGTCGCAGGCGTCAGCGCTTGGCAGCTTGCGTACGGAACATCGCCTTTGTTGCGCAAAGTTGCGGTCGGATGCGGCACCGGCGCGCTCGTCGCCACGTTGTGGTTTTGGGCCGCATTCAGTACCGCCGTAGGGATGTCCGACGGCCTGACGGTGCAATTCGGCGGAGGCTTCGGCCTCTACCTCGGGTTGGCCAGTGCAGTCACGGCATGCGTCGGGACCGTCCGCCAGTACCGATCCGGGCTCGCGGTTCAGTAAATCCCACACTTGCGAGCCTGAATGAAGCATGATGGTGCCAGCGGCACGTTTCGTCGTGCCAGCACTGCTCGCGAACCGCGACCCTAATCATGCGAAGTAGATGGAGTGCACCCT
>JBBRPC010000122.1:0-10521 GCA_038228615.1 Acidimicrobiia bacterium | reverse complement strand
TGACAACAAGGATCGCATCTACGAGGTCGATGGCACCACCAACGCGGTGCGTCGAATCATCGGGACCCCAGCGTTCCAGAACGCGATTCAATCGGGTGGAGTGGCCGCTGCCGGCCCATCGCGTTCCGACGACATGGAAGCGGCGGCCTACGACCCGAACACCGACACCCTCTACGTGTTTTCTGGCAACTGCTGTGGGGTTGCGCCGTTTAACCCGACCGCGTTCAGGTTGACACGCGACATCAACGGAGCATTTCAGGTCGAGTCGTGGAAGGCGCTGCCCGAAGGCATCGACCCGACGGGTGCGACGTGGCGTCCGGGTGGAACTGCCCCCGGCATCTACTTCGTGCACGGACGCCAGGTTCGTACCTACGACTGGAACACGAATGCCGTTGGCGCGCCGACGAACGTCGCCGGTGGCATCGATATCGGCATGACCGGTAATTCGTTCACTCCCGACGGAGCGTTCATGTACGCGGTCACGACGCAGGGGCATCTGTACAAAATCGACACCACCAACTGGACTGCCGATGCGACCCAGACCGTCGACCTGCGGCCCTACGGACTACTTGATCCCCGCAGTGTCGAAGACATCGGTGGCCAGCTCTACATCCTCGACGGCTACGACTTCCGTCCTGCTGGTGACCCATTCACGTACGCGGTGTTCGTGTTCGACATCCGCGATGCGAGCCTTGTGCCGGCGGCACCAACCAAGACGATCGCCATCGCACATTCCCAGTCGGCAGCTGTGACCTTCAACGCTCCTGCGAATCATGGCTCGGCCATTACGTCCTACACAGTGACAGCGCAACCTGGCAACCACACCGCGAGCGGTGCATCGTCGCCGATCACTGTGCACGGGCTCGTCGATGGCACGACGTATACCTTCAGAGTGTTCGCGACCAACGCGAATGGCGGTAGCCCGATGTCCAATGCATTCGATGCGACGCCGCCGGGTACGCCGTTCCGGGCCTGGATCCCACCGTCGTTGAATGGCAACTACAAGCCGATTGCTGGCGACTTCAATGGTGATCATCGCACTGACATTCTGTTCTATGCACCGGGGACCGGAGCAGATCTGCTGTGGCGCGGCAACGCAGATGGCAGCTTCACCCAAACCGCGAGCCTGACGGTCAACGGAACCTATACGCCGATTGCTGGCGACTTCAATGGCGATTCGAAGACCGACATCTTCTGGTACCGCCCCGGCTCTGGTGGCGATACCTTGTGGCTCGGCTCCTCAACTGCATCGGGATTCGTGAATGGTCCGCAAGTCACCCAGAACGGCACCTACACGCCGATCGCTGGCGACTTCAACGGCGATGGTCGTTCCGACATCGTGTGGTACGCACCCGGTGCTGGCGCCGACCTCTTCTGGCACGGCAATAGCGACGGTACCTTTACGCCTGTCACGAATGTCAGCGTGAACGGCACCTACACGCCAATCGCTGGCGACTTCAACGGCGACGGACACTCCGACATTTTGTGGTATCGACCAGGTAAAGCATCCGAAGCATTCTGGTTTGGAACAGTCTCGGGATTTGTCAACGGACCCACCGTCAACATAAGCGGCGTCTATGCGCCGGTTGCTGCCGATTTCAACGGCGACGGCTACACCGACATTCTTTGGTACGCACCAGGCACGGGTGCGGACGCAATGTGGCGCGGTGCTCCGACAGGGTTGGTGCAAGGTCCACTGATTACCGTGAACGGTGTCTTTGCAGCGATCGCCGGCGACTTCAATGGCGACACCAAAGACGACATTCTGTGGTATTCACCCACTGGCCCCGACGAACTGAGTCTCGGCCTCTAGGCAATACGCAATACTGCATCGAACTGAATCATTCCTACGAGCGGCGTCCTGAGAGGGGCGCCGCTCGCGCTATGCGCGTATCTGGATCGTGACTTTGCCCGATGGGTGGATGGTGCAGATACCAACGATGGTGCCTGGTGAATTGAAGTTCTGCGCAAGCGTTGCATTGCGGTCGACGGTATACGGCCCCACCTCAACGACAGTCGTGTCGTTGTTGTGAATGACGAGCTGATCTCCGACGTGCACCACGAGACGTCCTGGGAACACAAAGAGTTGCTCTCCTGCCTCAATACGTGCCGTCGTGCCCGGCGGAACTGTGTACTCGAACGTCTTGTGGCTACGAGTTGGGCTTGCATCACGGGCAACGACCAACACGATCGAGCCGAACAACATCGTGACGGCCAGTGCGCCGAGGAGTATCCAAATCGGGCGCGACCCAGTCGACGGCACCAACTGGTTCTGCGGCTCGGTGTCGCTCACTTGGAGGCTCTCGCAAGCAACACTCGAAGGTCTGCGGCGATCGCCGTTGGTGTGATTCCAAATGGCCATTCGACGACTACCGTGCCCGTCTGATCGACGACCGACACTGCCGATGCGTGGTCGAATGTTCCGCCGGTTTGCGGTTTCGACGTCGCTAAGAATGCGCGCTGTGCGTTTGCAAGTTGCGTCGCATCTACGGCGCGTAGCAGGTGTGCATCGGCCACGAAGTGACCAACAAAGGCTCGCAAAATGGTTCGCGTATCGTGTTGCGGATCCACCGTCACAAACGCGACTTCGACGCGTTTCGCGTCGTGGCCGAGCTTCTGCACTGCGAGTTTGATATCCGCGAGTGTGGTCGGACAGATATCGGGACATGATGTGTACCCGAAGAACACAAGAAGCAATCCGGCTGGCCGCGCGCGCATCGCGTATGGCGTCCCGGTGTCGGAGGTTGCGACATCGCGAAGTTGCACGGTCCCGACATGTAGCTGAGGTGTCCGCACATATCCCGACAGCACATGTGCCTGGCCGCCCGTGCATGCCGCAACGACCAGGCCGAATGTGAGAACTGTCGCAACCCGTCTCATTGTGCGCTGCACCGCTAGGGGAGAACGATGAAGGTTGTCGTCATCCCCATGAAGCCGTTGTTGCTTTCTGCGTGAGCGATGATGTGACAATGAAACGCCCAAACGCCGAACGGTGCGAACGGTGTCTGTTTGAGATTGTCGAGCTTCGACTTGTCGGGTTTCACCAACACGGTCAACCGATCCCCTGGTCCGATATCGACGGTGTCGGCTAAGTAGGGCGACGACAACGGTTCGCCGTCTTTGGCGATCACCAACTGTTCCACACCGTGCAGGTGCATTGGATGAATCGTCTGGCCCTCGTTCATGTAGTCGATTTCGATCCAGTGATCAACGGGAGTGACGACAGGGGAGGTGCCAGGGAACGCCTTGCCGTTCAGGGAGAGTCCGATGGATCCTGAGTCGTTCAACATCATCACGTATGGAGTATTCGCGGCCGGAAACTGTGTCGCAGCCGGGTAGTCGGCAGCGTAACTCGGAGGGGTTGGTGTCGAGCCAACGAGAAACGCACCAGCCATTCCGTCAGCGATCTGGTGTTCTGCGTGATAGTGCGAGTGATACATGCCAACTTGCGGTCGGCTGGTAGCCGTGAAGGTGTAGTCGAAGGTTGCTCCAGGCGGCACGACCTGTTGGGTCACGAACGGTACGCCGTCCATCCCGACGGGCATGTCGATGCCGTGGAAATGCACCGCGGTCGATTGGGGGAGTTCATTTTTGACTTGCACGTCGACCTTGTCGCCAGCTTGCACGCTGATCGTTGGGCCAGGAACCATGCCATTGAACGTGTAGGCGCTCACCTTGTTCCGAGGAGCGACCTCCCAGTCGACGACCTTGGCGACGAGATGAAACACCTTTGTGCCATCGGCTTTGACCTCCGGCGGCAACACCGGTGGACCCAGCAATGGATTCCCACCCAATGCCTTGTACTCCGGTCCGTAGCTGGTGTCTGGCTCATAGAGAGCTGGATCGATGGCTCCCGTTTTGACGAAATGCTGCACGATTTTGGTGAGCTGACCGGTGTACGGCGTGACGCCAGCTCCCTGATTTTTGTCGTTGACGGAGTTACCGGCGAGGAGTTCGTCGGCGGTTGCTCCAGCGGAGCCCGACTGGGCGCTCTGCACGGCTCCAGCAGTCCCGACATTGAGGATGCCCTTCATGCCTTGCGATTCGTGGCCAGGAACACCACAGAACATCGTGTACGTGCCGGCCTTCAACCCGCGTAACGCGAGGGTCGCTGATTCGCCAGGACGGAGATCTTTGGTCTTGAGGTCAGTGCCTTGGATTGTGAGGTTGTGGGGGATCGTTCCATTGTTCGTGACCGTGATGGCGCTCCCCGCCGATATGGTCACCGACCCCGGTTCGAGCTTGTATTCCGAGAGGCTCACCTGCGCGCCAGCTGCAACGACGCTTGCGCCAGACGAGTTGTCGCGTGTGGCGACCGTGATGAGGGCGCCGAACGACAGGAGCATCGCCATGAACGCAAACGACACCGACGCTGCGCCGAGAACAGGCTTGTCACTCTTTCTGAAAAGACCCACTGTCATTGCCTCCTGAGCTACGACGCATCGGGCGCGCCGGTCGCGCGCCCGATGGCATATAACCGCGCGGTAGCTCTTCGCGGTCAGGGTCAGAAGTCCCTTCGTCGCCATGTCCACTGACCCAACCTTGCCCCAGAACCAGAATCAGAGCCAGAGCTACGGGCCCGGCGAGGGTTTACACGCCGTTTACAAATTGGACTCGCATTTCGGAGCCCAACGTGTGACGATGTAGTTCAACAAGGAGGAACTTGATGAGTCAACGCCACCACACGTTGTTGATGCCAGTCACAGTCCCCGAGCTCGCAGCACATTCGCGAGCTGAGCGCCAGCGAGTGCGCGTGCAGCTCGCGAAGCTGGCCGTCGCCCCCGATGAGTACGACGAACCCGGCGTCGCGTATCGGCTACCAAGTCGTTACGACCCCGATATCGCAGTACGACATCACAGTCGGGCGAACACGCCCCATTGGAAACAACCATTCTGGAAACGACGGACCGCACAGCGGCGCGCGCGCATCGAACAAGAATTGACGCTCCGCAGCGCGTAGTTACGTTGGCGACCGTAGTTGGTCGAGCAATTCGGCGCAGGCGACGCCGTCGAAGAAGGTCGGCAGTCCCGGTGGGCTGACACCGTCGACGACGGCATCGCGAATGCGCTGGGCCCACAATCGCATCGGTGCAAGATGTCGGTCGAGATCGCCTCGAGCGCGCTCGAACACTGTGGTTGTTGCCTCCACGTGTCGCAACACCACGCGTTCGTCCGCCACGTTCTCTATTGCCCCTTCCGTACCGAAGATCACGAGACGAGGCGCCAGATTCGCGGCGGCAGCGAACGAGCTGTCGATCAGGATTGTGGCGCCGGTACCGCTGGTGCGAAGCATCGCGCTCACGCCATCTTCTGCCGTGCATGTGTGTTGCAATCCGCCGGAGTCTTGTCGTTCGGTGATCGCGACGCGGGGAGCCGCGTGGTCGACGAGTAACTCGTCGCGCAGGAGCCAGCGCAATGAATCGACGGCGTGCGAACCCCACGCTCTGATCCAGCCTCCGCCGAGCGTCGCGTCGAAGAGCCAGCCATATGGACGGAGTGGTGTTCGCGACCCTGTTGAGTGATGCAACCAAATCGCGTGTTCGACTGTTCCGATGACACCGTCGGTCAGCAGGTCGCGCGTTGCATTGCGTGCGGGGTCGCATCGAAATTCAAAATTGACGAAATGTGCGACCTCTGCTGCAGTCGCCGCGTCGAGCATCGTGCGTGACTCGAGCGCATTGAGACCGAATGGTTTGTCGCACATCACTGCTGGTACTCCCGCTCGGATTGCGGCCAGCACGTGCTCACGATGCAAATAGGGAGGGGAGTGCACGGTGACAAGATCGGGTCGAGCGGCGCGGATTGCATGGTCGATACCGCCGTGATCGCGCGCCGAAATGATGCCAACGACCTCGCATCCCGGCGTCGCGGTGAACGCTGGTGCCACCACGCGCGAACCGAATCCGGTACCGATGACGAATACCTTCACCGGTCGATCGTAACCTCCGCGTAACATCGTCAGATGAGGTTCACCCGAGCGAGGTTGGAATCCGCGAGATGAGCGAACGGTTGGAGCGACCCGGCGCCGCCGTCGTTGCGCCCGAGGGGTTTGTGGCTCCCGGTTACGAGGCAGTACGCGACGCGTTTGTCCGGAACTTCGAAAAGCGTGGCGACGTTGGTGCAGCATTCAGCGCGTATCGCAATGGTGAAATCGTTGTCGACATTTGGGGTGGTGTCGCCGACCAACAGACTGGTCGAACCTGGGCGAGCGACACGATCGCTTTGGGATTCTCGATGACGAAAGGCGTGACTGCGATCGTCGCGAATCTCTTGATCGAGCGTGGTCATCTCGATCCCAACGTTGCGGTCGGCGAATATTGGCCGGAATTCGCTGCTGGAGGCAAGGCGTCGATCACCGTCGCGCAGCTGCTGTCGCATCAGGCCGGACTCGCCGTGATCGAAGGCGCATTCACGCTCGACCGTGCGCTGTCGTGGACGCCAGTCGTCGATGCGCTCGCGGCCCAGAGTCCTCAGTGGGAACCCGGCACAGCGCACGGGTACCACCTGCGAAGTTTCGGGTGGCTCGCTGGCGAAATAGTCCGACGCTGCGATCCGAAGCATCGCACCGTTGCAGCGATCGTGCGCGAAGAAATCGCACCGATGCTCGATCTCGATCTTTGGATCGGGCTGCCTGAGGCGATGGAGCCGAGGGTCGCGCGACTCATTCCACCGCCACCCGAAAACTTCGACATCATCCCACGAGATTCCGACATCTGGCGCGCCATGACCGGACCAGATGGATTGTTCGGTTACAACGACATGTGGAACACGCGGCAACTCCATGCTGCTGAGCTGCCATCATCCAGTGGTATTGGAGCGGCACGTTCGTTCGCCAAACTGTATGCATCGCTTGTGGGCGATGGAGTCGGTGGACGTCGGCTGCTGACCACCGAGACAATCGATCGAGCGACCAAGGTGCAATGTCGTGGCGCCGACCGGATCATTGTGCGCGACACCGCGTTCGGTCTTGGGTTCATGTTGCCACCAACACTGCCGATGGCCGCTGGCGAGCGCTCGTTCGGTCATGGAGGCGCTGGCGGATCGACTGCATTCGCCGACCCTGATCGCAATCTCGCGTGTTGCTATGTGATGAACGCGTTGCAGTTCGATTTTTCACGGCCTGATCTGCGTGCGGAAACCCTTGTTCGGGCGCTCTACAGCTCCAGCGATGGTCGCTGAGCGCGAACCAGCGCCGCTCGCGAGGTCGGGTAGCTACGTCGGGGGACCAGGTTGGCGCGGCGCAGTATCGAGCACGATGCCTTGGTCGGTTTCGGTGAGCCAGACCCGCTGCACGTTGGCGTAGGCCAGGGCGCTCGTCGTATGTACATCCACACGCCCGTGTCGATCGGCAGTGAACGTTCCCGCTCCGATTCTGTTCCCATCGGCGCCCGTGAGCCAAAGCCAGTATGCATGCCCAGAGTCGAGACCGCGTGCCCGGAAACGCACCTCGGTTCCGCTGACGACGCTCGCGAGGAGGGCGTCGGCAGTTGCCCCTCGCTCATAGGCGGTCAACGCCACCGTGCGATGCGGCGCGTTGCTGCCAGCTGAGGGGCGCAGCACAATCGCGCCGATCAATGCCGCGGCAGCCAATGCAGCACCAATTGTGAGCCGGAGCGTCCGACGTCGTCGCTGCAGCATGCGCGGCCCCGGCGCGGGTGCATCTTGGCGATCTTGTGGTTGGCTGGCCCGTTCGTTGCGCACCGTTGCGATGATGCGATCGCCAAGGTCGCTGGGGACGGTCGGACCGTCGACGACATGGTCGAGGTCGACATTGCCAACTGCCGTGGCGACCCGCGCAAGTTCCTTCAACTCGATACGACACGCGAGACAACCATCGAGGTGGGCTTGCAGCGCAAGGAGTGGTGAGGTGTCGAGTCGGCCGATGGCTGCGGCCGCCAGATCGCCACGCAACACCCGGCACTGATCATTCGACATCGAGATACCCCAGTTCTTCTAAGGCCAGACGCATCGCCTTGAGCGCGTAGTACACGCGGCTCTTTACCGTGCCAACTGGTACGCCAAGTTCCACGGCGACTTCTTCGTACGGACGTCCGTTGCAATGCACCTCTACCAATACGTGGCGGTGTTCGACACTGATGTTGCGCATCGATTCCTCAACCTGCCACGCCAACAACAAATGATCAATTGCTATATCGTCGTGAAGATCGATGACGTTGGGAATCGCACCGAGTTGTCCACGAGAGCGGGAGCCGAGTCGTTCACTCGAGTCGCCACCGAAATCCCCACGAAGACTCCCGCTGGCAATCCCGTTGGCATTCCCACCGAAATTCCCGACAAGGTGCGGTCGGGAGGCGCGTGCTCTGCTCATGTCGATGACGACGTTGCGCATGATCGCGAAGAGCCATGTACGCAGGCTGCCGAGCCGTTCGTCGAACCGATCGCCTGCCTGCCAAGCGCGCACGAACGTTTCCTGCACCGCGTCCTCGGCGAGACCACGATCGGTCAGGGAGCGCACGGCGAAGCGAAACAACTCGCTACCGTGCGCGGCGTAGACCGCGCGGATGTCATCGTCGCCGAGGAGCGGTGCAGACGTCATTCGTCTAGCTAGTTTTCGATTTGTTTGCCATCAGGACCAAACGCGTACCAAACATCTCCGACCTTTTGACCGTTCGTGTCGCCAGGCTTGGCATCGCCGCCGAAGGTATAGGCCGGCCAGCCGTTGATTGTCAGTTGCTTCGAGCCATCGGCGCGTGTGATCGTTGCGACTTTGAGGCCAGTGGTGCCTGCATCCGGAGTACCCGCGACGATCGCGGGTGGCCACGCAGAGTCGCAGCCAGCGTTGCACTTACTCGCGGTCGCGTTCTGTCCGTCCGTCTCGAAGATGTACAGGGTCTCACCCTTGGCGTTCGTCAGCGTTTTGCCGAGCTTGGTCGTCGCGACGACGATCGAAGCACCGCTGGCAGGAGCGATCGTCGTCGGTGCAACTGTTGTTCCAAGGGCTGTCGTCGCCTTGGTGGTCGTCGCTCCGTAGCCGCTCGAACTTGGCGAACTCGAACTGCTGCAGGCTGTCGCGGCCATCACAACAGCGGTAATCCCCAATACTCGATGTAGACGCATTATTCCTCCTAGTAGTTGCCAGCACGGAGTAGCCGGACGGTGGGAATACGTACCGCAGCATCGAAAAGTTCAATCCTGGCCCATCTGCCAGCCAGCCAGGACCGTCAGCCAGCCTGCCGGCCAGAAACGCCAGCCAGCAAGCCAGCAAGCCAGCAAGCCAGCAAGCCAGCAAGCCAGCAAGCCAGCAAGCCAGCAAGCCAGCAAGTGCACCGACCATGCCAAAGCATACGTATCAAGGTCGGGTGAGGCACGTCCGATGTTTCGTTGATGGACGGCGCAATGACTCCGAAGCAGGGCGCCCGGCTGTCGAGCGTGCTGTATCTGTTGTGCGGTGCGCTGCTCGTTCCGTCGAGTGCATGGCTGCCACTGGGACCTGGCGCCAATCGTGGCGTACTCGTGCTGTTGTCGTTCATGGCACTGGGATCTGGATTGCTGATCGGCGTACTGCCATTCGATCGCTGGCCCGCATGGTCGATGCTGTGCCTGAACCCGCCCACCTTCATCCTGATCGGCACGTACAACGTGTACGCAGGAGCCGACGGCTACCGATATGCGACGTTTTTCTTCATTACCTTCGCGTGGCTCGGCCTCGTGTTTCCGCGTGGCATGTCGCTCAAGGTACTGCCGCTCGCGGCCGCTGCCTATCTCGTGCCGCTGGCGCTGGCCAAACATTTGAATGGAATCACTGTTGCGTCGGCGGTCTATGTGCTCCCAGTGTGTGTGTTGCTGGGCGAGGTTGTTGCCTGGGTCGCGTCGCGACTCGCGGCCGCGCAGGTACAGGTTCGTGAACGCGAAGCAAGCATGCGCAAGCTCTTCGTTGAGAACCCCCAACCGATGTGGGTCTACGACGAGGTCTCGTTCGCGTTTCTCGAAGTTAACTCGGCGGCGGTAGCGCACTACGGGTTCTCTCGAGACGAATTCCTTGCCATGCACGCAACCGATGTCGTGGCATCCGAGGATCATGCGGTGTTGGTGCATGAGGGATACGGACACGCGGTTGCCGGAGCAACCCACGTGGTGCCGAGCACGCATCAACTGCGCGACGGGCGCACGATTCTGGTGGAATCCACCGCGAGTCGCGTCGATTTCGATGGCGTCAGCGCTGTCTTAGCGACGTTGCAGGATGTCACCGACCGGGTTCGCCTCGAGGAGCAATTGCGTCACCGAGCGTTCCACGACACCCTCACTGAACTTGCAAACAGGGCATTGTTTCTTGATCGTGCTGAGCACGCGATTGCGCGGAGCGCTCGCGGCGAGGCATCGATTTGGGCAGTGATGCTCGATCTCGACGGCTTCAAAACTGTCAATGACAGTCTCGGTCATGGTGCGGGCGATCGTGTGCTGACCGGAGTCGCCAAGCGGCTGGCGCAGCACTTGCGCGCTGGCGATACCGCGGCGCGTTTGGGTGGCGATGAATTCGCATTGCTGTTCGAGGATTCCGTC